>DATNNY010000210.1:0-35299 GCA_035601635.1 Pyrinomonadaceae bacterium
TTACGAGCACCGACCCAGGTTTGCAAAACCTCCCGTTGCTCTTCGGTAATTGCCAGTGCTTCACAGGTATCCCACATAGTGACTCGCAGCATATAGCCGTTGAGCTCTATTGTAAAGATATTTCTGAGACACTACACTAGATTCAAGAATGAGAAATAATACCGACTGAAGGGAACGACGCCGTAGATCCGTAGTAATGACAACCCAGACTCTAAAAGTTCCGTTGCATGCTCGCGGGTACAACCCACCGCTGAAACCTACGAAATAGCAAGGATCCAATCGATTCGTCGGACCGAAAGCGAAACTAAAAACGGTTCGGCGCTATTGTAAATGCTTACTTGTGATCTTGGTAGTGCCGACGTGCAAGATCTCTCTGGCTCTCAGGACATGTCTATGCGCCAGCTAGGACCGTGGCCACCGTGTCTGGATTAAGTACCGCGCTTCGTAGATTTCGGGGATCGACGCCCAGTTGTTGGAGCATAGCGGCATGTGCATTCAACTCTGCTTCCCAGTGGGGTCTGAGATGGCTCTGATCGGGTGAGTCCAATTGTTTGGCCGCGTACCGATATCGCGTTATGACGTCGGCTTTCCGACCCTCAGGAACCACAGAATATACGCAAGTATGGGGATTACACTGGAGATCTCCAATACACGGAGGAGGCGCCTCGGCGAGCTTTCGCGGATCAACGTGATTACGAAGACAAAACCCTACGCCCGTGCGGATTTCGGTACCACCAAACTCCGCCAGCTTCTCGATATATTGCTCTCGGGCTTTTCCCTCCAGACCAATGCCTCTGAAGAATCCTTCTGTCCTCTTAACGTGCAACGTGGCGCCGCCGCCGGCAAACCGGCGGCGCTCACCGTACAGATCGTTCGCTATTCTGACCTTTGCGCTTCTAAAAGCCCTGAGGCCGGTTGCGTTATTGACGATTCGCTGTCTTTGCATTCCATATATGGTCGTTGTCGGATTTATCTTGTACGAGCGCTCTGATAGCAATGAGTGGTAGTGCTTCAGTTGTCTCGTAATATATGGAATCCCAACATCTGCTTCCGCCAATTGCAGCGCGAGGCCGTGTCTATACTGATGTGCGGTTATTTCCCAGTCTTTCCAAATTCCTCGCTCATCTATCTTGTCGAGATAGACATTGAGACACCAAGTTAAACCCTTAAGCGTAAGGGGATTCTCATCGCCTCCAACCTTAACTGTATCGAAATTCGAAACCAGGAAGTTATTGAAGTTACAGCGACTCAACTCTTCTAGCGCACCGATGGCATCTTCAACGATAGGTATTGCAACCCATTCGTCCCGGTCGATTGGCAAGTTAGACGGCACACCCTTGATTAACGTAGATTTAATGAGCGTTATTCCGTTACGTTTGATCAAGCAACCGCGCTGAAGGCTAGCTAATTCGCTGTACCTCATGCCGGTATACAGAAGGATGATCTGAAAAGCCGCAACACGAACGTCAAAGAGAAACTCTGAAAGAATTCGAGGTTCGAAGCCGAATGCTTTAACGAACCTTCTTGTGTGAACAGAAACCCAACCGGGCCCCTTCAAGCGTAAGATCTGACGTCTCCCGAGGTAGCTGTTATACATCTCTCTGAATCTTGGCCAATTACGTTGGATTGACGCAGCTCTCGCTGATTCAGTAGAGGCGTCACGTGTGGCATTACCTAGTAGAAGATGAAACTCAAGTATTAGATCGGCTGAGGTATTCGACAATAGTGCGAACAAATCGTCAGGTAGCGATGGAATAGGTTCGTCCTCTTGTCGTTTCGGCCAATGAAGTCTTTTTATATCGTACGTGCTCCACTGTAACCGGCCGTGTTTGAGATTCACTTGCACAACCTCGCCGGCGAGCAACATCAAGATCACTTTCATGTCGCGCAACGCATATGGGTAAGTCTCAATGGCCTTTCGAATATCAACCAAGGTAACGTCGCTTAATTTTGTAATCCGGTTCCGAGGTTGATCCCGAAGTCTTTCCAGATAGATGTGCGACAAAAAATTAATGCATCCTGCAATCTCGGCAACTATGGTTATCGGTTTCTTGATGCATTTTCGTTTTCCCCGAATAAGCCATGGGAACAGGCTCGTAATATAAAACGCACGTCTTAGATCCTCCAAGATGTCTTTTGGCAATTGCGGAATGAACCGGCGACGATTCTTTGCAGGGCTTTTCGCTTTTGAAGTCAGAGGCCTAACGCCAACCGTCACCGCGGACCAATCAAAGCGCAGTTTACATTGGCCGACGACTTTGAATCGCTCATTGTTTTCGTCAAACCAATCCCACAGGTTGTCCCCAAATCGCGACCGCTGGGTGACGGGTAAATCAGGATGAAAAGTGAATTGCCCGGACACCAACGCTTGTTGGTCGTCGTAAGCGTAAGCGTATGCGGTTGAGCGCTTAGCCATTAGTTAGGTTCCACACTTCGCGAGATGAATGAATCCAAGATGTCGAATTCCTGGAACTGAGCCAGATTAGTTGCCCACTCAAGCGTCTCTTTCGCGAAAAGAACTCCAGGCGCTAAGATCTGATCTAGAAGCATTCTTGTTTTCTGATACAGCTCGCCTTGTCGAGGAATCTGAGACACGTTCGTCAACGCTCGATCAATCTCGTTGCAATAAGCAACCAGCCTGGGAAGATTCATTTCGGTGATTAACACGTTGTCACAGGAGAGACACATGTTGAAGTATGAGCAGGCGTCTCCTTCATGATAATTGCCACTTCTGCGCACGACCTCCGGGGGATCGTACGGATTCTTGCAGTGACAAACTGGCGCTTTGAAAATGAATTTGCCGGGCGAAGCTCCTCTTGTAATGGCGATAGGCAATGGTTGTCGCTCATAATCTTCCTTGTTCTTCTTGATCATGATTAGCGCTTTTTCGATCTTGCGATGGAAATCACCGGCCCACTTGAGCCGATCTATGTATGAAAGAGTTGTGGTTATCGATGAATGTCCGGCGATCGCCATTATGTCGAAGAAGTCGTAGCCCTGGGCCACCATTTCCGTGATCTTGGTAGGCCGAAAGCGCGATAAATTAAAACTTAAACGCTTCCCGTTATCCGCTCGCAGGTCATGTTGTTTGATCATTTTTTGGGTCCAGTGCGTAATCGTGGTTAGGGTTACCCTCTGAACCACGTGCGTTGAGCCGCCCTTCCTGGTTCGCCGTTGTGGTTCAAACAGGAACAGATACTCTCGATCATCCTTTCGTGCTCGTTTCGCTAGGGGTTCCGTTAACTTAAGTATCGCACCGATCGAGTTGCTAATGATCCGTGATTGTCGTTGCTTGAGACCAAGTGACTCTTGCTGACGGTCATCATAGAGCGACGTGTGCAGTTCTTTCTCTCCACCGCTTCGGGGCTTCATATAGTCGAGAAAAGGCAATCCAGTGAGAGGATGAGCCTCCTTGAAGCAATCCCGTTTGAGGGATAACACCGATTCAACGTTCAACCCCGTTTCGGAAGTGAGTTCAACCAACAGTGGCATAATAACGTCGCTGTCGATGGAATATGAGACTCCCCAATTGCGGTAGAGCGATCTTAGTCCGCCGTAAAGAAGTCTCGCGGTGAGGCAAAACTGGAGGTGCTTACGATTATTGCGTGTCGCTGAAAACGGAATGCACCTTAAAACATTCTCGAAATACCAACGAAGATTATCTTCTTGCGGCACAGTTTCGTTCTTCTCGTTTAGGCCCCAACACTTCCAACCTTCTCCGAACAATTTCTCACCACGCTCCGAATTACTCTTATTCACCTTCCGCGGGTCTTTGCCCCTGCCAGTCGGCAGGTAGGGTTTCAGCAAATCCTTGGAGAATCTGATCATCGGACCTACCGCCTTGAATATTTGCTCGTATTCTTCAAGGGAGTACGCAGAGCGGGAATCCGTCTCCCGAACAGCTTCGGACATGGGAACGTTTATTACTGGCTTGTCTATATACGAATGCTCGTATGCGTGCTCCATAGTTTGCCGTAGGGCACTCATAATGTTGGTAATGGAGTGAGAACTGCGATAACCATCATGGCCAGCAATATTCGTAGCATCGAGCCAAACCTTGACTTTGTGAAGAGCAAATACATCCCATTCGCGTTCAACAAAAAATCGCGGATCCTTCTCAAGCTTCGCATTGTAGTTGTGGGTGTGCTTTAGAAAACGCTTATAGAATGCGAGCGCCGTAAGGTAGTTTTCTTGGGTCCCCTGGTTGGAATACAACGAGCTCTTGTCCTTAAAGATCCAATCGAGCTGGCGATATGGGTTCTCCTTTGTCGGAGTGGGTAGATGAGCTTGAAAATCTAGAACGTCTTCCATTTGCTACACCAGGGCCGTAGAATATTTACCTTGATCCTTAATTACACCCAGCTTTGTCATGCGTAACTGCTTTTCCAATCGCTGGCCTTCTTCAGTGAGCCCACACACTTGTTGTTCGAGGGTGCTTATGATTAACGAGGATTTCGATCGTTCTTCCTCGAGGTGTTGTACTTGATCGAACAATCTTCCGTTTTGGTCTTGGTAATTCCGAACTTGCTTTATTAACTGACGCTCTCGATTTTGGTCAATCTCAGATTTGTTCGGGCTTTCTTCGTGCAGATCTTTCTCTCTCGATCTGCGTTCGTCCTTGATTCGCTTAAGCTGCTCGATCGGCCATCGTCTGAGACTCAGTGTTCGGCGGGAGCATTGCGCCAGTTTTGCTAGCGTCGCCTGCGTCGGGTTCAAAGCCTTGCTCTTTCGAATTGACTCCAAGCCTTGTCGGATGAGGACAGTCATCTCGTCAAAATCGCGTTGGTTTCTATCGTCAAATGGTAGGGCTTTCAGTCCGGCTGGCATTTAGCCTCCTCAACGATCATTAGCTATTTCGATGGCCTCTCACTTCGCTATGCCTTGCCGGCGCAAGATAAGTGGCGTCGAAAATCCGTTTCGCTTCATCGTACTTTTCCGTAACGACACGATCAGAGCTGAGCTTCGCCAGTACGGCTGGAGGTATAACGGTGTAGATTTCAGATGTGGTAATGGATTTGTGCCCGAACAGTTGTTGAACCAGAAAGAGTTTGTCGAAGTAATCTCGGCCAAGCTCAGACCTTAAGATGGAAAATGCGGCGCCGTGTCTAAGTCTGTGCGGGGAGAATAAACTTGCCTTTAAATTTGTTCGTACGGCTGCCAGGTCCATTTGAGATCGGATATTTCTTGGGCAAATTGACCGGCCATTCACCGATAGAAATACAGGCTTATTTGGATCCCCGTGTTGCCAAAAAGGAGAGAAGCGATACTCCACGGTATTATGGTATCTGCTAATTCGAGCCAGGACCGGGCTTGAAATAAGTGCATCTCGTTCTTTGGTCTGACCACCGGGACCTTTCGATCCCTGAATGGACACTGGGTAATACTTCAGACCCTTTGGGTAAAGAGTTGGATCCGGCAGATCTCGTTTGCATAGGCGCTGCAGCTCGGATATTCGAAGACCGGTATCGAATAGGGTGTGAGCTAGACAGCGTTCGCTTTCGTTGTGGTAACCAGTGAGCAGACGGATCATCATCTCTTCAGAAATGTACTGCGGTTTCCTCCGATGGGGAGCCGGCGAAATTAACTTTCCTGTCTTGTAAGGTGTGTTCTCAAGAGTGCGAACCCGACCGGCTTCTTGAGTTGTAAGCCATTCCAGAAACAATTTCATCGCGATCTCTCGATTGCGTAGTGTGCTGCTTTTTAGGTGTATTGCTTTTCGGTCCAAAATCCACTCTTGTAGATCGCGACGGCTCACCGCAACAAGCACGTCGTCGAGAGACAATCCTTGGTAACGTTCACTCTCACAAAGCCAAACGAGGAAATCCTTTGCGTTATGCGCGTACTGCTTGACGGTTAACGGTGAGTATCGGGGTTCGAATGAGATAGCTCGCACCCAACGAGTAGGGTGTTCGACTATGAATCCATTCTGAAAGAAAGTATGAATAGTTCGATTATTGTCGCGCGATGGCGGCGCCGACTTGGGTGGGCTGCTAGTCAACTGAACCAATTCAATCAAGCTGCGTGACATGATTCTTGCCTTAAATAAGTGCCTGTGAACTCTACGTTGCGTCTCTTTCTTCTTATACTTGAATTCCCTCCTGTCCCAGATATCTTTTTCGGATGAAAAAGTATGAAAAAGTCGGAACCGACGCCTACATTTCTTTCGCTCCATCAAAAGGTCCCGGAATATCGTCCCAATTCGCTTTTGTTTGTTTCCATCTGCTCCTGAATGTATTCAGATTCAAACCCATCTCTAGGGCTACCTGCTTTTGGCCCGGTTTGACACCGTCTCGAATCCACAGCTTGTTGTGAACGCGGACGACTGTCTTATAAAACTCTATTGCATCCATAGGCGTGCGACCCCATCGGGCCGGCGCGCCGTCGAGTATGCTGGACGCACGTTGATAGAATTTGTTTAGAAGGGAAAACCCTCCGCTGAATCCTTCCAGGCCGCCCAACAACAGAACATCTCGATCTCTCGCTGGAACCCACCTTCTCTCAAGATAAGGAAAGCTTGGTGAATAAGGACTCATCGGCCGCGGAGGAGCTAAACGTAACCGCGTCAGAGGCTGTGAATACACGCGCGTTCTCCAAATTGCGATGTCTTCACATGTTGAATCATTCCAAAAGTTCGGTTGCCATCGTTTGGGTAACTCACGTTCAACGTCTTCAGGTACCACTGAGTCTAAAAATCTACCGAACAATTCAACCGTGAAGAGTTGAGATTTCCTATAAGTTTCACCAGTCGTATTCGTATAGTCTCCACCTCCTAAGAAGCACGAGTAATATATTGCCTGCGGGACATTAGGCATGCCCAAGTCCCACAGGACTTGGCGCAACAGCGGATAGTTTGACAAGATGATAAAGCGTGGCTGCTCAACGGGAATCTGATAAACGGCAACCCGGCCATCTGCCGCGACCCAGCTCTCGGCCGCCACTGGCTCTTCCAACGCGTCCATCGAATTGGCAAGGATAGTTTTGGCTATTAGCTTTGCCTCTTCGTGTGTCACGACGGGATTGCCTTCAGACGATGGGGGTCCAGTTCTTGAAAACTTCCCACCTTTCTCTGACATTCTGTCTCGTTTTCTCACTACCCACTTTTCCTCTTGAACACGCATTTTGTGAAAACTAGCGAACGCTTACAGGTCGTAGAGTTCTGAGTCAAGCCTGCGAGTAGAAGATCGCAGTATCCAAGCGCATTATGAGGGGTGGTGCGGGTTGAAAGCTTGGTCGGGGACGCTAGTCTGTCGAGGATATTCCTGGTAGACGTGAACTGCTCGCCTAAGCATCGCGCGGGCTAGTCATAGTATTAATCGCGACCCACAGCGGCTAACTTTCAGTAAATGACTTTCTTGGTCTTGTTTCGCTCAATTTTCGTAAGATACTCGGTTATGTGGCCTTCGCCGATTACTCGTCTTTTTCCTGATTGGTAGTATCCCAGCTTCCTGTTATCGAGCAGCAGTCTTACACCCGACGGGCTAATGCCGATGATTACGGCGGCTTCTTTGATTCTAAATTTCTTTTCCGTGATCTTGCTCGACATATTCAGCTTATTCGGTGAGGATAACCGTCCTCAGTGACACGGCACATCTGCCCTCCAATGAGGCGAACTAGTCATGATTGCTTCCGATGTGTCCTCGGCTCCTCTTGTCAAAAACAGCTTTCTCAAACGCTTCAACTTCGCTGCGAAGGAATCGAACAGCCTTACCGAATCGAATCGGGGTCAATGCTTCAGAACCGCAGTTTCCGTGGTGGATGCTGCTACGTGAAACGCTCCAGCGAACAGAAAGCTCAGCAACGGAGATGTACCGTTGTTCGAAAGCACGTGACTGTTTGTGAAATACCTAACGATGACGGCTCAGTCGAGGAACAAGTTCCCACCCTTGAGTCATTGCTTCTTCCGCTTCGCTTTTACAGAACTTTCTTCTGTAGGTAGTAGCTCCACAAAAACCTTTTCCCAAAAACGTTCGAGAGCAGATATCATTTCTTCTGTTGGCTCTTCATCGACCAACTCAATAGCTACTTCTTGATTGACCAACCCAAACGCATCTGGCGGGCAGTTGCGACCAGGACGAGCTATCTTTTGCGAAGCCAAAACTGGGATCCGATTCTAGAAACGGTTTTCACAGACCCAACATGTCACGAAGTCATTTTTTATGGCGATCCGTAACGCTGAATCTGATAAAGCGGCACTACATTACTTCTCCCATTGGACGTGCACTTTTCGCGTGTCTGTCACGCGCTTTCTGTGCTTGTCGTTCCTGGCGTTCAGCTAGCGCGATTACTTCTTCTAGAATGAAACGCACCTGACGTCGCCCATTGCGGATTTGTGTAAGACCGTCCGTGCCGGCGCCGCGGTTATACACAGTCTTTACGGAGCAGCCAATGATTTCAGCTACACGCTTGGCGCTTACTCGAGTTTTTTGCTTGATCAAAGTCATTACCTTACGCGATCGCATATTGAAACGATCACCGTCGGTGACTCTCTGTCATCGGCTCTCTCTCAACCTGGGCCAGGTACTTGTTCAGGTGTGGTTGACTGATTAGCCGGCGACGACCGACTTGATAGAAGCCGAGCGTCCGGGTTTCGAGAAGTCGTTCGACTGTTGAGCTATGCACAGACATCAATTCAGCTACGGCATCAATAAGAAAAGGCAGCCGCGATCGTTTTTGCTTCGGTTGTTTGTGACATCCGTCCTGTCGAGGATGCGCTACTCTTCCTTGACCCCATACATCTTCTTGGCGCCCTCACTATACATGAACCACCAGCTGTAGATTGCGGCAGGCCAGAAGATCACGAAAAGCACCACGACGGACCACAACGCCAACTTCCTACCCACGGGCTTTTTTCGGCGAATCGTGAACGCCGCGGAGATAAATTAGGAGCGCTGCAGGCAACAAGACGACAGCAATTAAGGCGATCGTCTCAATTTGTCGTCTGTGGCCTATCACCCAGGGCGAGACGAAGAGGCCAAGTACTAAGAACATACCAATCGCCAAGTGAATGCCCGCAAGAGTTTCGTTGTGGTCTTTTGTGGACACGTGATGTCTCGACCGTGCTCTACCCGACAAACCTAGAGTTTGCTATCTTATGGACAGGAACTCTTTGAACTTGCTCATCGCACGATGCCAGAGCCCTCCGTAATTACGAGCGATGGAGGCTGTCGCTAAGAGCCATAGGCTCGATGAAGCGGCAGATCATGGGTTCGGGCGTATTTTAGAGACGTACATCTCTAAAGGCAAGGATTTAGACCGGACAAATCAACACTGCTTTCTCAGGAGGGAATCCTGAGATGGCAGGGAAAGAAAAAAGTCGGCAGAGATCGAAGTCTAAGCGTTTAAGACCAGCAAGGCTTGCTGAGAAGCTGCTGCTAATTCGCCAGCAATTAGGACTTTCACAGGGTGGGTTGGTCAGGCATCTCGGCCTAGAAGGCCAAATTGGACGTGATTATGTTTCTAAGTTTGAGAACGGACTTTTGGAACCGACTCTCGATGTTTTACTCGCTTACGCACGCGCGGTATCTCGTAACAAAAGCGGGGATGTCCTTGAAGCAATTATCGATGACGAAAAAGACATCCCATTTAGGGCTTCTAACAGGTGACAACAGAAGGGTCACGTACACCTGAAAAGCTGCTGAAAATCCGGGTTCATTTGGGGCTTTCTCAGAGTGATCTGATCAGATATTGGGTCTTAGAGAGCAGATTGAACGAGATTACATCTCAAAAAATGAGCGAGCGATTTTGGAACCGACCCTTGACGTCCTACTCGTCTACGCGCGCGCGGTTTCAACGACCGGGCGCGGCGAGTTTCTCGAGAGACGATAATCAATGATGAGATGAATCTTCCCACATCCATCCCTGCAGATCGCAAAACGAAGTCTAGGTGAATATCGTTACTCTACACGTTGAGTTAGCTTAAAATACTCCGCATGACGGCTAACCACGAAATCCAAGAAACATATATTCAACGCCCACAATCACCTGAAGTGGAACATATCATGAGTAAGTCGATTCATGATGTGTTGAA
The DNA here is from genome assembly GCA_035601635.1 of Pyrinomonadaceae bacterium. Taxonomy (GTDB): domain Bacteria; phylum Acidobacteriota; class Blastocatellia; order Pyrinomonadales; family Pyrinomonadaceae; genus UBA11740. Next base: position 10,028 of record DATNNY010000210.1, read on the forward strand.
AATTCTACTTGCCGAAGGCTACCTCTATCAGAATCGGTCAGTAGATCTGACGGGCGTGCTTGCAAAAGCGGATGGCAATTTCTCGACCAAGGCACTTGCGGATGAATTCATGCATCGACCGTGGATTCCGTACAGTCAAAATCGAGGATTCACTACCTTCGAACGCGACTTCACAAAGCTAACACCAAGCGACCCGCTCCAGGCGCCTCTCCGAGAGATGCGTCTCATGTTCTTAATCCCGACAATCGAAACATGGTGTGGGCGATGCAAAGGCAAAGAACTACACGACTCCATTCCTCACCTGGCCATGAGCCCCTATCACATTAATCCAGAGGCGATCAAAGAGCCGCTTGGCTATCAGACCATACTGTTCAATTTTCAATGTCAAAAATGTAAGTCTGCGCCAATTACTTTCTTGATCAGGCGCGAACTTTTGAAATTGCAGGTTTGTGGGCGAAGCAGTCCATATTTTCCGGTTGTGCCGTTCGAGATTCCCACCCGGCTCAGCGATGTTTATCGAGATAGCGTCCGCGCCGCGACATGCGGTGACGTCGCAGGAGGCTTTTATCATCTTCGAACGCTAGTGGAGCACCATATGAAATCCACCTGTGGTATCGCTTTTAACCAGCAAATTGACGGCTCAGAGCTTTGTCAGCTTTACAATAAGAGTGTTGATCGGGTCGTTGCAGAACGAGCTTCATTGACTAAGATTTTCAGTGACTGTAGCCATAACTTGCACGGCAGAACCGGCAGCCAAACGGATTTCAGCGCTGCTCTTCAATTAATCGAAGGCCATTTCCGACTGATCGAAAACCTAAAACGGTTGGGTGGCAGTAGCTAGCAAAAGAAAATAACTGATTTGCGTCCGACTCGCTTGACAGCTAACAGCGTTTGCGCAACCCTCAGCACTACCCATCTTTATGACCATGTTTCTTACCAAGGCCTGGGGTTTTTCGTCGCCCTCTGGCCCTCTCCAATTTGGCCTCGCCGGCAAAAGAGAAAGCGCACGTCAGGTTCTGAAACCAGGCGACCTGGTTGCCGTGGCGGGAACGAAACAAGGACCAACCGCTCCACAAGACCAAGGACGACTCCTCGGTATTATGGAACCAACAACGGAGCCGGTCGCATCTTTGGATTTCGACATCGAAACCTTTCCCCACGATTTTGAGAACGGCGAATATAAATGGCCCTACGCTTTGATCATTCACAGGGCCTGGATGTTTGTAGATGGTCCACGGCTTGACCAAGTAAGCTCACGCAGATTCAACATGGATGCGGCCTCAGGAATCGTTCCATTACATGCCGAGGAAGAGGATCGGATACTACAACTTCCACGCACCGAGGTCCCGGTTCTAACTTCACTGAAAATCCAGGCACGGCTCGAAGGCGCTGAAGTAGCCCGTCTCCGCAATGCGCCGCCGCCGTCAACAATGAGAAGCGGCATCATGCACCTCAGACGTGCCCCAGCTTATACATACGCTATGCAGATAAACGGTGCATCTGAGCTTGCCTTCAAAATTGGTTGGGCGTTTAACTACACGGCGCGCGCGCGTGATTTCAACTTATATGCGATGCCGAGTCTTGGCGGCCTGTCCTACACAGTAATTTACTTCGAGCTTTGGGAAACCGCCCGCAAAGCGTTTCAAATGGAACAGCACTTACTTAAGTCCTTTGACAACAGAAGACATACCGCGAACCGCGAGATTCTCACCGGAATATCGCGCGCTCAAGTCGACTTCGCCTGGAGCGATAGCGTGTTGCAACTTCGAAGGAGTTCCCGCTCGGGATCAACGAGCACGCGCCCAAGGCTCGAATTTGACGTTGACTGAGGTTATTTCAACAAGTTGGGAGTCCACAAATTCCGCATCGGCGGGATCAAACAATACAATGTTACTTCCGCCTGGATTCATCGCGCTTGGATACCGTATACCATCAAAGCCAGCACGGCGAACAGCATCCGTCAAATTCTGAGAAGGAAGATATGTAGTGTCGTCGTCGCTTCTCCGAAGTGGTGTCTCCAGATCCCGGGCAAACGCTGCAAATAATGCCTGCGTCTCGACTGCCATCCGCAAATCGTTATCAGTAAATGGATTAATTGCGGGTCTTGACATTACCAAATCTAAAAGCTTGAGATCTCGTTTTGCCTTGAACCGACCGAGTGAAACAAAGAAGCCTTGCGCAGGCCTAACTTCGGCGACTGCAGTTGCATCTTGGTCGGCGCAATAGAAGACGACCTGATCCTTTCTATTTGCTCGCCCCGCGGATGCGTTAGGAGGAGCGCCAATTTCACCGTCGCGATACGGCTGCTCAGCGATACTGAACCCACCACGTCTTACCGTGTTGAAGCCGGGACGCGCACGGTAGAGACTGGCTCCTAATGCAAGCGCGTTTGCGATTCTGTTCAGCGTGGCTTTTCCAACCCCAAAAGGTCTTGCCCTGCCGCGGCGAATGATTACCTCTTGCTTATGCTCATCCCACGCATCGATAAGCTTGTAGTCAGCCACGCCTTGGCGTGAGGTGTACAACTCCAACGAGTCGAATACCTCGAGTACGCCTTTTTTATCGCTTCTCCATTCTGAGTTCGTACAGCGAGCATTGAGTATCGCTTCAAGCAAGTCCATACGACGTTCAGTCCCCGAGAGCGTTTCGGAAAAAACGCTCCAGTCCTCATCAATCAACCAATCCAAGGGCTCACCTACGTCGAGCGGATCTTCGACATTCGGATTAAAGTTGTCTGGACCGACGGGCGAATAAATAGTCATCAAATTCCCAAAATAAGGCGACAACGCGCTCACCTCGATTAATGCAACATCCTGCGAACCACAAAATTCGCATGATCCGACTTCACATGAATGTCTGGTTATGTACTGGGACAGCCAAGGATGTTCGAAACATTGTTCGCAGCACAGCGGGCCGAATCGCGCTATGGCGTCCGGGACAGGAGTTGTAAGAGCAAAAGGCTTTGTCATTCGATGTTCATTTGCTCTGGAGCAGCTTCGCTGAATTGTTGTTCAGAGAACAATTAATCCAAACGATCGCCAGATATTTTGGGGCCACAAGATGTAAGCTAAACGTCGCCCGGACCGAGCGTCAAGGGTTGCCCCGCATATACACACAGTGACTTTCATCCTTTTTCTTGACTCGACTCCAGGAGCCGAATATCGTAAACGTTTGATTGATCAATTCAAAGCCAGCGCCACGTAGCCAGGAATAGAATGTAACGCTAGACCTCACGACAGAGAGATGAGAGGCTTTCGCGAAGAATTTGGTGTAAGTCGAAATGCCTCATGGAATCGCATATTGCTGGTCATAAGACATTGACAGTGAATTCGAGCGGGAATAAGCTCGCCCGCGATTGCCGAACTGTTATGCTCTCTGCTCCTACGAATCTGGAACGGCGAAAGATGCGGAACCGCCGAAAGACGTATCCTGAATCATATGGCACAAATCTTCATATCCCACAGCCAAAGAGATGAGGGCATAAAGAACCTTTTTCTTCGGGCATTTCGCGGAGCCGGTGTCACCGACTTATATCGCGAATACGAACAAGCACCACCAGTGGGCGTTACCGCCGAACTGATTGAAAGGGATATTGAGGGGTCGAGTGCTGTTTTCGTTTTGTTGAGCGAAACGGTAGAAGCTCTGCCGTCGGCAAGGGATTGGATATTATTTGAGTGTGGAATAGCTGCAGCAAAGAAAAAGCCAGTCTGGGTCTTTGAGCCTTACTCTTCGTTTGGCAAAATAACAACCACAATTCCTCGTTTCGAGCATTACGTGCGCTTCAACGAAAACGACGCGTGACGAGCTTATCTAAATTCAATAGTTGCGTCATACAATGATGCGCCAATGCTTGGAAGAATTGTAGTAACGATCTTAGGCGCCATGGCTTTTGGCGTACCTGGAGCCGTACCATTTCGGCGTGGCTTCGCGACACTTGGCCAACCATTGAGGTTGATCGGATTGAAACCGAACTCGATTTTAGAGGCCAACTTATTTCATTCTCAGAGCGCCCGCCAGATATCGTAATTATCGATGTAATGCTTCGCTGGACGGATCCGAATGTCGATTATCAAGTGCCCCCTGAAGAAGTTCAAAAAGGAAGGTTTCTATCGTGCGGGGGTACGTTGGGTCGAACTACTTAGGGCGAACTCGAAGACCAAGGATATTCCGGTTGTTCTCTATTCGGTTTTTGATGAGTCCGATTTGGAAGCGGAATTATCGGGCCGACCAGCGAATGTGAGATTTCTTCCGAAATCATCGGAACCATACAGCTTAATCCGATTGGTCGGCTCTTTAGTCGCGGCTCAAAAGCCAATCAAACTGCCACTGACAATGAGTCGGGACGTTTTCATTTGTCACGCCACGGAAGACAAAGATCAAATCGCTGATCCATTAGTTAAGGCGTTTGAGATTACGGACATAACAGTTTGGTACGACAAGGCGGAGATACGATGGGGCGATAGCTTGTTCTTGAAGATAAAAGAAGGCCTGCGCATTTCCAAGTACGTGCTAGCCATCCTCAGTAAACATTCTGTTGGGAAGCCCTGGCCTCTCCAGGAGCTTAACATAGCTCTTAATCGTGAAATACTGACGGGTGAAACGAGAGTGCTTCCTCTTCTTGTCGGGACAGCTGGCGAACGGAAGGCGATATTGGAAGAGTTCGATTTGAAGGACAAGCGACGATATGAAGTATGGACCGGGGACGCTATGGCGGTTGTTCAGCAAGTTAAGGAAAAATTGAAATAGCGGCGCTTGTTCTTGGCTAATTCGGCATAATAGACAATCTCTGACGGGCCGACAGGAAAGGTTTCTTGCTGCATCCGCAGTTGCGACCGGAATACTCCCGCATCGGACGAAATATCGCTTTATGGAAGGTGTGCACTATGTATAATCGACCGGTCCTTAGTTATAACGCCAATGATTTTGGACCTCCTCCTCCTCCGAAGCAACGCGAATCCATGTTCGAGAAGCTTTATAGATTCTTTTTCGGCGATGATATCTTTATCTCATACGCCCGCTCCGATGCGATCCGCTACGTTCCAAAATTGGCTGCCCGCCTTGCGGCGGAGAAGCATATCTGTTTTTTTGATCAGTTGGTTCCTGACCCGAACCAGGACCTGCCGCAAACGCTAAAGAAAAAGATACTAAGGAGCACGGTTTTCGTTCTCATAGGAACCAAGAATGCCGTTTCATCCAATTTTGTTCGCAAGGAAATTGAGTTGTTCCGAAGCACGCATCGGCCATTTATACCAGTGGACGTTGACGGCGCTCTTGTCGATCAGCAGGATTGGAAACACGTACTTGGGATCGCGAAGATTCGTGAAGAAGGCGCGCGTGTTCTTGCCGGCGACCCGTCGCCAGAAGTTGTCGATCTCATCAAAGACTCGTTTCGTTACACGCGCCGAAATCAATGGTTGCGCGCCTCGCTGCTTGCAGGAGTCAGCGTCATTGTCATCACTGCCGCCGTATCACTCTTGCTAATTGGTGCTGCGAGAGCTCAAGTACGACTGGCTGATTCTGCTAAGGCCACTGCGAATCAGCAATTAGTTGCAACAAATCGCCAAGTTGATGAGCAGAGGCAACAACTGGAGAGCCTCAAAGCCGAGACTCACAGGTTGGAGGGCGAAGCCGAAGCCGCTCGCAATTCCGCCAAGGCTTCTGCCGCACAACAGAAAACCGCAGAGCAAGCGAAGCGGCAAGCCCAAGCACTCGAGCGCCAATCCGCTATGCGTGCCGCAGATACTTCGCGACGAGAAGAAGGATCACGTTCGGCCCTGCTCTCGCGCGAACCGGGTAGGGAGGCAGACGGGCTCAAACTCGCAGTCCAGGCAGCGGAGGAAAGCGTCGCCCAAGGAGGCGACATCCCCGGCGAAGTAATGGACGGCATCACGACATCGGTGATGGCCGTCGACTATTCGCTGCCCGTTGACGACACCGGCGCGAGTGGAGGTTATCCTCTCATCTCACCGAACGGCGAAAAGATTCTGGGGCGATTTTCAAACGATCTAGACGAATCAACCCGATTAGTCGTCTGGGACGTGTTGAAAGGCAAGAAAGCCCATGAAATTTTCGTTCCTGCTGTGGTGATGGCGTCCTCTTTCTCCCGCGATGGTAGACGGCTCGCGATACTAAGCTCCAAAGAATCACAGATCAAACTCGATGTGTGGGACTTGCTCGCTCCAGAACCAAAGCGAATCGAAACCGGCTGTAGTGCCAAACATGCTTTAGGTGATGTTGCGCTCGATAACGATGGGAGCCACATACTGGTTGGCAGCACGCAACCGGATTGGTCTATGAACATAACCGTCTGTGAAATCTCCACTGGCCGAGAACAAGCCTTGACGGGGCTGAGCGGCGGTAATCGCGTTGCTTTTACGCCTAACAATGAGCCGGCCATTTACGGATTCTCGGCCGAGAGTCGCGGGGATGAGCCAATAGTTATGGTCTACTTTCCGCTTTCAAGCAGGCAGGTTGTGCTCAAGTCGCCAGGCCAAGGAATCGCTGCCGATTTTGCAGGCTTCGGCGACGATGGTTCGATCATCACGATGATCAGAGACTTCTCGGCGTCTGGCAAGGATCGCGTGTACGTGCAGAGCCCAGACGGCAGCGTCCGTCGATTGGCAGGATATCGAGCAACAGTAATGTCCGCAGCCTTCGTACGCGGGGAGGCGCGCGTCGTTACGGTTAGCGGACGCAGCGTGCGCATTGCCGACACGTGCATGGCGCCGAATCTCGCCGCCTTGCGCGCGCACGGAGGTGCGATTGACATGGTTGCGTTCTCACCAGACGGTGCGACAGTCCTGACGATCGCTGATGATGGCAAGGGACGACTCTGGGACGTTAAGACGGGCAATTTGCGCGGAACTCTCGCGATCACTGATGAGTTGCTTTCTGAGGGTCCCAGTCAGCAGTTTCGGCCAAAACGCGCTGCTTTCCAGGTTGGCGGCAAGCAACTCGTTACGGTAAACGAGAAGGGCGAAATCAAAACATGGGACACAGAAACTGGTCGTTCGATCTGCTCGCTTCTGGATCGCAGATATATTCTTGCCGGAGTCTCATTTCTCACGGGTCGCGACTACCTAATGGCGGCCTACTCTACATCTCCATCGCAGGCTATTAGCGTGGATTTCCTTGAGTCTCGGACATGCAAACTCGTAGAAACCGTCAAATTAGATGAGAAAACAACCACCTTCTCATTCACTGCGGATGGCAACTCAATAATAACTGGTGTTTTTGCCCAAACGCACCTTTGGTTTGGGTACAGCTCGGAGTTGAAATTCTGGGACTTGCGGGAGATTGATTTGAAGCGTGGGACACCAATTCGGCTTGCTTCCGCGGTCATCGCGAGGCCGCCGGGACTATTGCTGAAGTACTTGTTTGACGGCACGCGATTGCTTACTTTGACACAAGATGAGGCAGGTGATTTGTGGGTTTCAGGGAGAAATTTACCCGTTCATTTAGAGATGAGGAAAGGCGACCCATCGCCATTCCTTGTCGCGTTTTCGGCGGACGGTACGCACGTGGCCGACGTGTCTAGGAAAGTGAGGGTATGGGACACGCGTTCCGGAAAGCTTCTCGTAACTTTCGAAGCTGCCGGAATCATAGACTCGAGTATTCCCTTCTCGCTATCACCGGATGGCTCCAAGCTGGTAATTGGTAGTAGCGATCATACCGTGCGAATCTATCCCACTTCACAAGCAGATTTTCTTGGGGCGGCTAAACGGCTGTTAAAGAGGTAACAGTTTTCGCCATTGGATTCGACCACGAGAATGATCTGTTTAGGAATTCAACGCTCCGCCCAAATGACTGTTTCTAGTCTATTCAAACGAGAGTACACTACGCGAGAAAGGCAGCCTAAATGTTTCCAACCAGCCAGCAACAGGTCAAGCGTAAGGTTTTTGTCAGCTATCATCATGCGGGCGACCAAGTGTACTACGATGCTTTTTCTAAGGCGTTCTGCGACACCTATGACGTAATCAGTGACAATTCCCTGGAACGTGAGGTCGATAGTGATGATGTAGATTATGTGATGCGTCGAATACGGGAAAACTACATATCAGGTAGCTCGTGCACTATTGTTCTTGTCGGCAAGGATACGTCCGGTCGGAGGTATGTGGATTGGGAGATTAAGGCGACGCTCGAAAAGGAACACGGCCTGATTGGTGTACAGCTTCCCACAGCACCCGTATCGGCTGAGAAGAAAGTGACTGTGCCCGGACGACTATTTGACAACATAAAAACGGGCTATGCGGTTTGGACAGATTGGAAGAACATCACTTCGGGAGCAGTTACCTGCACTCAGTTAATCGAACAATCAAACGGTCGCGATAAGAAGCTCATTAGTAATTCACGTGAGCGACGACTTAGAAATGCATAAGACCTATGGCGCTCTCAACTCGGCCATTCCTCGTTATCTATGTAGCTTGGCATCCAGATTTTGCGGATGGTGAGGCGATAGCCAAATCTCTTTACGACCATTATAGGCGTGACCTCTATGAGAATGTTGCGGGTGGCGCCGGTCTTAGCGTTATCTACCGCTCAACTCTTAAGCCAGGCTCCAGTACTCCAATTGATATAGATTTCAATGACGCCGAGACGTCAGCGATAGTTCTGCTGCTTGACAGACACTGGGTAACCGATCCGGCTTGGATAACATGGGCACACGATCTTACGAAGCGAGCCGACGCTGCAGGCTTGGCAGTTCGGGTATTTCCTGTTGCAATTGACGAGCAGGCAATACAGCTCGGTGTGGCAGAGCAGGCTGTGCGCTGGGATAAGTGGGCGTCTGTGGCGTTGGATGAGCGTGAGCGCAGGCTAATTGGCAGTCTCACTTACCAGTTTTGTCGTATGTTGCGACACTATCTTGCGCAGTTGAAACACCCGACCAAAGACGAAGAAGCTCTACTTCAATATCTAACTAAGGTAGCCGTTTTCCTCAGTCATTCGAAGCATGATTCAGACGGCGAGCGGATCGCAAACCTCGTTCGCGATAATCTTTATGGCGGTGAGGGGGATAATTTGGCTAGCTTCTTCGACGTACACGATATCCCTGCAGGTCTACGGTTCAATAAGGTAATCTTACAGAAGGTTAAAGTAAGCGCAGTCGTTGCAATCCATACCGATTCATATTCGTCTCGCGAATGGTGCAGACGCGAAATCATTGAAGCCAAGAGGTGGAGCGTACCCTTGGTGGTGGCGAACTGTGTCAGCGACATTGACGAGCGTTCCTTTCCTTATATGGGCAACGTGCCCCTTGTTCGAATGGATCCGAATGCGGCTGACAGAATCGAGTATGTCGTTCGACGTCTTCTCGATGAAATCTTGAAGGATTTTCTGTGGCGTTGCCGAATTGAACTAGTAGCTGGAAAAGCCGGATCGGATGTAACTTTCTTACCGCGCCCGCCCGAGCTTATTTCACTTGCCGCATTGAAGAGCTTAACCAGCGCAACGCTCGTATATCCCGATCCGCCTATAGGCGCAGAAGAGCAACGATTGTTTGAGGTTATTGCACCCGCCGTTCGATTGCGCAGTATGACGGAATGGCTGGCGGAAACGACTATATGAGTTACGAGGAGCCTCTCAGCCAACACGCAGTCGCGATATCTATCTCGGAGAGTCCCGACCTAGGTGTGCTTGGTTTGGGTAATGAACATCTGATTGATTCCATGGCGGAAGTTGCGCGGCATTTTCTCGCGATGGGCGCATGCTTGTTCTATGGTGGTGATCTTCGTCCAGGCGGCTTCACCGAAGTCCTCTTTGAACTCATTGCTCGTTATCGTTGCGACGCGGACTTGGGCGATGAGCGCGTAGGGGTTACCAACGTCCTCGCGTGGCCGGTTCACATAAGTTTCGATACTCCACAATTGCGGGGTTTATCTGCTTCGCTAAGAGGTGTGGCAGACGTTGTTTACTTAACTTTGAACGGGTCAGTGATGTCTCATGAGGACCGGTATCAGATAGAAAAGCGTCAAGCGACAGAAGCGGAATGGTCAGAGGGTTTGACGTCAATGCGGAACTTTGTTACTCGTGCCACTAGTGCGCGAGTTTCTCTTGGCGGCAAGGTTGATGGGTTCAAGGGACGAATGCCGGGCATTGCAGAGGAATCTCTAGCGGCGCTCAACGTTGGGCAGCCACTGTTTCTTTTCGGCGGCTTCGGTGGCTGTGCGCGTGATATCGCCGAGGAACTCGGGCTAGTTCCCCGGACAACACATCGACCTTGGCCATCTCGCGATGCCTTTGCGAGATTTACGTGGGCGAGTCTGAACAACGGATTGACAGTAGAAGACAACTCTATTTTGGCGTCGACTGTTCATGTTAATCAGGCGATGACACTAATACTTCGTGGCTTGCTGAGACAAGAAACCAGCTGACTACACCGGCCAGGCTTAGAGGGACCTAAAATTGCGAAAAAAGGAGCCACGTCAGCCAACGTTGAGTTAGTTACGGCGCTCGTTCCGCTTGCGGAAATGTTTGGCTAGACGAGCAATGTGCGCTCAGTAAAAGGGGCGCGGCATCTACATCGGACATTTGGAGTGTTCGAGCGAGTACCGGCTCGTCAGATAACTAAGATAATCTCTAAGGCTGCGGACTGTTCAAGCCTGAATCTGCCTAAGTTTTTCCCCAACCGTAATATGACGAGTGATGCACTCATTAGCGTGATTCACGAGGCAGTCATTACAGAGGAGTTGTCCACACGTCACGCACTGCTCAATTTCAAGGACTAACATAGATTGGCTACAGCGAGAACATTTCGACCGACACTCGATACACAAGATTTCGTTCGTTCCGTTAATCGCTAACAAGAGTTTTCGATGAACAAGTCGCTCGCAATTGGTGCAGCACAGAAGCGTGGTCTCGCTCGTTTCGTCACATATTGCACACCTAATGAGAGTTCCTTCAGTGATTTCACGGCTGTGCCAAACACAGAGTGGACTCTGACACGATCGGCAAATGTTGACATGCCGATCGCATATTATCCGATTACAAACCGCGCACCATTGACTATGTTCGTAACAGAAGTATTGCATACAACGCTTGCACTGAAAGGAATGATCACGGCAACAGTCCGCGCCGCATGCCGCACAATCGAAGCCGTAGCATCGTTCGCATACATGAGAACCGCAACTAAGGCACTCCACTGAATGTTTGTTGCACGCGTGGCCTCCGCAACGATCGCAACGCTTGATACAGGCCATACACAGAACGGTCCCGCAAACGCGACAGAACTTCGGTTTTAGGCTGCACGTGACGAGGTGTCCGCAATCTGCGCGCTTCCACTCGTGATTGCGGCTACAACGAATACAAAATGAGCGCTCGCACCTCTTGCAGAACTGCCGATGTGTTCGGCAAACAGATTTGTCACAACTCGAGCAGACTCTCCTGTGCTTCTCACAAAGGATCGAGAAACACTCGACGTAGTTACACTGGAAGCTACAATTCGGGCAGATAGTCCCGGTGCATAAATGACATTTGCGGAGGCATGGCTTACAGGTTGGGTGCGAACACCCAGGGGTGACGTTCGCACAGCTCTCGCAAAGCGGGTGCGAACAAAGACCTTCTCCGATCGCTAACCTGTTAACAGTAGCTCCGCATGAATTGCATTCCGGAAGTAAAAAAGTTCCGCTTGTTAGATCGTAGAGAACCTTCCAAGTATCAACATTCCCACTTCGGCCAGGAAAATTGATTTCAAAGCGACCGAAAGGTCGAATCTGACGTGTCGCACTTACGAGTGTGATCTGCGCGCCCTCAGCTAGGTATTGGCTTTCTGCGTGACGGATCCTCTGATCCCAGTCGTGAACAATGTCCTCCAGTTGGTGGTCGAGAGATTCATTCTTGGTAAGGCCTCGCTGGTCCTGGCTGTAGTCACCTTGTTTCCTTGCCAGGCGCTGTAACTTCTTCTTCGCTGAGCTGCGCTCGGTGCTGTGTTCCATAGCATACGATTCGATTTCACAACACGCTTCAGCTCTAATACTTTCTAAGACGGTGGGCATTGCTGCTGTGAGATCCGAATCCGTTATTTCAATAACTGCTACCTCGGCGTTCTGGAGTTCGTTAATGTTCGGGTTGCTGATCAGTCGCTTGCTATCAAAATCGAAGGTGACGGAAACGAGTGCCTTACTTGCCTCTATGGCGAATAGATCGATGATAAAGTGAAATGTTACGCACCGGTGCCCTTCTTCCTCGTACTTCGTAATCGCACAATCGCTAGTGTCGCGAATTGCGTCCATCAAAAAACAGCGAACGGATAAGTCATCAGGACGAGTGTAAGCACTAGGCAGCACGACGTCACCAACAGTGCCCTCCTCAGTAAGGCTACTGAAGAATCTGTCAAGGTAAATCGAACCCGGGATTAGATGACGAACTGGTTCGAGGCCGGCAATTCTGTCTTCTTCGAACTCAACCAGCGCGAGATAGGTAGAGTCACCAATGTCCAGAATCTGTCGCATTGGAGACTCTGCAGGGATTGCGGCATGAAGTAGATTTTCCTCTACGGCTTCCCAGTGGCAGCCGAACCGTCGTAACGCGATCTCAACTAGCGAACGAAGTTCAATCATTATCGTTCGGCCTCGAAAAACGGTCCCAAGCGTGATCAAGATATAGAGTGATATTTGTCGGTTTAGGCGGTTTGTTTATTTCCGGGTCATGAGTGAGAATCGGTTGAGCAAAAGAGAGACCGTCCAATTCACGTCTTAGTTGCTTCCGGTTTTCTACTCTCGCAAGTATGCCTTTTATTTGTTCCTCGATTGTGCCCCCGCTGTCGAATTCAAAGATTTGGTGCGTCATCCTGCCTACAACCGATTCAAACATGCGCAGTTTGCTCTGCAGAAACTCCTTGATAAGCTGTTCGATTGTGTCAGACGATGACAATGTTGAGATGAATACTTCAGGTGAGCGTTGACCTACTCGATGGACTCGACCTATTCGCTGTTCAATCTTGAAGGGATTCCATGGAAGGTCGAAATTCACAACATTATGACAAAACTGAAGATTGAGCCCTTCCGAGAGTCGGGGCGTCGCAACTAGAATTCGCCCTTCATGGCCGGCACGAAAAGCATCCAGACGCTCGCGCAATTGCCGATCGGTTAGTCTGCTGTCAACCAGGATCCCACCCACTGAATTCGCGATACAATGTGCTGTTGTGCGATAATCAGTGAAAATAATTACATGTTCCTCATTCGACCGTAGCGATAACAGGTTTCTAAGCTCCCGCAGTTTCGATGTTGGTTGAAGCTGCCGCGCAAAATCCAGCAATTCTTTCGCTTCGGAAGATACGAGTTGGTCTCTTGTAAGACTCTCGATCCATTTCAGCGCCGCCATGGGACTAGATGAGGCAGCGCGCGCAAGAGAATAATATGCAAGAGGTGGCCGACTTAATCGGGTAGGTTTGTAGGCTTTGAATACAAGAGTCTCAACCGCTTCATAAAACTCGCGTTCGTCTTGATCCAATGACACGTTAAGGTCGTTAAATAGGCGGCGCCCCAGCAGGACTTCTGAAGATACAGCACCAGCCCGATTTCGAACCATGATCTCTGACAACCGGCGTACCAGGTCACCAGCATGTCGGATTTGGCGCGGATTCTGAGCGTCACAGTATCGCTCACGAAACTCTTTGAGTGTCGGAAACATACTGGGGCGAATCAGTTGGGCCAGGCTGTAAAGATCATCGACTCGTCTTTGCATCGGAGTTGCTGTTAGGAGTAATAGATACGGAACTCTATTCCGGAGTGCCTTAAGTAGCTTGAATCGTCCGCTTTCTCGATTTGTCAAATGGTGCGCTTCGTCACATATCACCATATCCCAATGTTCCTCTATGACCGCTTGAGCATTTGCCAAAGCCGCCTGATATGTGAGAATGCACACCTCGTGTCCGCCAAGTCCTGACCAACCAGAGGCGCGATAGCGTCCCAGTTCCAAGTTACTTTCTCGACGCAATTGAAACTTATCGATTAGTTCCCGCTCCCACTGCTGACCAAGTTCTCGTGAGGGAACTAATATTAGGCATCTCTTTACAAGACCACGCTCCCTGTATTCTGAAAGAATCAAGCAAGCTTCAATCGTCTTCCCCAACCCAACTTCATCGGCAAGAATTATGCGTCCGTAATTCTGCAACTTTGCTCTTCGCACTACAGCCTCTTGGTATGGTTTCCGTTCGACTCCTTGTGTTTGAGAATATGCTCTCAGCTTCTTAGCGCGGGCTTCGACATCGACGTGTCGTGCTGCAAGGTGTAGCCAGTGCGAGACGAAACTCTGTTGTGAAGTATTCGAAATATGAGCCAAGATATCTGCTCCCGAGTCGTTTAGCCTTAGACCCGCTTTCACCCATGACGAATCCTGCGACAGCGTTCGTTGTAACGCGATCCAATGCTCACCGTTAATAACTGACTCAGACGGAGGAAGCGTTTCGACATAGTCGGACTCACCCTTAGTTGTAGCGCCCAAGTGACCTCGAACCGTTGCCAAAAATGCCTCTGCGTCAGACGCCCCGGTGTCTTGTAGCAACTTGTCGAGTGCTATTACGACCTTTCTAAACTCGCCTATTGATCTTCGTATGGTTTCAAAAGATTTCGCAATTACGGTGCTTCCCGATACGGTGAAGGCGTTCAGCCTCTTGACATGCTCGTGATATACCTCGACTTCGCGACTAACTCTTCGCTCAAACTCAATGAGAAATCCTGTTTCGGCCTTGATGCCTTGTGCGCGCCGTTGCACTTCAAGAAGCAACGCTCGGGCCTTTCTCGCCACACTTTGATTGAACGCTAAGAGGTGCGCGGTGTAGAGGTGCGGTTCGGTTGAGTTCAGCGAAATCGATCTCCAGAGTTCCTGCTCAGCACTTTCAAACTCCCCAAGGTCAATATGAGCTCGACCGAGGAGAAAATGTACAATCCAGCTCGAGCGCGCGAGTCCTGGGATTGCGAGTTTGAGCAGGCGTTTCGCATCGTCCGGAAGGCCGCACTGCAACACCAGCATTGCAAGATTTGCGAGCGCCTCGCTGGAGAGTACGTTCTGGCGGAGCGCTAGGTTAACCTCGCTAACGGCATCGGCTACCCGATCATCCATGGCGAGCGCCACGATTAATGCGGTCTCGGAACTCTTGCTCCGATTTTCTAGGGGAATTGCCTCAATAATGCTGCACGCTCTGCGAAATTCACGAGCTCGCAGAAAAGCTTGGCCTGCATACCCTGCAAGGTGAGGTAAATCTGAGTTTGTCTTTTGGCGCGCGATGGAGAATGCTTCTCCAGATCGTAAGAACCACTCCTGACGGTCATGTACTTGACTAGTTGCAATACCTAGAGAGTAGTACGCGATGCCGAGAAGATGCTGGACTGTCCCGACGAAGCGGTCAGTTCTCTTACTTGAGTCAGAAACTAGTCCCTCTAGGAGAGACCGTGCCATCTTCGGCTCGTAGTCCCGGATGGGAAATGGCTCGCGCCTTTGGTAATCTGGTGGCGTGCTCGGAAATCGACATAGTAAAGCCGTTGCGTGCTGGATCTTATATTCAAGCACTGTTGAATCCAGATGGGTGGCCTTTTCTGCGCAATGGATGCTCATATCAATCAGTCCCAGATCCAAACCGGCAGCCGAGAGAACATGCCACAGCAATGCCGGAACGTCCGTGCCTTTACGCAATTCTCCAGCCAAAGATTCAACAACTTTTTCAGAATGACTTCTATTTTCTGGCTTGATATTGTGCGATACCCAGTGACCAATAATCTTGACTAGTAGCGCCTGAGGAGCAGATAGCAAGGCGATTTCAAGTCGTTCGAGTATCTCCTGCGCCTCGCCGAATCGGCGAAGCCAGCTAAGTAGCAGTGCGAGATTACACCCGGCCGATTGGTCGTTTGCACGCTGAAATAAATCGCGAAGGATTGTTTCAGCGCTCGCGTCATCGCCTTCGACTATTGCAATTGACACATCAATGTTCGCCAGCGCAGTCTCCATCTCTGTGTCGCGAATCGAAATACACTCTTTGCGCAATAGCTTCCGAAGTCTCTTCACACGGGCAAGATCCCCATTTCGTAGCGCCTCAGTTGTCTGACTCAGCATCGAAACAGTATCGGATTCGTTAGACTCACTACCTTCACGACCAGTTGGGAAAAGGATGGCCAATCCAGCGCGGGTGGCTTCTTGCACCCTGGGAAGATCCATTAGCTTGTAAGGCGGCGCAACTACTACAGGCGAAAACAATGCGACCAAGTGTTTCACGTCGTAACGAACTTCTATGGGTAAGCAGAGAAGGTCCTTCTCCAGTTCCTCGTCACGGCGTGTCACTGCAGCGCAGTGAACGAGAATTCGGATTAGGGCAAGGTTTACGTCACACCGATGGAAATGAATACTCTCTTGAAGTTGAGCTGGCTGCGATGTTCCAATCCAAAAATGCGGAGAAGGAAACGACTTGGGAATGTTGCTGGCTGTGCTGACCATTAGATTTAGCACATTATCGGGTTTGCTATCGCGTTTGCTCAGCCGACCAAACACGCATCCATTCTCAATTAATGTTCTTCGAGCTTTCGTGATGTATATGTGCTCGACAGTTGAAACCAATGGAGGGAGCAGGTAACAGTATTTTTCAATTAAGGCTGCTACATAGTGAGAGAGTTCCGGCTGCCTTGGAGGAGGTGAATGAAGAGCGCCAAATAAAAACTGTATTATTACATCGGATCTCAATGCTTCCTGAGCCCACGATAGATTTGAACCTTCGACGCTCTGTGCCGCATGGCTCGGTCCTCCAAGCGGCTGGTAACTCGAAGGATCATCAAAAGCCTCTTCACGGATGACCCGAGCAAGACGATGTAATGACTCAGTCATATCGAATGTGTCGCTCAATTCGATCCACATCGATGCCGTAAGGAGCTTAGGAAGTTTCCGCAACGACTGTCGGTCGACTCCGGGAAGGATTACCGGAATTACGCGGAAGGCATCCGGTTCATGAACACGACGATCTATGGCAACACGCGTTTCTTCTGTTTGCCACAGCCCAAGGCCACTCTTACCCACGAAGACACAGCAGGAGGAGGACCTTTCAAGCGCCTTTTCAAGTTCAGATTGCCAGAGTGTCCCGCCAGCGAGATCAGAAGTGTCAAGCCAAACGGTGATGCCTTCCGCCCGCAATTGTTCGGCCAGACTCTCAACGAGGGGTCTATCGTCGGCGTGGTAGGAAAAAAAAGTGTCGTACTTTGGGGCGTTCAACTTTTCGCTCCGGGCTGATGATTACCTCCCATGAGGCGAGCGTGATGTTGGTAGGATAGGGAATTATCAAGTCATTTTTCAAGCATTCGAACCATGAGACAGGGTTTCCTGAAGAATGTTGACTGTACGAGCACTGCAAAACCAACCCGTAAGGTTGTGACTATGCTGGGCTCGTAAGTTGATGAAGCGGAGAACTCCACCACTTTTGCGCGTAATGGAAAGGATCCCAGAAAGGCAAAGCGAGTTTATCGCCTATGGAGTTGCCCCTCCCGTATACTCAGCTGCTACGGCGCTCGGGTCGCTCTCCAGCGTTGCCCTATCCTCCGAGCATCTGGGCGGACTCCGCACACATAAATTTCGTTCGATTAGTAATCTTGAGCGGAATGGTCGATGGACTGGTAGGGTTCTGACCGGCGGGTTTGAATCAACGTATCAGAGTTGGCCTATTCCTAAGGCGCATCTGCGCCGAACCTCGTGATCGGCTTGAGCGACCGCTGACTCAAATACATGTAAAAGTTCTTTACCTCTTCGTCATCGTCAGACTTCTCAAATGCCAGTCGACTGTGTAATACGGCTAAGTCAAGGAGCTTCTTGCGTTCAAGATCTTCGCTGACGCTTTCTAAACGTCTGTGATAGTAGCGAGCCAACGTATCGTCAAACCTAAACTGCCACACATGTGTTTGCATTCTGTAACGCAATAACAGTCTTGCCGTAGACTCCAACTCCGCGAAGGGTATTCCGACCCTTCCTTCCACGGCATAAAAGAGGTACTGGTTGAGGGCATATGCTTTTGTGCTGACTTCCTGGTTGGCAAGATTCTGATAAGCATAGTTGGCATATGTAGTCGCCAATTGGATCCTCTCGCTTAGTGGCGCTGACACCACTACTGTGGTTTCAGCCGTTTCCGTCGTCTGCTCGGAATTGTCATCTCCAGCGATTTCAGGATGGGTGAGCCATGCTCTGTAGCAGAGATACGCTAATCCTACGGCCAAATGTGACTTCTCATGCCCTGGCGGGAGGTGCTCGAACTCGAC
This sequence comes from Pyrinomonadaceae bacterium, assembly GCA_035601635.1. Classification (GTDB taxonomy): domain Bacteria; phylum Acidobacteriota; class Blastocatellia; order Pyrinomonadales; family Pyrinomonadaceae; genus UBA11740. The sequence continues at coordinate 28,249 of DATNNY010000210.1, forward strand.
TCGAAGATCCCTCAATATTCTCTCGGCCTCCTCCAACAGTTTGTTGTCGTCCGTTCTTTGCCCCACCCGGAATAATAATTCTGCGTATACAGTTCTTAACGAGGAGTGTTTAAGAGACTTTGATTTCCGCAATAGGTCGAACAACTGCGGCTCTAAACGTTGAGCTATCAGAATCGCCGTAGCGACGATCAGGTGATTGCTCCCGCCGGATACATCCCTACGGCCATTAACATAGGCTCTTAACGCCTGATTGGTTCCCGTCAGGACCGCATCGCTCATTTCGCTACTCAGGTTGCTCAGAATGTTACTAATCTTTTTGTGCGTGCCCGTTGGAAAACCATAACGCAATAAGCCCAACTCGCGAAAGTAGTCACCGCGATCCTGTTCGTCGAGATTCTGCAGTCTCTTTCGTAGTACAGCTGTTCCGCGGGAATGCACTGGTTCCCACATGAGACTAACCCACCGGAATGCTCTTAGGCTATCGTCTAGATCTTTAGTGCGTTTCTTGAACTCCTGAATAACGGCGTGCTGAACTCTTTCGTTCTCATGGATTTCTCTCTGACTGGCGACAACGTCCGCAACCTCTGCCATTTGTTGAATTATGGCCAGAAACTCGGTGTCAGCCTCAGTCTTTAATCTATTCTGGTCAATGAACGCGAATCCCTGCAGATGCTCGATTAGTTCCGCTAAGCTCTTTCCTTGATAAACGTCATTAAGACTCAGCGCGTACTCCTTGGCCTCGGCAGGCGCGAAGCCCTTGGTGGCCTCGATACTGTTAGTTATTATGTCGTGAAGTTTGCGCAGCTCCTTGGTTTTTTCTTCTGAAGAGAGATGCGCGGCTGGGCCCAAATGGCTAATAGCGGATCTAAAGGTTAATTTGAACACGTAGTAATCCGTATCCCGAAAGATCGTGCATTCTCTGCCTGTCTCGGGATGACGGCACGAAAGTCGGTGGTGAAGATTTGCCTGGTCAAGGACGGGTTTGAAGGTGTGCTCGTCTGGTGGAAGAAAGAATCGTGGCACGATGTCTGAAGTGCCCTCGTTGAGTTCCTTAGTAAGATTGATTAAGTAAGTGACGGCTGAGGCATCGACAAAATTATTTACGCTAACTCCCGTCCTAACATCATCGAATTTTTGCTTCAGCGCTTTGAAGTCATCGGCCGAAACTACTTCACGGACGGATAGCGCTTGCGAATCAAGGACCAGGAGATCACGTTCTAACCACGTATTCAATCTCCGATGCCACGGTAGGAGGCAATTGATCGCCCTGAACCACAACGAGGCTTTTGAGATTTCTTCGGCAGTGAGTTGTCTCACCTCATTGTCATCCAATTGCTCTAATGGAATATTGTCTTTTCGTATCAAGCCCGCATCTTTTAAGAACCTCTTTGCTTCCTGATCCCAGTTTCGAGTGGAGCCGACATCGAAACCGTCGTCGACCTTGTGATAAAACTCTGAGAAGTGAGGTGGCACCATGCAAAAGGGTCCCAACAAACCGCTCGCGATCAAGCAATCCACTAACGTTCGTTCGGAATGAAAGAGGGTTACCTTTAGTTTTGTTTCTGCGTAATAGGACTTGAGACCAACGACGGCTCGCTGCACGTCGGCCGTATCAAAGTAAAGCGCGATTCTCTTGCCTTTTTTCTCGAACTCGATGTCCTCCAACTGGAGCTCGAGATTGGACTTCAGCCACGCAAACTCTTCCAGTGGTTGATGTGTTTCTCTCATTGCTATGCTTAAGCAAAAGCGACTTTCTCTTTGAGTTCAGAGACCCTAACCTCAACTGAGATGTAAGCGTTCGTTAGCATTTCCAAAGCTTCGGCCGGCAATTCTAATTGAATTCTGGCTTTGGAATTCGGGAGAAAGGCAGTCACTCCTTGATCTCCTTTTTCACGATCCACCCTTATTTGAATATTGTGATTTCTCAACTGTTCGGTGAGTTGCTGCCAGCCAGGCGGCTCTTCCGGCTCGGAATTTTGAATCAACTGGATAAGGTGTTGTTGTATGATTTCAGAAAGCTTCCTTTCGCAAGACTCGGGATTTTCCAGCCAATCCTCCTGAATGGAACTTAACGGATCGAGTGCTTCAATCGCCAGATCCTCAAGCTCCTCCAGTTCCAGGTTTAGTTGTATCTCGATCCCCTTACGAGTGATGACTGACTTTGGCAACTCAATATGCTTTCTTAATCCACTAATAATAACCTGTCGCCCTTGTTTGACAATCCGGCAACCGTTCTGCTCCAGAACCAGTTCGAAGAATTGGGTCGTTCCTGCGGAGTGACAACGAGTATAGAGTTCACTCATCGCCCGACTCGCATCGTCCGACAGGTGACCTTTCAAAACGATAGGAATGATTTCCTTGAGACCCTCAGGTGATCCTGCTATATAGTCGAGTACCTGTAGGGCGTCCGCAGGCGTCTCCTCCAGATCAATTAGACGTGCGAGCACATATCCCTTAAATCGCGGGTATTCCAACTGAGACTTGAGGATTTGAAGATACAATCGATAGCCGGCGTTCAGGCCAACCGGGGCTGTCTTAAAGTATCGCTGAAGCGTCTTCAATGCTTTGAGGTGGAGATCAATGGGCCGTTGCTGACTAATGGGCGGGATATATTCCTTGTCGAACCAGTTGCTATTCGTGAGATGGTCCGCTATCTGGGAGAATCCTGAGTCAGGTCGGAAGGCGAGAACCAGAGAAAGGATTATGTCAAGGCGATCGGGATCTTCAGAGGCGGAGGGATTCCAAGCTCGGATGAAGCTTTCTAAGGCTTGTCGAAACATGGCCTCGCTCAGGACTGCATCGTCGGCTTCGTCCCACAAGGATTTAACGTACTCACTGGCATCCCCCACAATCTCGAGCTGCTGCTCTCGATGACCATCCGTTAGGTACCCCAGTTCGAGCTTCCAGAGCTCAACTGATGGGTTTGAGATTAGCGCCGATGTGATCGCAAGATAACTTGTTTCTGAGTGAAGCTCAGACGTAATCGGATCCTGGTCGAGCGGCAATCGCTGTTTTTGTTCTTCTTCCAATTAGCTTCCCTCGCCTTCAAGCCTACAGTGTTTGATAATAGGCTATAAGCCTTGTCAATTGCTCTGGGTTCCGGTCGCTGTGGTTTTTAAAGCTTTGTCGTTTCATTCTCCTTGTTATTCTGACTGGCAAGAATTCTAAGTGTTGTAGCTCGACAGGTCTCAGTACAAATTCACAAACGCCTGTTGTCAAGAGTCCCGATTGTGAAAGATCAATTGCGATACCGGTTGTCGGCTTCATCATGTCCTCTGTGGGATGGAACACTAGTTGGCAGAAGGCATCCACTACTGTAGGAACGAAGCAAAGAGAGTTGGTCGTCAACTCCGTCGACCGGCATCGCAAGAGGATCGAAAACTCACCAAGCCAGTTAATGAACAAACCAGCTTTCAGAGCAGATAGAATTACGTCTTCCTGGAAATTTGAGTCTGTCCACCAGCTGATCCTGCTGTAACCGAAGTAGCTCCGCTCGGTTGAATTCTCGAATCTCAACCATTCGCCTTGCGATTTGTTATAAAGGCTCTCCCAAGCTTCCATTCCATCAAGCTCTTCAGAAGGCGCGCCCATCAAGCCGGTGTTGTACAGTACGTCATTAATACTGCAGATGCGGTAGATATACTTCGCCCGAGGCACTATTGCCCGAACGCCATTTCCCCCGATTTCAAACGAAGTTTCGCATGACTCTAAGAGCCTTTTCTGCCTAGAGCCTAAGTGGTAAGGGTGACTTACGCCAATTGGACTGCGGAGGTGACCGTCGAGTTTCTCAAGCGTTTCGCAGTGCGTCGGTTGCCGCCCCCTTCCACATTCGGAGCGTAACGAGAATATCAACTGGTAAGAGTCATCGATTGTTGAGGACTCGGACATGATGAGGAAGGTCTCTCCATTTAGATTAGTCGTTGAGGAATAAACTGAACACTCCTAAATCACAGTTCTCGTTCAGCAAAAGATTTCGCGTCCAGCGTTAAAGAAGCTAGGCGCACTGTATAGGCTGGTGAAAAATAGCGCCATCCGGGTCCCAAAGTCAATGCATGAACGAAAAGGCATGGGTGACGCAAAGACCAAGAAAGTTCAGGATTCCGGGGCCGTAGATTTGAGAATGTTAGGGGAAGGAAATCTTGCGGCAAAAAACGATTCCCCACGGCGAGACAACCGGACGATGAGTTTATCGCTTTGTGGAGTACCGGAGGGGCAGGAACAACTCACAGGACAAAAGGGCAGAGCTAGCAGCCCTGCCCCTCCGTATACTCACCTGCTACGGCGCTCGGGTCGCTCTCCAGCGTTGCCCTATCCTCCGAGCAGGCGCGCAGACTCTATCATGAATTCCAACTCAGAGAAGAAACTATTTTCAAGTGATAAGTAGGACAGGATTCTTACTTAGGTGAGATCGTATTACGCGGTTTAGAAAGCTAAGTAGTGGCACTTATATGATCTACCCAACTATTTCTCTTCCAAGAAAAACCCGCCCACCAATTCGTCATGCTTAGGAATTCAATTGAATTACCCAAGCTAGTTTCTATTCCTAAAAAGAAACGCATCCGCCGAACGCTGATAAAGTTGGCAGTGAAGCAACGGGGCAGTAGAGGGACCAACCGGGGTCCCTGCGCGGGCAGTTCGCGTGGAGTGGTCGATAGGGAGGGCTCCCGCATGCTCAACTTTGAATTGAAACAGCGTGTGACATGGAGGCAGGTCGACTTTATCGCATTCGCGCGGGTCCCAGCCGCTAACAATCAAACGCCGCGAATTCGGATTCGTTTCGATCTCATTGATCAAACGCGCAATCTGATCGACGCCGTCAGTTTGCGGATAATGCCCGCCGAAGGAACGCCAGAGATATCCATAAATCGGCCCAAGATCGCCCGCCTCGCGGCCAAAGCGCCGCGTGTGCTCTGCGTCAGACCATTCCTTCCAGATGTCGACGCCGCGCGCGCGCAAATTCGCCTCGTTAGTGTCGCCTGACAAAAACCAGAACAGCTCTTCCGCGATCCAACGAAAGGGAACCTTCTTGGTTGTGACGATGGGAAAGCCTTCGCGCAGATCGAAACGCGTTTGAAATCCAAAGTGAGAAATCGTTCCGACACCAGTTCGGTCTTTGTGTTCCGCTCCGTGCTCGAGAATTGAGCGCAGGATGTCGTGGTATTGTTTCATCTTAGGATACGCGGGCGGCTGTTCCGCCCGATGTGCGGAAAGGCTTAGCCTTTCCGGCCAAATCTTTCATTTTGTCATTTGAGGCTAAGCCGCCATCGCGTTGGTTTGGGAGGCACAGCCTCCATATCCCAAGAGTCAGAATACGGTAAGGCAAGCCTTACCGCACATCAGGCGGCACAGCCGCATGAGAGAGCTAGCCCTTCGCAATCTCTTGCACCGCTTCGATCAATCTCTCGATCTCATCATCACTCGTGTAGCAGGCACAACCCACGCGCACCAGACCTTCAGGCGCCAGACCCAGACGCTCGATTACGGTCGCTGCATAGAAATCACCGTGCGAGGCAAACAGTCCACGTTCGGCGAGCCGCCGCGCGACGTCCGTCGAAGCAACTCGATCCACTACGAACGAAACAGTGGGTGTGCGCGCAACCTCGGGCGGCGGGCCATACAAGCGCACGCCTCTGATGTTCGATAGCTCTTGCCACAGCCGCTCAACCTGCGTAGAGCTGTGCGCGCGCAATCCTTTAAAGGCTGATTGTAAGAGTGCGCGACGCGTGGCTCGCGCATCCTGCGCGAGATTCACAGGCGAGACGCCCGTGCCAGCCTGCGGTACAAGGGAGGCATAGAAATCAACTGTGGCGGCGGCGCCGGCGATGCCTTCGTGGTTCTGCGTTCCCATTTCTGCCCGTTCGGGCGCAGTGTTGGGCGCGGGCTCCAGTTTGGGAAAATCGATGGATTCCAGTAAGTCCTTCTTGCCGTAGAAGACGCTCACGTGCGGCCCGTAAAGCTTGTACGCCGAGCAAGTGAGAAAATCGCAATCAGTATCCTTCACATTGCATAGGAAGTAAGGCGCGTAATGTACGGCGTCGACCAGCGCGAGCGCGCCAACTGAATGAGCCGTTTCAACCGCGCGACGATAATCATTCACCGTACCCAACGCGTTGCATCCCGCTCCGAACGAAACGACCTTAGTCTTCTTTCCAACCAACCGCTCAAAGTCGTTCCAATCAAGTTGGCCGGTTTCGGGATCCATTTGCGCTACATTCAACGTCACGCCTCGCTCGACCACCAAAGCCTGCCAGGGCGCAACATTAGCGTGATGCTCGAGCTCGGTGATCACGATCTCGTCGCCCGCGCCCAGCGAGCGGCCCAGCGCGCGCGACAAGTGGTAGATCATCGTCGTGGTGTTAGGGCCGAACACAATTTCATTCGCTGAGGCATTCAGAAAATCAGCAAACGCATGGCGAGCACCTTCGATGATCGCGTCGGTTTCGTGACTGGTGGGATATTCCCAGTGAGTATTGGCGTTGTGATTCAGCAGATAATCCGAGACAGCGTCGACGACGACGCGCGGCGTTTGCGTACCACCGGCGCCATCAAAATACGCAACCGGAAAGCCATTGTATATTCGCTCCAAAGCCGGAAACTGCTTCCGGATCTCTTCAGTCGAAATAGTCAGTCGTGTGTGTTCAGTGACAGCGCTCATTGAGTATCGTTGATAGACAGATTTTGAAAAACATCGGCAGATGCTATCAGAAAAAACTTCTTTCGCGCGAATTTGGTGAGCGGGTGTGTGAAGCAACGAGACGGGAACCGGGCCGTGGCGACGGGGTCCGAACACTCAAGTTGTGGCTTGGTGCAGGTAATACTTCTCGTGGGTTGGTTGTGACGTAATGCCAACGCCGGCGAAATGAACTTAGTTAACGGTCATCTCGGTTGAGTGTTTGACCCGGTCGCTACTGCTACCGCTCCCGGTTCTGTAACTGACTTTCTATGCCGTCTTTCATACACCTCTGTCACGATTGTGTACGCAAGAAGCTCGCTCGCTGCGCTGATAACCACCGTGTTTGCTTATCGAAACCTGCTGCACGCTACGTGCACT
>DATNNY010000211.1:0-5729 GCA_035601635.1 Pyrinomonadaceae bacterium
TAATTCGTGAAGATATTGACGACTACATGCGCCACGATTTCGGTCACTTCTCCTGATGTAAATCCTGCATCGTTTACCGCCTTGAAGTCGGCATCATCGATGCGACCTCGCTTTTCCACCACCGCAGTTGCGAACCTGAGATCCGCCGCTTCCCTGACGTCCTCCGACTCTCCCTGCAGGGCGGCCACGACATCGGCCTCGTCGAGTCCGGCGATTTTGGCAGTCGTGCTATGAGTCGACGCGCAATACTCGCAACCGTTAGTTCTCGCCAGGGTTAGTGGAAGCTCTTCCCCAAGCCGTTTACCTAGGCGGCCTTTGATCAGGGCCACGCTCAAGCCCATATAACCGTCCAACGCCGCTGGCGATTGGGCCATAGCCAAGGCCATGTTTGGTATAAAGCCAAGCGCGGATTTTAATATGTCAAAGTTCTTCTTATTAGTTCCGATGGCCGTAGCGGGATCAACGGGAGGGATTCTTTGCTCATTCATTTTGCTTATTATCACCTTGTTTTTCTTAGTAACGTGAATTGTCTCTGCGGGATCGCGAGACCCGGGACGATTGCCTCGGTCTTCACCGAATGGGTAAGCGTTCTGATGGCGTTCGCCGTGTTTTCCGACATTGTGCTCGCGCACATCGCCGCTTCCATTCAAATCTTAAAAAGCCGGTAGGCAATGCCCTGGGCTTTCGCTTCCTTTTCACTCAGTCCGACTCGGGGCAATTCCGGATCTGTAAAGAGAGAAAATGAAACCAGTTGTTGATCCGGTGCCACCGCCAAGGATCACTAGATCATACTCTTAGGCGTTTAGCTTCTCAGGTAACTGGGCTGAAGAAGCGTTTTCCATACCGCTTTATGCGGGATTTTGTTTTTTGTGGCCTGAATATCCTCTAGCCGATTCCGGTGAGAGCGACGCTCTCGCGACATCCTGTTTGAGCAAATAGACTGACACGGCGAAGAGAACTAGATCCTTCATAAGGAAAGCGACGTTGCCCTGCATCGCCGGAAAGCCGCCGGCAGCGACATTCCAACCGTCCGGCATGAATGGGATGATGGTGATAGTCATGATAAAGGTAACGCAAGAGCCCAAGGCCCCCAGGACCCCAAACTTTTTATTCCAGAAGCCCAAGAACAGGAGTGCACCGAACAACCATTCAGAAACTCCCAAAAACCAGCTGGCTCCTTGAACGCCGAAAACCGGGTACATCCAGGAGATGAGTGGACCATTTTTGAAAAAAGGGATCAAATTCTGGGCTTCGTAAGGAAACCATTTCTGGTATCCAAAGAAGAAGTAGATGATTACCATGGATGCGCGAACCAGGTGGTAGTCGAGATTCCTTTTGAGCAGACCGAGCCTGACCAGTATCTTGATCAGAAGATTCATCAGTTCATTAAAAATCAGCGCCGGAGCGTTGCCGCTGCCTGCGGTGGCAGCCGGAGCAAGACCAACTTTGTTAGGGTAGGTGTCTTTCATTGTAATTCAGAGTGAGTTTGTTAATGCTTGTTGATTGAATAGTGGATTTGATAACAGAGATTTTAGGAGATTGCGTACTTACGGAAATCCGTTCGTCCGAGTCCGAGCTGCCGAATTATCAGAAGGGAGCGGGGCAAGTTGCATCTGCGCTTTTGGCGTCAGGCCACTCTCCTCCGGCATCTCTATATTCCCATAAGTGTCCCGGACCGGATGTTTACTGAGGAATCGCGTGTAGGTCCATAGAGGCGTCGTGATGCCTCCTACCCAAATCTGCGACATACCTTTAGCTGGATGCTCCTTGATCACCTGAACGACAGTTCCCGGTATGAGGTAGTGGCAATGGACGTTTTCCACCGCTTGAAGCTCTGTGGCATCGGTACGGTGAGCGACAAGTTGTCGAACATCTTCCTCAGCATGGCAAATATAGGGCCCCTCGGCAGTGACCCACCGATACCCTTGGACGACTAAATCGTTGTAGTGGTCGGCGAGGGCCGTAGATGTCAGACTAAGGCTGATCGCAGTCATAACGGAGATCGCTAATTTCATCATAAGACGTAGTTAGTTGTTGTTTGGTCAATGCCGGCCGCGGTCTCGCGCGGACCTCAACCTCCCTCCGCCAAGTCCCGATCCACGATCACCGCCACCTTGCCCAGCGTCCCAGAGCCCGACTTCAGCGACTGCAGCCCGGCATTGATCGCCTCGACGGTGCTGTCGATAGTCCTGCCAACATGCGGCACCACCAGCCCTTGCACCGCCCACTCCATCGCCAAAGCCAGGCCGCGCTGGAGGAACGCCTTCGCCTCGTCATCGAGGGTAGCGGGTTCGGAAAAGTAGCGCAGCAGGTTGACGTTGACATGCCTGGCACCGCGCTCGGCCAGGATGGAGTCGACCGGGCTGAGGGTTTCGACTACGCGGGTCGTTTTTCCGGGCCCGACCCCAAGCACGATCCAGCTGCCGCCCTGCCGCACCGTCTTCGCCGTCCCTACGAAGCCGGGCTCACTGTAAGTGGCATCGAATACGAGGTCGGCGCCCCGGCCACCGGTCAGCTTCAAGATTTCGGCGGCGATGTCGTCGCGCTTGTAGTCGAAAACGTAATGCGCGCCAGACTGCCGGGCCAGCGCCGTCGATTGTGGCGTGCTGCCGCTGCTGATGACCAAGCCGGCCCCCAAAACGCGCGCGGCCATCTGCACGGCGAGATGCCCGACACCGCCTCCGCCGCCCGGGATATAGACGGTGTCGCCGGCTTGCACAGTGCCGTAGAGGCCCGCGAAGGCGGAGAGGAAGCACATCGGCAGCGCTGCCGCAGAGAGGAAGCTCAGGGATTCCGGTTTGGGGACGGTCAGGAACTCTCTCGCGAGCGCATAACCGCCTTCGCCGCCACCCCCGGCAACCCAGCCGCCGTTGCCATTCAAATCAGCCATCGCCACCACCGCGTCGCCAACGGCTACGCCGCGCACGGCGCTGCCTGTAGCCACGACGATGCCGGACAGGTCGAGGCCGAGGATGACGGGGGGCGTCCGCCCAAAGAAGTTAAGGTCGGCGAGCTTGTACTCCAGCGGGTTGAGCGACGAGGCGGCGACGCGGATCAGAACCTGGTCGGCCCTCGGCCGCGGGACAGGAACACGCACCGCCTCCAGTGGAAGCCCGCCCCGGTCTTTGGTGTAGCCGACGCCGAGGAACGTCTCTGGGATCGTAAGTGTCTGCTTCATGATAATCTTCCTTCTGTTGGCTCGGCGCGACGCATTAGGCGGAATATTTTGAGCGTCATCGCAACGGACAACGAACGCGGGCACGCCGAACTGACCTTGATCAACGTTGGCGGCGTCGCCCAGCCTTCCGTGTTTTTGGTGATAATCGACATATGCAATTTCCTTTCGATTAGTACTTCTATTGTAGAAGTTCATCTCAAGCTGGAAGTTAATCGCCGTACCGGCGTAGCGCCAATAGATCGGATTTATATGCATCATAGAGCCGATGGATTTACGCAGAGTTGATATCAACCTGCTGGTGTCTCTCTATATTGCTTATCCGGCCACAAGTCACCGTATGGCGAAAAGGTTATGGCTCCGCTGCGCTCTGCTCGCGGATCGCGGGTTGTCTCGAGGTGCTGAGCCGTCCTTCGAGAAGCGCCCTGGTTTTCGTGCTTGGGTTCTATTTCGCTTTGTTCAGTGCCCCACGTTGGAAGCGAATTTCTGTACTGGCATGGTCCAATAGGGCCGGATTTATGCTATCATAGATCCTGTGGATTTAGGCGGTATTGATCTCAACCTGCTGGTATCTCTGCGAGTGTTGCTAACCCAGCGGCACGTCACGCAGTCGGCCGAGAAGCTTGGCCTTACTCAGCCCGCCATGAGCGCGTCGCTCGCCCGCTCACGAACCCTGTTCCGAGACAAGCTCCTCGTCCGCGGTCCTCAAGGTTTGGTACTGACGCCGCGGGGTGAACAAATTCTCGAACAGCTTAACAAAGTTATGGAAGTCACAGAGCGACTAATTGCTGTTCCAGGGGAGTTCACACCAGAGACAAGTAACCGGACCTTCGCTCTCATGGGCAACGATTTCGTCGAATTTATTCTGCTTCCTTCCTTAATGGCCACGTTGGCCAGTGAGGCCCCGAACCTACAGATCCTGTTTAAGTCGACGGATCTCCGGAATATTGAGGCCATGATGGCCAATAGCGAGCTCGACCTTGCGGTCGGGTATCTACCCGAGCCTCCGAAGGAGCTCATTAGGCGCACACTATTCCACGAGCCGTTCGTCTGCGTGGCTCGGCGGGGTCATCCGCTATTACATGACGAAAGCTTGTCGCTCGACCACTATGCTGAGTTACAGCATGTCCAGGTGCTCCCACGAGATGCCACAATGTATGGTGACGCAATTGACACGGCGATAGCCGCGGTCGGGTTAATACGCAGGGTTGTGCTTTGGCAGCCGAGCTTCCTTGCCGTGGGGAATGTTGTCTCTCGGACCGACCTGATCAGTACGGTTCCGAGCCGCGTCGCTGCTCATTTCGTCCAAGAGTTGCCCATCCTGGCCTACGACCCGCCTCTGGCGCTCCCCGCGCCGGACTTCGCAATGTATTGGCACTCGCGAAGCCAGGAAGACGCCGGACACAAGTGGCTCAGGGGGAAAATCGCGGTGTTGCTGAAGCCTTGAAGCTCGATCTAGCAAGCTTTTCCATCCGTTAGCAACCAGACCGGCGGACGGCCAGCAGATAACCAACCTCTGGGATCCGCTGCTCTATGCGATCATCTTGGATAGCTTGAAATAAATAGCATTGATGGGCACGATAACATCACTCGATTTCTCAACGGCGCCCGGGTGTGGTTTGCTTTTTCCATGCAAACAACTGGTGTCGCGCTGTACTTAATTCGTGGACTGATTTCATCCTGAATGTCAGGTGTCGCGCTGTACTTAAATCGTAAACACGGGTCCCTAGGCAAACCCACGATTTAAATGCAGTAAACGGCCATAGTCCTACGATTTAAGTATAGGGCGACAGCGGCTATTGAATGTCTTGTTGGAGATTCCAGCTATGGTGATGATCTTCAGTTATCCACGCGGCTTGTACGAGACCTGGCTGCGTGGTTGGAGATGTCAGATTCCAAATTAAATGCGACTGAATCTCCCAAATTACTTGCGACTGAGAAGAAGTCCCGTGATATCATGGTTTTACTTCTTGAGCAGGCGAAACATCAGCAACAAACTGTCAGTCGAATTCGCCCCTGGCAGAATCATTCGTTGGCAGAAGCGGCGCTTTGTTGTTGTCGATTGCACGGGGTTCGAGGCGATCATCGCGCGGGAAGTTGGGAAGCGGAGACTCGGAGGCCCCGAAGCGGTAATAACTTCTCGGAATGCCGTTGTAGTTAGCCGTCAAATCGCCGAGCATTTCCGTGCGACACGACTTGGTATCAGTCGTTAGCTGGCGGCGGTAAGCGGCGCAATCGGTGGCTACTGATGAACGGCAGGAGGCCAACGCCGATCTTCGCGAAAAATTTCGTTTCAGAGGAACGCGATCTCGCGCTTAGGGGATTCCTTTCGCCCTTGGGAAGCCGCGCCAGACAAACGTCGATGAGCGGTTCGCTTGGAACACTTGCACTATACGCAACGCCGCCAATCCAACGCTTGCCGAAAACTTCCGGCCCGGGCGATTTCCGCGAAGGACACTAATTGTCGCAGATCGAAAGAGTGATAACAAAAAGGTTTCATTCGATCGCGCTATTCTATTCGAATTGTTTATGATTCCCCTGCAAATGAGAGGCA
>DATNNY010000212.1:0-6240 GCA_035601635.1 Pyrinomonadaceae bacterium
CAGTTGTTCTAAGTACAGCAAACCCGGCCTTTATTCCATAGTCTTCTAATGTGGTGTAGCGCGACATCTAGCCTATGTTTTTGGCTCCTACTCGAGCTGGTCGCTTCCGAGCTGACCTCCCGAGCTTGGGATTTAGTTGCCCCAGTATTTGCGAGTAGCATCCTCAAACCCCGCTCTGGCGTTACCAAGAATCCGCTCGACAAACGAGACACTTTTCTGCCCGACCTATTGTAAGGATTTTTCCGGTAGGTTCGAAAAGAGCGGGCCGAGTCCTTCCGCTATTGTCGGGTGGACGAGAACGGCGTCTCGGAGCTTAGAATATGGCAAGTTGGCCAGCATCGCCGTTTGCACCGCAGCCAAAACCTCGCCGGCCTCGGAGCCAATCATCGTGAAGCCGAGAATGCGGTCGTCGCTCCCACCGACAAGCACCTTCATGAAGCCTTGTGTTTCGTCCGTTGCCTCTGTCCGCAACACAGCGCTCATCGGAAGCCTCCCGACACGCACGGTGACACCCTGCTGTTGCGCTTCGCGTTCACTTAGTCCCACGTGGGCGAGCGGAGGGTCCGTGAACAAGCAGTATGGAACCAGCCGATCGCGCGTGGTGCGCTTTCCTCCGGCCAGATTGTCCCTGATGATTCGAAAGTCGTCGACGGACGCGTGCGTGAAGTGCGGGCTACCAGCGCATTCACCCATAGCCCAGACACCAGACGCAGTCGTCTCTAGCCGCTCGTTGACGCGAACGTATCCATGACCATCCAACTCGACACCGACCTTCTCGAGCCCGATCCCGGCGGTGTTCGGAATGCGCCCTGTCGCGACCAAGATGTCGCTGCCGTCGATTTTTTGCTCACCGGAGTTTGTGCGCACAATGACGCTGACTTCCTCTCCGGATCTGCCTTGCACATTGAGGGTCTCGGTCGCCACTAGAATTTGAATACCTTCCTCGCTAAGAATCCGCTGCATTTCATTCGCAACGTCAGGATCCTCCCGGACCATAAGCTGAGATCCAGACTGAATGATCGTCACGCGACTACCGAAGCGCCGGTAAGTCTGCGCCAATTCGAGGCCGACATAGCCGCCTCCGAACACGATCAGATGTGGCGGCAAGTAGTCGAGCTCCAAAGCCTCAATATGTGTGAGCGGTCGAGCCGCCTCTAAGCCAGGAACGCTCGCAATTGCCGCGTGCGTTCCGACGTTGATGAAAACCTGGTCAGCCGCCAGCTCGCGTGTCCCGCCGTCATTCAGGCGCACCTCGAGTGTTTTCGGCGCTACAAAACGCCCAGTCCCCATGATCAATTCGGCGCCGCTCGTCTTGTAGCTCTTTAAATGGAAATCGATTTCGCGGTTAACCATGTCGCGCTTGCGTTGGCGGACCTTTGCCATGTCGGTCTTGACGGCACCGGTCATCGTTCCGAAATGCGCGGCGTGATGCACTAAGTGTGCGACCCTCGCGCTCCAAATCTCATTCTTGCTGGGCAGGCAGGCGATGTTCGGACAGGAGCCCCCGATCCACCGACGCTCCACGACGGCAGTCCGTCGCCCCGATCGCGCCATATGCCAACCCAGTAACTTGCCACCCTGTCCACTACCAAGGATCAGGACTTGAAACTGTTCTGGTTGAGACATGAGTGATTATAGCGCGGCTCAGCTTCTGTCTAATGCTGTTTTTTGGAATACGAAGAACATGGCGTTCCCGTTCGAAGTACGCGTGTTGAGGTCAGAGACAACAGTTAACATGACGGTCCAGATGCCAGGCAGGAATTGACACCGCGCATCACCTGCAGCACATCTGCACGAAGGAAGGACAACACAATGAGCAAACTCACAGGCAAAGTCGCAGTCGTCACAGGCGCATCCAAGGGCATCGGCAGCGGGATTGCAACGGCGCTGGCCGCTGCCGGCGCGCGCGTGGCCGTGAACTACTCCTCCGATAGGAAAGGCGCCGAACGGGTGGCTCAGGCGATTATCGACAGCGGGGGAGAGGCGATCGCGGTCGGGGCCGACGTGTCCAAGGCCGCAGATGTCGCACGGCTTTTCAAAGAAGTGGATGCCGCGTTCGGAAGACTCGACGTCCTGGTCAACAACGCCGGGGTTTTCCGCTTCGGCGCCTTCGCGGATATCACCGAAGAGAGTTTTCACGTCCACTACAACATCAACGTGCTCGGGTCGATTCTCATGGTGCAGGAGGCGATCAACCGGTTTGGCGCCGAGGGCGGGAGCGTCATTAATCTCAGCTCTATCGTCGGCTCGCATCCAGTGGCGGGAGCCCTGCTTTACGCGTCCACGAAGGGGGCCATCGAAGCGCTGACCAAAGGGTTGGCGCTCGAACTTGCGCCGCGCAAGATCCGTGTCAACGCCATCGCCCCCGGTCATACCGAAACCGAAGGCAATATCACTGCTGGGACCTTTGACGGCGGCGCCGGCGCCGTCCTCGCCGGGAAGACACCGCTCGGCCGGCTTGGTCGGGTAACTGATATCGCGCCGCTGGCAGTATTCCTGGCATCGGACGAATCAGCCTGGATCACTGGAGAGGTCATTCGAGCCGCAGGCGGCCTCGTTGTGGCGACCTGAGCGTAATGTGCGGAGGCTAGCTAAAGGCTGTTGCGAAATGGTTTTCCCTGTGCGCTAGCGCTCCATTAACAAAGTTGCCGATTTGCGGATCGAAGATTCGCAGAATCTTGGTTAACCGTTGCCGCGCCACGCCGATCAACTCCGGCGAAATATCCAGGCCGTAGCGCTCGAGCCGATAACCTTTTGCGCGGTCCATCGTTCCAGACATTCCATCAGATGTCCATTTGCACAGCCGACGTCCAGGAACGTACCGGCGCGATCAATGGCGTCTGCGATGAGGCCCCGCGCTTGCTCGCGAGTTCGGCATAAGCCGCGAAACGCTCTACCAATACTTGCGCCAAAACTCTGGACGAACGGCTAGAACCCGGCTGAACGGCAAAGGTGACAAATATCGATCAAGAAAAAATGACAATTAACAAACACCAAGCCTCTGAAGAACGCTGTCGCGTCAGCTTAGCGGTGCGTTCCCACCAAACGTCAAAAATCGTACGCTAACGGTTCGCTGATCCTGCGGCTAGCGCTACATCCGAATGGCCGACCACTCGGGAATAGCTCACTAGAAGCGCGTCAGGAGTTAGCGAGTGTGGTTTTCTCTCCTGAGATTGCTTCGGAGATGCCGTCCTGCCGCTGGGGCTCGACGTGATCGATCCCGAACAGGTGCAGCAGGTTGTTCAGCAAGCGTACGGGCATTTCCGCAGGCTGGACGTTCTTCTCAACAATGCCGGTGTCAGCCTGATCGCGACTGTAGAGGAAGCAATCGACGAGCAGATCCGCGACTTGCCTGTCTCATCATCATGAGTGATCCGGCCATAGATTGAATGCTCAATCGTCGTTTTTACTCTGTGCTCCTCTTTGCCGCTCGTCGTTATCTTTCTAGCGCCGAACAGGATTCCCAAACCCGCCCACGCTTCGATGAAGCGATTGGGCCGAAGCCAATGACCAAGCAGTCGGGCGTTTTCTGGCTTGAGTAGCCACTTGATACGCTCCGCTAGGTCGCCATGCTGGACCATGACCCGAGGGTCGCGTCGTCGTACTCGATCCGGCCAAAGATCGGATGCTGGATAGTGGTCTTCACGCTCTACATAATTCGGGAAGCCGGAACGAAACTAAAGCGGAATACTTCAACGATTCGCTAAGATCCGTCTATCACGCTTGTTCGATTGGTTGATGCGGGAAAAATGAAGCGCGGAAAGATCCGATCGGCCAACAATTCTATCGCCTAGCCCTTTGCGCGATATTCTCTTCCAAAATGCGTTTGATCTCGGCGACGGTTTCTGGATTCGCCATTAGGTAGTGACCTGCCGGAATGATCTTTTCTGATTCGGCTCCTTCCAAATGGGAACTTCTATAGCTGACGAGTCCATCTGAGCTGTCAGGTCCCTGGTCTACTCCGAGGTTTCCGATGATGCTGTGAAATGGAACCTTAATCGGTAACGCGGCAAGACCGCTCAATAAAGGATTTGGCGCCAGCGAAAACAGACTGGTTGGGCCGCCGCGCGCATTCACTCGAGCGAAGTAGGGGTCCAAAATACCCGGGTATTCTGCGGCCAATTCTTTCATCGCGCGGGCAGGGCTTTTGGAATGGCGGATGAGTCTGTTACCAACGCTGCCAACGATGCCACCTGCAAGCGAGCTGCCTCGATGGGGGACGCAAAGAAAGATAACCCGATCGATAGAGGCCTGGTGTCGAAAGAAGAAATATTGCAGGATTACATCCTTTTCGTCAACGGAAAGGGTCAAGCTGTTTACCGGCTTAGTCGCGAACACGTTCCAAAGAGCGTCGCGTGAGTCTGACACCAAAGTATGCGCCAGCAGTCCTCCCATGCTATGAGCGATAACCACGACGTGATGCGAGGCAATCGCGCTGCCTTTTGGATCGAATAAGCGTTGCGTTGTCTGCAGGTCTTCGCGCAGTTGCGCTGCGCTTTCTAAGACTGGTTGGCCGGTCGGATAAAGGAAAAACCACGGTTGGTAGTGTTCGAGGATTTTCGGGTCCGAGCACAGTTCATTGGTCAAGTTCTGCCACGAAATTGGAGAAGAAAGCAGGCCATGAATGAATAGGATGGGAATCTTATTCGGATCATAAGGGTGTATCAGATAAATGCCGGTCGCGAATCTTGGATTGTCAGGTCTTATGAACGATGCGAATGAGCTTCCGGCCACTTTTCGGGTGTGTGAATACAATACTGCTAGAGTAGCCGTGTAATTGGCTGCAATCGGATCCGGGCCGACAGCGGATCGCACAACGACCGGGTCGAACGAATCATAGAGTTTAAGCAATGGTACTTGCCCTGGGCGAGCTTCTTTAACGGCAGTTATTCCAAGCACGATGCCGCTTGACGGATAGTGTTGCTCTTTCGGTGTACTATGGCGGTTTTTCGTGTAGACAACCAGGGGTGTACCCTTCCCTGCGATTTTATATTCGTCGCGGAGACCCTTCTCATGGATTGAGTTTGCGAGCAGGACCTGATCGTACTTGGCCAAATATTTGGACGACTCCGCATTTAAAGAGGGCGTCCAATTCACTTGTGCGCGCTCTCCCTGCCAGATCGTATACGGCTTGTCGAATTCCGGATGAATCTCCGATTCTGATGGATAAGAAATCTTGACGGTGTGAGCGCATCCGGAAACGAGAGCGCCAATGAGGACGCAGCTCAGACGAAGGTTACCATTCATGCAACATCAGCTTTATCAGAGACGCTCAGAAACTCGTAGTTCAAAAGATTTACCCGGACGGAAGCTACGAAACCAGAGAATTCGATGCGACGGGGCGCTTGACTGCGATTGTATCGCCCGCGGGAAACAGGACCGTTCTGAATTACGATGCAGAAAGGACGTTATCATTCGCTACCGTCTACCTCCAGGCCTCTTCCTGTTCAAATATGGTCAGTCGCTGATCCAATAAAATATCTATCCTTCTCGATTTGTTAGCGCTCCTAACACCGCCGATCGATTGAGAGCTGGCATGACCTCGGGCGCTGAAATTTTTAGCGGCCTTTATTCGTGATCTCGCCCTCCTCGGTGACGTCCTGATTCGCAGTCATTCGTTAAACACCAGACCTTTGCGTATCTGTTTATCTTCACGCTCGAATTTAAAAAGAGATATCTGGCCCTTCATATCGGCCACCAAAACCAGCTCATCCGTGAGATTCGGTCGCGCATGCCGCTGCTTAGTTATTTGTACTTCCCCCGATAAAACGGACACGGAAATTTGGTTAACTAATGCGGTTTGTTACAGATCAGAATGCTGCACTGCATTCAAGGTCGCAAGCCGGCATAAACGGCGCCTCCCTACGGGCTACCCTCCATTTATTCCGTTTGCTCTCTTGAACTACGTTACGCATTCTGAAAAAGAGTAGCTGACACTTTTCCTTCGAAAAAGTCGTTTTTTCTTTCACTATAGCCGACTTCAAACTGGCGTGGCGTCTGATAACCAAGCGCGCTGTGCAGACGCCGATTGTTGTAATAAACTTCGATGTATTCGAAGATCTCGCGGCGAGCCAACGCCTTGGAGCCAAAGAGCTGGTCAGGTGGAAAACATTCCGTTTTTAACGTGCTGAAGAACGCTTCAGCCTTCGCATTATCATAGCAGTTTCCTTGCGCACTCATGCTCAAATTAGCTCCGATCACACTCAAGGGTTTGCGTACGGCCTGACTGCTGTACTGGCT
>DATNNY010000213.1:0-19693 GCA_035601635.1 Pyrinomonadaceae bacterium
CTAACCTAAGCGCCACCTCGCCGGTGGTTTCAGATGTGCGCGGCCATCAGCGGATTCTGGAAGACTTCCTCCACGCAATCGCAACCAATGGCAGACCCCTTTGTGATGGACATGAAGGCCGACGATCTTTGGAACTTGCAAAGGCCATTTACGAATCATCACGCACCGGCCGTCCAATAGTGCTCGTCTAATCTCTGACCGCTAATTGAGAATGGTGTCCAGATAAGCTTCCACCTTCGCCGCGCACAGTTTCAAAGAAGGCAACCTCGACGACGCGAAATATTGACACCGTAACGAGGCAAGAATGTTGCGGCGGTATGCCAGGTTGGAAGTTGAATGTCGGTCGTTGATGCTGACACGGCAGCAGGCGCATGCCTATTCACTAAGGACTGAAACGCATGAACGAGATGGTCAGAGAAGCATAGCAATTGAAGGTCCCTAAAGGACTCTCAATTCCAAGATCGACAATACTTCGGAGGGGAAGCAATGCGAAAGCAAGTCTGGGCGAAGCACAGAGTGTGGGAAAAACCGCTATACCCGTTTAGGGTCCCATCGGGGCTAGACGACGATGACAGGCGTCTGCTAACAGAAATCTATATTGATGTTACCGGGTCTGCACCATCTTTCGACACGCCGGAATCAACTTTGAGCAAGGTATTCGAAGAGGTCCTTAAAGAGTTTCCAAAGACGAGGAAAATCAAAGTTCTCGATTTCGGCGCTGGCAAGTTGAGGAACTCAATTTACTTCTTAGATAGAGGTCATATCGTCTATGCAGTTGAGTATGAGGGTTTAAAGAATTCGTCAAGACATGCCAAGAAACTCTTTGCACAAGCGGATGAGCATTCTAAGAATTTCAAGGAGTATATATTTCCACAAGAGTTCCTTAAGTCCAAAGAGGAATTTGACCTTATTATTCTTGTCAATGTTCTAACCGTTATGCCAGTGCCAGCAGAAAGATGGCTCGTTCTCATGCAGTGCCACCAACGCCTTAAGCCGAGTGGGTACGTCCTCTGGTACTCACAATTCGGCGACACAGATCAACGTGCCCGCTGTACTGACAACAATAGAGTCTCCGACGGTTGGTACATCGGGAAAAACAAGAAGTTTAAGACATTTTATAGAGAGTACTACGAGCCGGAGATGAAAGACATGTTTTTATCGTGCGGATTTGATTTTTACAAATCAATCAAAGCACCTGGCAATCAGGCAAAGCTCTTTAAGAAAAGAAAGAACGTTCCGCTGAGTAGAATACTCAATGCAAGACTAATTGAAGCTGCTGAGATTATCGATACCACGATGGCGGACCCGTTGGAAACAACTCCCAAACGAGTCATTCAAGGTGAGCCAACCCTGCTGCACGTTGATGGTAATTACAAGGAGTGTGTTCCGAATCCTCCTTCTTTATCCTTCGAGCAACTTCTTCAACAGTGCTTGACGAGGATTGCGACTGGAAACGCCGGCTCAAACGCTAATGATTACGAGACCGTAATTGCGCTTCTCGTTTCTCGGATCTTCAATGGTGATCTGAGAAACCTAAAACCTCAAGAAGAAATCAATGAAGGACGAAGACGAGTTGATTTCGTGTTGACCAACGGCGCCACCGAGGGATTCTTTTGGCATCTTTCAGAGCGGCACAAGCTCAAGTGTCCATACATTCTTTTCGAATGTAAGAACTATAAGGAGGACCTAAAGAATGGTGAATTTGCGCAACTCGCTGATCGCTTACAACACAAGATCGGGCAAGTGGGCATAATAGTGTGTAGATCGATTGAGAACAAAAAGAAATGTCTAAAAGATCAACAGGATAGATTCCCCGATAAACTCATTTTAGTTCTGGACGATGACGATATTATGAACCTTATTAGCTTTCACGTAGACGGGGATAGAGAAGGGCTCCTTAATTATTTGGATGACAAGGCCAAGGCTGTCATTTTTTCAAAATGACACTCTTTCCTTAGTTTTGGCCGTCCTTCAGGATGTGACTCGAAGATTGCTATGAAACCAAGATAACTAAAACCAAACGGATCGATCACCGGGTTTACGAACCCACCCTTTCCGCTTGTAGGTTTGAGCAGGCAGAAAGTCTGCTAGAGTTGACGGAGTGTCGTCGCCTTGAGCGGCGGTGCCTGTAAGTATCCCGCGTTTATGTCCACCCACAAGTAGAGACTTCCGGATTTTGGGTTAATAGAAATTCTCTGGGCGTCATGTCTCCCAGAGAGTCGTGTGGCCGTTCCTCGTTGTACTCCTTGAGCCACATTTCGGTTTGTTCACGCACCTCATTCAAAGTCTGGAACACATACATGTCGAGCACCGCCTGGCGGTAGCTGCGATTGAATCTTTCAATGAAACCATTCTGCATCGGTTTGCCCGGTTTGATGAACTCGAGCGCTACGCCATGCTGCTCAGCCCATTCAGCCAGGGCCAGCGCGATGAACTCCGGACCGTTGTCTGTTCTGAGCTTGAGGGGATAGCCGCGGACAGCGGCTATCCCTTCAAGCTCGCGCAGCACGCAGATCAAGGATGCATATTACGGATGTAAATCGAGATCGTTGCATAACAAGCCAAGGCCCGTTTGAAGCGACCGGCAGACTACTAATTACCTACGCTTTTTCTCTCTCCGTAAAGAGCTTGACAGAGATTGACGACGGGTGGATTATTCGTTCGTTCGCTTCTCATTAAATAGTCAGCAGAGACCCCTCTGCACAAACCCATCCTCGCTCATTCTCATTTGAAAGGAGATCGTCATGTTTCTCACTGCCACATCTAAGGACCTCGAAGGGTCTTCGCTGCAATCAGTTGCTGTTCACTGCATTCGCATTCCGACTGTCTTGTGCTCATTACTATTAGCGCTGCTGTCGCCCATCGTCACGGCAGGACAGCGAGCAACGCTCACGGATGACGCTCAAACTGCGGCTAACGCGGCAAATCAAAACTTTGGTTCGCGGGTCTCAGTACAGATTTCGGGGACAACCTTCCGCGGTTTTTTCAAATTCAAGTTAACACCGAATCTCCCCACCGGCACGACTGGGGCCCAAATCGAAAAAGCAACACTCAAATTGTACTTAAGCGCGGTCAACACGCCCGGCAATCTGGAAGTGTATCGAGTGTCCGGCGCTTGGGACGAGGCCTCAATTACGCAGAATACGGCGCCCCCTATCGGGAGCCTTTTGACTTCTGTTTCCGTCGATGCGACTCAGCAAGACCGATGGATAACGATAGACGTAACTTCGATGGTAAAGGACTGGCTCGATGGGGTTCACGTCAACAATGGTGTTGCGCTTGTCGCTGCTCCGACAGGTCTCAACGTGGTTTTCAACAGCAAAGAGAACCAGACAACCAGCCATGAAGCAATCCTTGAGATTAGTCTCAATCATATCGCCACTGCTGATCAAGCGACTAATGCGGTCAACGCGGCGAACGCCATGATCGCTTCTACGGCGAATGCGTTAGCCAATAGCGCAACCATCAACGGCAATCAGGTTAATGGTGATCTAGCAAACGCAACGATAGCAGGTAACAGAGTGACCAGTGCCGTTGCCAACGCGGTTAACGCCGATGCTGCAAAAGGCGTGGTATCGGCGGCTCAGGATTCGGACATCATCTCGCCGACGGGTGGCCAGATTTACTTCAATACAACTTCACATGTTTTCAGGCAATATGATGGCACCACTTGGAAGACGATCGACGCGGATCTTGCGAACCGGTTGAGCAGTGCGGGTACGCTGAACGCTCCGAGTAATCCGGTAGATTGGACTCAACTTAAGAATGTTCCTTCGAACGCCGCGGCAGGATATAGCGCCGGCAACGGTATCAACATAGACGGGTCAAATGTGATCTCGAGTACCGGCGTGCTATCGGTTAGCGCGAACGGCCCGCTAAATTCCAGCGGCGGACAGAATCCCAACGTTTCTCTTTCGGGGGTTGTACCAATTGCCAATGGCGGCACGGGTTCGTCAACTCAAAACTTTGTTGACCTCTCCAGCAATCAAACGATCGCGGGCAATAAGACCTTCAGCAACGCGGTGAATACAAACACGCAATACAACATCGGCGGCTTACGGATCTTGCACAACACCGGAGCATCAAACCTCTTCGCGGGAATAGCTGCGGGAAACGTCAACACGGGATCAAACAATGCCTTCTTTGGATTTAATGCGGGCAGCGCCAACACGACTGGCAGTCTCAACGCTTTCTTTGGTCAGGGAGCTGGCCAAGCAAACACAACGGGACAGATCAATGCCTTCTTTGGATCGGCGGCAGGCACCAACAACTCGACCGGAGTGAGGAATTCTTTTGTTGGCGCCCTGGCCGGCACCTTCAATACCGCAGGAGGCTTTAATTCTTTCTTCGGCACACAATCGGGCTTCAGTAATACAACCGGAGTTCGTAATTCATTCTTAGGAAATCAGTCGGGCCAAGCCAACACGACTGGAAGCAGCAACGTGCTGGTGGGAGATAACGCAGGATTCAACAATACCACCGGCGCCGGCAACACGTTTGTGGGACAGAACTCAGGCGCATCGAATACGACTGAAAACCAAAATACGTTTATCGGAGTTCAAGCCAACGGCGCCGCCGGGATTTCGAACGCAACCGCGGTCGGCGCGAACGCGATGGTAACAACCAGCAACACGATGGTCCTGGGCACGAACGCCGTTACAGTTCAGGTGCCAGGCAATCTCAATGTCAACGGGACATTTACCGGATCTATCCCAGCCGGAAGTGGAAACTACATTCAGAATACAACTACTCAACAGGCAGCGAGCAATTTCAATATTAGCGGTGACGGCACGGTAGGCGGGACTGTTTCTGCCAACTTCTTGAACGCGGCGACCGAATACCGCCTCGGCGGCCAGCGCGTATTAAGCACTGCGGGTGCAAGTAACATGTTTGTAGGTGTTGCTGCGGGCAATGCAAATGCAACTGGCAGCGGCAACTCATTCTTTGGCGCGTTTGCGGGTGAGGCAAATACGACCGGTGACGGCAATTCCTTTTTTGGAAATCTTGCTGGTCGTAGTAACACTTCAGGCAGTACGAATTCTTTCTTTGGCTGGACGTCGGGACTATCGAATACCAGCGGGACCGCGAATTCGTTCTTCGGTTTCAACACCGGCAACGCGAATACGACGGGTGGCGAGAACGCCTTCTTCGGAAACAGGACCGGCGAGGCGAATACTACAGGCGGAGGGAACTCATTCTTCGGATCTGTGGCCGGAAAGTCGAATACGACAGGCTTTTCCAACTCTTTCTTCGGACAGCAAGCAGGCAATGGCAACACCTCTGGCAATAACAACTCGTTTTTCGGGGAGAGCGCGGGGCAGGCGAATACCATAGGTAACAATAATGCGTTTTTCGGAAACAGCGCCGGTGCTGCCAATACTACGGCACGTTTCAATTCGATCTTCGGAACTTTTGCCGGCCTCAGCAATTCCACGGGCGAGCACAATTCATTCTTCGGATTTCAGGCTGGAAGAAACAGCACAGGCGACAATAACTCCTTCTTTGGAAGCGGGGCGGGCCAGAGTAATGGATCGGGTACCTTCAACGCCTTCTTTGGAGGTATCGCTGGCGTTAACAACAGCACTGGTAGCGGCAACGCTTTCTATGGACAAGGTGCAGGTTCAGCAAACACAACCGGGAACGCTAATACGTTTGTGGGACAAAATGCGGGAACTTCAAACACCACCGAAAGCAGCAACACGTTCATAGGCGCTCAAGCCAACGGCGCGGCCGGCATCTCCAACGCGACCGCGATTGGAGCAAACGCCACCGTGAACACGAGCGACACAATGGTGTTGGGTACCAATGTCGTAACAGTTCAAGTTCCAGGCAACCTGAATGTCAGCGGTACTTTTACCGGCTCGGTCCCCGCCGGCAGTAGCAACTATATTCAGAACACCATGGCGCAACAAGCGTCGAGCAATTTCAACATCTCCGGCAACGGCACTGCCGCCGGTACGCTGTCAGCCAACAACATCAATGCTGATACCGAATACACAATTGGCGGCAGTTCCGCGTTCAGCACGACCTTAGGCAACACGCGAGTGGGTCTTGCGGCGGGAAATGGAACTATTGGCACTTACAATATCTTTGTCGGCCTGGAAGCTGGGAGAAGTAATTCGGCAGGTTCAAACAACGCCTTCTTGGGGCGACAGGCCGGCAAAGATAACAACGGCGGCAATCAGAACTCATTCGTCGGGACTCAGGCCGGCATTTCTAATGTCTCCGGCAATAATAATACCTTCGTGGGATTCGGGGTGGCGGCTAACAATCTTACTGGTAGCAACAATACGATGGTAGGGAGTGGTGCAGGTCAATCCAACACGACCGAGAACAACAACACCTTCATCGGCTTCGCGTCAAATGGCGCACCGGGAATTACTAACGCCACAGCCATCGGTTCGGGTGCTCAAGTGACTACAAGCGACACTATGGTTCTGGGAACGAACGCGATCACGGTTCAGGTCCCGGGCAATCTCAGCGTAGCAAATTCATTTAGCGCAAACGGCGCGAACCTAACCAATCTCAACGCGAGCAACGTCACGACCGGTACGCTCGATAACGCCAGACTCGGCGTGGTTCCCGTAACCAATGGCGGCACCGGCTCGTCGACTCAAAACTTTGTAGATCTTTCTACGATTCAAACGGTCTCGGGCAACAAGAGCTTTACCAACAATGTCAACGTCGGCAACTCGACAACGGGAGGTTCTGTGGTAGCGACCAATACCGTGAATCGCTTCCTCGAACTTGGATCGAACGTATCGTTCGACAGCGTGTCCGGTACCGTCGTGGGAATCAGGCTCAAAGCAACGAATCCGGCGGAGAATTATTCATACGGGATTTTTCACGGCAGCAACGTTTACCCGGGCGCTCTGGTATTTCGCAAGGATGACGAAAGTATCTCACCCGGCGATTTGCGCAATCGTTTGATCATTGCCGGCAACGGTGACGTCCTCGTCAACCCGGGCAGTGTGGGCATTGGGACGCAAACGCCCACTCAAAAGCTCGAGGTCAACAATGGCAATCTGCGGCTCTTCCGTAATGATGGCGGCCGACCGGCTTTCATAATGAATCTAAGTGGGGCCGCGTGGACTCAGATCATTCAACCGGACAGCCGCTTGGACTTCGTACCGGCGGAAGGTCCAGGGCCGGCCGTGCTGACATTGAACCCTTCCGGAAATGTGGGAATCGGCACAACAGCACCCGGCAATTTGCTCCACCTGTCCAGCGCCGCCGGCGCGCCCGGAATTCAGATCGACAACACTACAAGTGCCAAGTCGTTTTCGCTTCTGAACGTAGCCGGCTCAAATCCACGACTCTCTTTGAACGACGTTACTGCCGGTACAGAACGTCTAGTGGTCGAGTCAACCGGCAACGTCGGCATAGGAACCACAACTCCCACACAGAAGCTGGAAGTTAACGGCAACCTGAGAATCGATGGCGACTTCGTTGCTACGGGAACAAAATCGGCGGTGGTGATTTTGTCCGACAACCGCGAGGTAGCGCTTTATGCGGTCGAGAGTACCGGTAACTGGTTTGAGGACTTTGGCAGCGCTAAGCTCAATAACGGTGTTGCAAGCGTCCAATTGGATTCTTTGTTTGCCCAGACTGTAAACACAAACACTACTTACCATGTGTTTCTTACTCCGAACGGTAACTGTAACGGATTATATGTTGCCATCAAGACGGCAACTGGTTTCGAAGTTCGCGAGTTGACAGGCGGGAGATCGAACATAACCTTCGACTATCGCATCGTGGCCCGGCGGAAGGGCTACGAAAATGTAACAAGTCAGAAACGATGAACGGTCTAAGCCTACTGAAGAATGTAAATCGTCGATCAGCAATAACAAACGAGTCATGGCTAAGGCAAGTCTCGGCTACTAAACGCCAAACGACTTAGATTAATTGTAGGAGATCTGTTTGAGATCTGGTTGTTGGGCTCAACTGAACGAGCGTATCTTGTGGTGTATTGACGCTCATAGCCAAGGCTGAGCGCGCCTTTGCAACCCTCTGGACCACCTTTGAAACTGTCTTGCTTTCAGCGGACATAGAGGGAAATCTAGCCGTATGCGTTTTTTCCCAGGAAATTGGCTCCGCAGGTAGGACTCGGACGCGATCAACACTTCTCTAATGTCTTCGCACAATTCTGCATTTTGTTGAAGATCCAGCCCGGCCGAGGTTTTACACCGTTTACACTCTCTACACCCTCAGCACCCCATTGTGCCTTAGTTCTGACAGGCATTAAAGACCCGCTATCACGGTCACATCCATTTGGTCATGGCGACAACCCCAGAGTGAAATGGGTCGTCAAGCTTCACTGGGCTCTCGACAGGAATCGCATTCCGCATAACGTCTCTACGAAGTTCGCAATCGCTCCAGGCACCGTTTCACAAATCGCATACCTAACGCAGTGTCCGGGAAGTCCACACCACCAGCGCTCAAACCTTGTTCCTCCTCGTTCGTTTAGTACCTCGCTTATTCGTCTCGCGCCGGAGGAACGTAGGTGAAAGCTCGCGGTCATCATCGCTTAGACTGCCTACGTATCAATACGTCGCGCCACCATCTTAGCCCCATCTTCAACCCCAATTCAACGTGCCCCTCCTGGCAGGCTAGGGCCATCGCTGAGCAATCGCAATATCAGGACGGTGGTGATCTCGGACTGAGGCCTTATGTGTAAAGAGTGAAAATAGCCCTAGCACGGTTCTGACGAGCTATTAGGCACGGCCTCCTGCCGGAGCGTATCGGGAGGACCGGTGCCTTGAGGCCGTCGTGAGAAGGTGAGATAAACACGGCCTCACTCTGATCCCCACGAATTCTCAATGCAACCCATTTGTTCCCAACTGTTTCGAATGGTGAAGAGTGTCAGTCATAGTTTTCTTTGCTTAGAAAGATTAGTTGCCAGAAAAGCAATTGTCTTACGAAAATCATAGATTCATTCTCATCTAAATCGCCTATAACGAACTCCAGGTTGTAAGGAGCAGCTTTACCGATTAGATTAGCTGACTGCGTTCCAGGCAAAGCCTTTTGAGTTGAATATCCCAGAACCGGTTATTGCCATACTTGTAAACTGTCCAAGAGACCTTGTAGTCATTAAATCCCCTGTGAGACTCCCCCAAACTTACACTCCACCAGGTATTAGATGTCCGTTTCAGTCTGAGGGCATTACGCAATTGTCCTGACAGCGTGTACACGTTACATCAATCGAATGACAGACTGAACCTGAGCAGAGGCACAATTAAAATGGTGATTCGGAACCGCGTCGTAGGTCTCAACAGGGAACTCTGATAAAGGTCTCGATCCATGACCTCCATCTTCCGCGCGGCGAAGACAGGAAGCGAACGCTTCGAGATTGTCACTACCGGTTCGCGTATGCCTTACATCGGATGGCCATCGTATTCAACCTCAAGTTCTCACGTCAGCTCAGTATGAAATGGAAAACGGCCCCTTTTTCTACCTCCGCCTCAGCCCAGATGCGTCCGCCGTGACGAACGACTATTCGCTGGACGATAGACAGTCCGACACCTGTCCCTTCGAATTCATGCTGACTATGGAATCGCTGAAAGACGCCGAACAATTGTCTGGCTTTACTCACGTCGAATCCCGCGCCGTTATCCCGTACGAAATAAACGTTCGACCCGTGATCCTCAGCACAACCTATTTCAATCATCGCTTTCTCACGATGGCCAGTGAACTTGAACGCGTTCGACAAGAGGTTAACGAAAACCTGCTTAATTAGAGCGTGGTCGCCGACGCAATCAGGCAAGTCTCCGAGCTGAATTTCGATCTGTCGGCCCTCTCGATCACGGCCCAGTTCGTCCAAAACCTCATGAACAAGGTTCGCGATGTTTACTGGCCTCTTCGAAAGCGACTGCGTGCCCAGCCGGGAGAAGCGAAGCAGATCTTCGATTAACGCATTCATTTGCTTGGCCGTATCTATTACGGTGGTCAAGAGCTGACGAGCATCGGGAGATAATTCCGCTGCGTGATCTTCAAGAAGTATGGCGGAGAAGCCATTGATAGCCCGGAGCGGCCCGCGCAAGTCATGTGAGACAGAATAGGAGAAAGCCTCGAGATCCTTATTTGCGGCCTCTAGTTCCGCGGTCCTTTGTAGTAGTTCAGAATTTGTCTGTTGTAATGCGTCCTGCGCCAGACTCAATTCTCTATTTCGGCGCATCGCCGCTTCGTAAGTCGAGAGCAACAGATTGAGAATCTGGAGCCGGTCAGCTGTGATGAAGTGCCTTTGACCCTCGAAATAGATCTCCAGGCCCATGCCTGGTTGATCTGTCTGGCGCATCTCACGATTGATCAAAACAAACTGAACCCGGCCGAGCAGGTAGCGCTCATCGTATGGCTTGAGGATAAAGTTATCGGCACGACACTCGAGTCCGAGGATCACGTCCCGGGGATCGGACAACGTGGTAACCAGGATCACCGGAACATCGGCCAAGTCGGGGTCCGATTTCACCTGCCGACAGAGTTCGTAGCCATCCATCTCCGGCATCACCACGTCGCTAATTATTAGGGTTGGCTTATTCTGACGCGCCGCAGCCAGGGCCAAAACACCGTTAGCCGCCAGGGTCACCGGATATCCCTTCTGCTCGAGAATGTACTGGAGCTTTTGAGCTTGGGTGGGGCTGTCTTCGACAATCAGTATTTCAACTCTTGGGCTGCCGGATTTTTCAGCGGTGCTCATGTTTGAACTCCCCCTTGTGCTTGTCTGCGCTTGACTAGAGTAATGAGAGTGTCCGCGATCTTGTCCGCTGGCAGGACGTGTGTCGCGCCTCCCAATTCGATCGCCTCGCCGGGCATTCCGTGTACCACTGAACTCTCGCGATCCTGCGCGATGGTGGTGGCCCCGTTGTCCTTCATCAGTTTTAGTTCGGCTGCTCCATCTCTGCCCATGCCGCTGAGCAATACCCCTAAGGCATCCGGTCCGCAGACCTCCGCCAGTGAGCGGAACAGAAATGAAACCGCAGGTCGCAAGCTATTCTCGGGCTCTTCGTGCGTCAACAGGATTCGGCCACTTCGGCTGACACCCATATGAAGATCATCAGGAGCCAGATAGGCATGGCCCGCTAGCGGCAGACAATTGTGGGCCGCTGTGTGAACCTGCCAACCGGTGGTCTGGTTCAACCATTCGATCAACCCTGAGAGAAAACCGCGGGCGATGTGCTGCACGATGAGAATAGGCGCAGCAAAATCTTTCGGCAGACCGGCCAGGATCGTTTGAAGCACAGGCGGGCCACCGGTGGATGCACCAATGCCAATCAATCTGATCCCCTTGCGGCTGGGATCAAATACCGCCGGCCGAGGTGGGGTCACCGCCAGATTTGACCGTGATCGTGGCCAACGGCGCACGACTTTGACTTCAGACATCAATTTGATCGTTTCAAGTAGACTGCGGAGCTGCTCTCTATGCTCAGGATGCTCAGGGGCGACCGGCTTTTCCAGGCAGGCGACCGCCCCAGCCTCCATTGAACGAAAGGTGGTTGCCACCTCTTTTGGGTCAGTAACGGCCGTGCAAATGATGATTGGTAACGGTTGGGTTTCCATGATGCGGCGCGTGGTTTCAAAACCATCCAGACGCGGCATCTGAATGTCCATCAGCACTACGTCGGGCCGCCGCTCTTCGAGGAACTCCAAAGCAGCCTGACCGCTTTCGACAGCGTCGATAACGCGGATCCGGGGGTCTGACTCAAGCAGCTGGACAAGTAGCATCCGTGCCACTTTTGAATCATCCACCACTAGAACGTCGATCCTATTGTCGGTCATCCACTAATGCCCCCTCCGTGTTAGGCTCACCGGCAATCACGTCAGCAAGCGCACGGCTTCGAGCAGATTGCTCTGATCGAAGTTGCTCTTTATCAGATAAGCGTTTGCACCGACATCGATGCCACGCTCGCGGTCCTCGCGTGTTTCCAGTGCCGTCACTAGTATGACCGGCAGTTCCGCAAGTTTCTTATCTGCACGGATCTTTGCCGTGAGGTCAAATCCGTTCATGCGTGGCATCTCGACGTCAGAGACGACCAGATCGCATCTTGCCGTCCGCAGTGTGGTAAATCCCTCGACACCATCGACCGCCGTTTTCACTTGATAGCCGGCAGACTCCAGGATGCCTTTCAACAACATTCGTGACGTGATGGAGTCTTCGACCACCAGTATCGATTTAGCTTCCACCTCCGCGGGCGTCTTCGCTTCAGCGAAACGAGTTGCCTTGCCGGCGATCAGTTTCGCGGACTTAAGCAAATCCGCTACGCTAAGGATTGGTGCTACACGTCCGGACCCGAGCACGGTGGCGCCGGCGATGTTACGGACCCGCTCTAGCGGCTTGCCCAATCGCTTAACCAGCACCTCTAGTTCATCCAGCACAGCATCCACTGCGAAAGCTATTTGTTTGTCACCTGCGCCAATGATCACAACTGGCGTTGCTCCAGGCGCGTCGCCGTTCAGGTCAACACTTGACAACTCCAGCACGTCAGCTAGACGGGCTAGTGACACCGCACGCCCGTTCCAGGCCAGGGTTTCTCGACCTTCGACCGTTTCAACATCCTCTGGCTTGAAGCGTATCACTCGTTCCACCTGAGCAGTTGGCAGAACGAACAGCTGTTTCGCCGCTTCGACGAGGATTCCTCTAAAGGTCCGCAAAGCGATTGGTAAGGCGATGCGAATTGTTGTTCCCCCATGGCGCACACTCTCAACACAAGCGAGCCCGCCAAGCTTTTCCGTCTGCTCGCGAACGATCGCAAGGCCCAGACCCCGGCCCGACAACTGAGTAATGATTGGGCTGGTCGAGACGTCGGCGCGAAAGATCAACTGCAACGCGTCGTGGTCATTGAATCCCTTGGCGTCTTCCAATGAGATAACTCCCTGCTTAACGGCAAACTCTTTGATCCTCTCTATGTCAATACCCGCACCATCGTCAGTCATGACGAGTTCAACTTTGTCGCCGTTCAAAGGCGACACTGCAAGAGTGATCTTAGCCCGAGGCTCCTTTCCCTGTTGCTCGCGCTTTTCAGGAGTTTCCAGTCCATGGTCGACGCAGTTGCGGAAAATGTGAATCAGCGGGTCCTTCATTTCTTCGAGGATGCGCTTGTCGATTTCGACCTCCTCTCCAATAATTACCAGCTCAGCCTGCTTGCCCTGATCACGGCAGAGATCCCGCACCAGTTTTTGGAAGAAGCCGCTGAGAGTCGACAATGGGAGCATTAGTAGCTTCTTGGAATCCTCCAGCAGATCGTCCACCAGCTTCCCAATGAGGAGGTTGTCCTGAGCGGCCGTGCGGCTGAGGGTTGCGACCTTACTCTCCAGCGATCGAAAGTAGTCGTGGTTCCATTCAGAGAACTCGACCAGCGCCTTCAGTGATGCATTCGACGCGGCTCCTGGCAGTAATGCTGGTCGCTCCAGCGACTGCCGCAGCGCTCGAGCTTGCGGCTGAATTTTCGACCACTCTTTCTGCCACTCGCCCAATCGATCCACTAACTGGCGGAGATCTGAGGCCCGCTGGGTTGTCGCTAATTTCGCGGCTAACATCTCTTCAGCTTCCAACAGTCGCGCGTCCAGTTTGGCGACGCCGATCCGTACCGTCTCCATGACGGGAGTTTTGTCGATCGCAACCGAAGACGAGACTGGCGCCAATTCCGCCGCAGTTGTTTCAGCCCTGATGGTTTCCTCCGCCGCAACTACCGACGTAAGGTTTATATTGCGCAACGCTTGAACATGAGAGGAGAGCGACCGATCCGACTGGGATTGGGGAGCGGAGATATTCACTGACACGGCATCGAGCGCCTGCTGCACGACGTCCAGCCCTTGCGCAGTCGGCATACTCTCGCGTCGCTTCCAGGCTGCGAACACGTCCTCAAGCACCTGACAAACGGACTCGACTTCGACGAAGTTTACCGCGCGAGCGGCACCCTTGAGGCTGTGCGCAGCGCGGAACACAGTTTCCACCAGTGGTTGTTGTTCCTCTGCTGTGATCGGTTTCTCCAACGCCAGCAGACCCGCGTCTATCGCTTCAAGATGCTCATTGGCTTCCACCTTGAACGTCGCCCGCAGCGATTGGAGGAATTGGTCTTCGTTGGTACTCATCGTACTCAGCTATGCCTTTGAATTCTCGCCCATTTGCGCAGTCTCAAAAATCCTGAAAACCACTCAGCTCCTTTTCCCCTCGTCACACCTTATAGCGCTCGACCATATGTTTGAGCTGCTGGCCAAGCTCATCCAGGTTTCGCGCCGCCGTCTCCAGTTGTCTAGCGCTCGCGACGTTTTGAGTGCTTGCCTGCTTGACACTTTCCATGGCTACGGCCACCTGTTCCATCCCCACCAACTGCTGTTGACTCGACGCCGCAATCTGCGTAGCAGCCTGCGCCGCTTCAGCCACACTCCCGGCTAGTTTCTGGATTGATTCACCTGCATCTCCTGTCTGTTTTTCGCCCGCTTCCACAGCCTTGCTGCCTTGCTCCGTTGCCAACACAGCGGCCGTGGTGGCCTTTTGAATATCACTTAAGATCGTGCGCACCTGGTTGGTTGCCTGGCGTGATTGCTCGGACAGACTTTTGACCTCCTGGGCCACTACGCCAAAGCCCTTGCCGTGCTCGCCGGCCTTCGCCGCCTCAATGGCGGCGTTAACCGCCAACAGATTCGACTGGGCTGACAGGTCTTCAACTGTTGCGATGATCTGGCCGATGGTTTGGCTCTGCTCGCTTAGGCGCGTCATGCTCTCCGAAATCGCAGCCATCTGTTGGCGAATCCGATTCATGCCGATGGTGGCCGCGTCAGCAGATCTACGGCCCTTGTCGGAGATCTCGGCCGCCTTCTGAGCACTATCGGAAACGCCTTTGGCTTTCTGGCTGGTGACCTCTGCGGTTTGCCGGACCTCTTCCACGGTGGTAGTCGTCTCGCTCACCGCCGTAGCCGACTCCGTAGCGCTGGAAGCAAGTTGTGTGGTAGAGGCAACAATTTCGCTGGCAGATGTACTCAACACACTGGCGCCTTCGATCAGCTGCAGAGTTTGTTCGCGAAGATTCTGCACCATTTTAGCAAAGGCATTGCCCAGCACATCGTTCGCGGATTGGGGCTTGAGGCTCGTACGCAAGTCACCGGCGGCGATCTCCTCCGCCGCGACTGCCATCGTTCGCAAAGACAACGTCATACGATCGAATGTCTGCGCCAGCACGCCCACCTCATCGGCTCGTCCGTTTGACGATATATTTGCCTGGAGATCACCAACTGTGATCCTTTCCGCAACGGTTGTGAGTTCCTGGAGCGGCCGAGCGATATTGCGTGTAATGACAAATCCGGCCAAAGCACCCAACATCAGCGCCACCAGCATCCCCACTAGGATGGTCCACTGCATTCGGTTGGCATTGGTTTGCGTCTCGGCTGACCGCGTTTGAAGTAATTCGTCTTCTTCACTCTTCATTTCGCTTATCACCTTACGGACCTCATCCATAAACGCCTTACCCCTGCCACTCTTGATGATCTGGACGGCGCCTTCTGCTGAGCCTGCGCGACGAACATCGATCGTCTCCTTTGCCAACGCGAGCCGATTTTTAACCAGCGGCTCTAGTGCATCGAGCCGGCTCTGTTGTCGCGGATTGTCCACCGTTAGCCGCCGAACCTCCTTGAGGCTCGCGTCGATCTTGCCCAACCCGTTTTGATAGGGTTCGAGGTATTTTTCATCTCCGGTGAGGAGGTAACCCCGTTGACCGGTCTCGACATCCTGCAATGATGAAAGCACTGCATCGAGTTGGCCCAGCACTTTATAGGTATGCTGCCGCCATTCCGACGCACCGATCAGTTGCGTCGTGCTGCGATAGGAAAGTAGACCTACGATCACAAAGATCAGCAGCACCGCGCCGAACCCCGCGCCCATCTTGGTTCCGACACTCCATTTCATGATCAGAGCCTCCGTTGATTTGGCTTCACGATTCCACCTCGTCGTGCACGATGATTCTCTTATTGGACAGGACCCGGCCCAGGTCCAGGACCACGAGCCGTTCTGCTGTCACGCCTTTCAGGAACTCACTGCGAGCGCCCGTCAGGGCGCCGAGCGTTGGCTGCAAGGTGTCGACTGCAATCGAACGCACGCCCACGATGACATCCGCCAGTACGCCCACCTCAAAATCTTCGCCGCGTACCAGGATGATGAAGTGCAGGTCAGTCAGTCCTTTTTCGGGTAAGTCCAAAAACTTCTTGAGATCGAGTACCGGCACCAGGCGACCCCGCACATTGACAATCCCAACCACAAACGGCGGTGTGCACGGCAATGGTGTCAACTCCTTCAGCGGATGAATCTCCCGTACGTATTGGCTCTCGACCGCATACTTTTCCTGAGCCAGACGAAACTCCAGCACCTCAACAGAATTCTGCAAGACCATAGGCGTCTCGGCTCTCCGCGCCAGACTCCTGGCACGCTCACTAAGGATCTGTTTCGCGTCGGTTGCTATGGCGTCACCTGCATGGCAGTGATCGTTGTGATTATTTCGGTAAGGCGGTTCGCAGTTAAGCCATCCGATTCGGGCAGGACATCGTCAGTCTTGTGGTCACGCAGCAGGTGTGACGCGTTGGCAAAGTGTCTTTTCGCGTCAGGAAAGTTGCCAAGACTGCGGGCGAGGTTGCCCAACGCGAAATGGGCAAGGACAAACCGGGGGTCAAGATACGTCGCCGTCTGGAGTGAACGGCGTGACTGCTCGACGTCGCCGAGTTCTTGCAGGATTACCGCCCGCAGGTAATGGCTGGAAGCGTCAAGCTTGTCTGCATTGACCCATCGCTCGGACCACGTTAGCGCCTCAGCCAGTTTGCCTTGGTTAGCCAGAGCACGCGTCAGGATGGAAAACGTCCTTAGATCCGGCGCCGGATTCGTATCGGTAGACGAAAGCAGCGTGTCTACCACCTCGGCATACTGCCCACATTCGTAGAGCGATTGGGCGATGGCATGGCGCTGTTCATGTACGCCAGGTTCTTTCTTCGCCGGGGCAGTCATAGGTTGCGCGCACTGGTATGTGACCAACGGCATCTGAGGTAAAGACAATTCAAATGTGGAGGCGAAACCTGACGCGCCTTCTGTCACCGTCGACGGTAACGACGATGGTACTTTCGCGCGATCAACATGGCCCTTCTGATAAAGAATTACTCCCGGAAAGTTCACCGGGGTAAACTCGGTGAACAATGTATGTGACGCTTCGGTCGGGCTAACGACCAGCCAGCCACCATGGACCAATGCGCGCCGCAAATTATGGACAACTTTCTGTGCCTGTGATGGTGAGAAATACATCAGCACATTGCGGCAGAAGATAAGATCCATGGCGTTGGTTTCAGACGTGAGCGACGGGAAAAGGTCTTGTACCAAATTTACCTGCGCGAAGGTCACGCGGTTTTTGATTTCCGGCAGAATTGCGTAGCGTCCATTTTTCGTGCGCTTGAAGTAGCGGTCCCTAAGGGAGGCTGCGGTCCCGCGGAACGACCACTCGCCATACACGCCGGCGACAGCTTGCTGGAGGAAGCGTGCATTAATGTCAGTTGCGAGGATAGTTACATGCCAGTCTCCCAGGTCGGGGATTGCCTGCTGTAACATTATCGCGATCGAGTAGGGTTCTTCTCCCGTGCAACAGGCCGCACTCCAAATGCGCAATCGACGATTACCCTTACGCCGCAAGTGGACCAACTCCGATATGATCTTCTCTGACAGGGCCTGAAAGGTTTTCGTCTCCCGGAAGAAATATGTTTCGCCAATGGTGAGATGACTCACAAGTACCTCGAGCTGGGCTTTGGTCAATGGCGTCGACAACAGCCACTCAGCTCCACTGGTTAGGTCCGCGAAACCCAATTCCTCGAACGCGCCCGACAAACCGCGTTGCAAGTCCCTCCAGCGCCCCGGTGGAAAATGCAACCCGATTCGTTGCGCAATCAGTTCACGCAATTGGATCTGTAAATTGTCAGACACTTCGTTAAGGTCCATGAGGAGCTTCCTCCTTCAGCGCCTGGTCCAAAGCACGTCCTTCGTCCAGCGAAAGAAACTTGTCGAGGTCATGAATTAACGCCAGACCATCGGTGAGTTTGACCACACCAGTTATCTGCTCGAGGCACGGAGCGATCTCAGCAGCATCCACAATGTCGACGTCAGGAGCTTCAATAACTCCCTGAGCCTCATCGATGACGAGGACCACTGGGCGTTGTCTTGTCTGAGCGATTAGAAATTGGTGAGCGGGACTTAGGTCGCGGTTGGGCAGACGGAACCTCTGCCGAACGTTCAGTACCGGCAGAACCTGGCCTGCGACGTCAACGGCTCCAAGCACGATAGCTGGCGCCTTCGGCAAAGGAGTCAGTTCGGCGGCCCGAACGATCCGCTCGACGACCGCCAACGGTAATCCATACCGCTGGTCGTCCAGTCGAAAAACAACAAGTTGCATCAGGTCACTCATCGGCCCCGTCATGCGTACCAGCAGCCGACTCAAGTCGAGTCGTTCGCAGGCTAACCTGCCAACACCGACGCGGAGTCAGTACAAATACGCGCTATAGGGGCGATAGTTGAGGACAAACTTGGGCGAGAAAACTTGTCTTACGATGCGTATAGACTATCGCATAACACCCAATAGCACAATTGGTAAGTACTCTTCCTGGGCTGTATGCCATTCGGGTTTGTGCAACGTGATAGCTATTTACTGAATTCCGGCTAGGTCGCCAACACGTGCAGTGCTGCCCGACGTGAAGTTCAGTGGCGGGGAAGCCCGCCGGCAGCGAGTTGTTGTAAGGTTTCTATGGCTCAATTAACTTGATATCGTCTTTAATATCTTTCGACATTTCCTTAAATTGGCCGATCTTTTCTTCTATTTCCTTTTTGGTCATTCCCCCGCGTAGCTCTAACTCAATATCACCCTTTCTTATTTTTATGATACGCCCCTTCCGATCCTCTACCCATAGTTTTGCGAATTCGGCAATTAATTTTGTGCCTCCCGCAATAGAGCCTATGACTGTAATAAGCTTGGCAATGAAGTAGGCCGATATGCTATCCGAAGACCTGGGCTAGGATGCCGTGATTCCTCATTTCCGGACTCTTTATGTTTCTCTCTGTTCCCAATTCTCCTTCATCTGGTAATGCAGGGAGTTGATGTAACGCCTCTATGAACTTTCCATCTTCTGCTGCGATAAAAGGCGATTC
Organism: Pyrinomonadaceae bacterium; assembly: GCA_035601635.1. Lineage (GTDB taxonomy): Bacteria > Acidobacteriota > Blastocatellia > Pyrinomonadales > Pyrinomonadaceae > UBA11740. The sequence goes on from DATNNY010000213.1 coordinate 19,157, forward strand.
TCTTAGGAAGGTCCCCAACCGAACCTTAGCGTTCATTCATTTCGGCTCTCCAGAATGCAACTAGAATTGGCGGAACTAGAGACTAACCAGCTAACTAGAAAGGCCCGTCGCCGAGGAATCCAAATACCACCCAGCGAAAATTGGTGGTGGGAGGACGAAACCTTCGAAGGCGAAACATTCAATGGTGTCTATGAAGGAAAATTCTATCTCACCGAATCCGGCAAGGCGGTGTATCGAGATTGATTCAAGACGACAGGAAAAAATCAATCGAGTGGGGTTAGAATTGTTACTCCTGTTCTTAGTGCGCTTATCGCTTTACTTGGTGTTATTGTCGCGCTGGTTTCGGTGTCCCGAAAACGCTAAGGCGCTCGTTGAATCGTGTAATCAAACGGCGGTCGAACTCAACTGAGGGTGACAAGTCAAGAAAAAAAGAAGGTTCAGCGAGTAACAAAGTGTCACTGTTGAAAGTCAGCGGCGAACTTAAGCAGCGACGAACCCTTCTTCCGCAAACTTTCCAGATAGGTGACCTCATTGTAA
>DATNNY010000214.1:0-5750 GCA_035601635.1 Pyrinomonadaceae bacterium
GTTTCCCCGTTTAAGACTGCGATGGGATCGAGCACTGTGATCATTCGACCGCGCATGCAAACGACTCCGAGCACCGCCGGCGGTGCGTTGGGCCAGGCTGCGGGCATCATGGCTTCGGCTGTACCTTCAACCTGCTCGGCAAAGACAGCAAAGATTCGATCGCCAGCCACGAATGGAACGAGGTCGTGAAGTTGCGGTTCGTTCGGTGCATCGCGCAGGTTCGCCGGTCGAGTGTTTTGTTGAGAGAGGGGGTCGCTCATTGGTTTTGAATTGTACCGCCGCCGGGCAAAGATAGCAGCATAAAATCACGAGCTTAGGAGAGAGGCTATTTCGCTGAGAGCGCGGACGTCCGGTACGCATTGAGCGCGCAGTGCCACATATTAGTCACCGCCCCAGATCGTGATCGTGTCCCCGCCGAGCGGACGAGACGTCCGCGGTCCCAGCAATAGGTTGAGGCTAAGGCAAACCCTCGCCCTGTGGTACATTTTCCAGCGCACCCAAAAAGACTTTTGTGAAAGGCAATTCCCATGGATGAGTTTGATCGTTATCGCAGCGAAATGAACGAGAAGCTTTTGGACAGCGGCCACCTCGGCATCAAGCGATTCTTTGCGCTGGATACTCAGGCCTATGAAGACGGCGCGCTGGACAAACGGACCAAAGAACTCATGGGCCTGGTTGGCTCAGTTGTCTTGCGTTGTGATGACTGCATCACCTATCACGTCAAACAGTGCGCCGCGAACGGCGTGACGCGCGAACAATTCATGGACGCTTTCAACGTCGCGCTGGTGGTGGGCGGGTCGATTACGATCCCACATCTAAGAAGAGCGGTTGAGAAATTGGATAAGATGATTTGAAGGGTGAGCTAGAGCGAAGTGAGTTTTCTTATCAGTAAACTATGGGGTCTTTTGGGAAGGACTTCTCAATGAGCCATCTCAGATGGCGGCAGAGTGTAGCCCCGGGCGTAAGCCCGGGGATCCGTGCCCGAAATGTGATCGAGCCCTCGAAGAGGGCGACAGAAACTTCTGCCGCCCCTGCGGGGCTAACGAATTTATTGCCTCTCGCGTACCCCGGGCTTACGCCCGGGGCTACTAATATGCCGCCTGCTAACGCAGGCTGGTTGAACTGGTCAGTTTTTGATTCGCTTTTGAAGCGCCATCTGATTTCGTTCATCGGACTCGTCCTTTTAGTCCTTTCAATTGGCTCTTCAACTGCAAAAGCTCAATCCTTAATATTAGCTTCACGGAAAGGTTTTGAAATGCCGGTACAGGAACGTGGCCGAGTGCGTGCGCCCGAGCTCGTCGGTGGCCGAGGCTGGTTGAATACTGCCAAGCCTCTTTCGCTCGCGGCCTTGAAAGGCAAAGTTGTGCTGCTCGACTTTTGGACTTACGGCTGCATCAACTGCATGCATATCATTCCCGATCTGAAGAAGCTGGAAAAGAAATATTCGAACGAGCTGGTGGTTATCGGCGTCCACTCAGCCAAGTTTGAAAACGAAAAAGATACCGAGAATATTCGCCGCATCGTTCTCCGTTACGAGATCGAGCATCCGATCATAAACGATGCCGACTTTGCCATCTGGCATTCCTATGCAGTCAACGTCTGGCCCACGCGCTACCTGATCGATCCGGCCGGTTACATCATTGGTAAGTTAACGGGAGAAGGTGGATACGAAGCGCTTGATAAAGCCATTGCCGACTCGATAGCTGAGTTTCGCCAACGAGGAGAATTGAACGAAGCGCCGCTTAAGTTCGTCCTCGAACGAGCAAAAATTGGCGACTTGCCGCTGGCTTTTCCCGGAAAAATTCTCGCCGATCAAAACAGCGAACGGCTGTTCATCGCTGACTCGGATCACAACCGCATCGTGATTGCGAAAAATGACGGCACTTTAATCGAAACGATCGGTAACGGAGTTCATGGGGCCCGAGACGGCTCACTTGATCAGGCCACGTTCTTTCGGCCGCAGGGTATGGCGCTTTCCGGTGACCTGCTGTACGTCGCGGATACTGAGAACCATTTGATCCGCCAGATCGATCTGAAATCAAGAACCGTAAAGACTATTGCGGGCACCGGTCAGCAAGCGCGCGAGCACGGCGTCAGAGGGCCGGCGCTGCAGGTGGCGCTGAACTCTCCCTGGGATTTGCAATTGGTGGGTCGGACGCTCTATATCGCGATGGCCGGACCGCATCAAATTTGGAAACTCGATCTCGACCAGCAGGAAGTTTCAACTTTCGCCGGCACGGGACGCGAAGCGCGAATTGATGGGTCGGTCGACGAGGCGGGATTCGCACAACCATCTGCGCTGGCGACGGACAAGCGGACTTTGTATGTATCTGACGCTGAGGCGAACATCATTCGCGCGATTAATCTTGGTCCGGACGGCAGAGTGCGCACGCTGGTTGGCGGGAACCTGTTCGATTTCGGCGATAAGGATGGATCGGGTAACGACGTGAGGCTGCAACACCCGCTCGGCCTGGCCCTTTGGAATGACAAGCTGCTGATTGCAGATACCTACAATCACAAAATCAAGTTATTGGATCCGGCGGCGCGTTCGGTAAAGAGTTTCGCTGGCACCGGGAAGCCGGGCCAGGCTGATGGCGCCAAGCCGTCTTTTTACGAACCGGGCGGTTTGGCGGTGGCGGGCAATAAGCTTTACGTCGCGGATACAAACAATCACGCGATTCGCGTAGTAGATTTGAAAACTAAAGAAACAACGACCCTTCAGATCAAGGGTCTGCAACCGCCGGTTGTGATCCAGCCAGCTTCTAATAGCGAAGCACCGAACAAAGAAGAGATCAAACTGCCATTGCAGAAACTGCGCGCCGGCGAGGCTACACTCTTAATCAATATAGAACTTCCCACGGGTTATCACCTCAACCCGACCGCGCCCCAGCACTATGAGATCTCAATCGACAACGGAACGTCGTCGCTGTCGATTTCAGAGCAGGATGCTTCTCGATCTACGAAGGGCCCTCAGCTTCCTATTCGGGTTCCAATCAAAGCGTCGATAGTGGGCACGGCCGAGGTGCACGCCTCCTTCACGTTTGTCTATTGCCGCGAAGATAACACCGGCACTTGTCGCATCAAGACACTCGTGTGGCGTGCTGCGGTGGAAGTAGTCAACGATCCCGGCGCGGCTGGTGAAATTACTCTTGCGGGTAAAGTAAATGGCGACTGAACTGGGGAAAGCTTTAGTCTTTCTCCCTCGCCCTTTGGGAGAGCGCAGGGGGAGAGGGCTTGTCTGTGTCAAGCTTCGCACCTCCCCTAACCCCTCTGTACACCCCTCCGAGAGGGAGGGGTAGAACCCACGCGTCCTTCAACCAACTTGCCCTGCCTTACCGCGGACGAGTAATATTCTCGCTTTCCTACCACAAATCTGGAATTGAAGGAGAGTCAAATCGTGGCTGACAAACCATTTCTGACCGACGTCAAAACGCTGCGTGAAAGAGCTCGTCAACACATCGAGAAGGGCGCGGTAACCGAAGGCTACAAGGCCGATCGAGAGACGGTGAACAAGGTCCTGAACGAAGCGCTGGCGACCGAGATCGTTTGCGTGTTGCGCTACAAGCGGCACTATTTCATGGCTTCCGGAATCCATGCGGAGAGTGTCGCGGCGGAATTCCTGCAACACGCCAACGAGGAGCAGGGACACGCCGATCTAATCGCGCAGCGCATTGTCCAATTAGGTGGCGAACCGAATTTCAACCCGGAGGGTTTGCTGTCGCGCAGTCATGCCGAATACGTCGAGGGAGACACCTTGCTCGATATGATCAAAGAAGATCTGGTCGCTGAACGCATCGCCATCGACAGTTATCGCGAGATAATCCAGTACCTCGGCAATGACGACCCGACCACGCGGCGCATGATGGAAGGTATCCTGGCGATGGAAGAAGAGCACGCCGACGATCTGGTGAATCTGCTGGATGATCTCGGCAAATAGTTCGCGGCCAGCCCATCGATTCCCCTCGTGTCCTCGTATAGAGGCGGACTTGTCTCGCCAAAGCGGTCGGCACAAGCGCCGACTCTAAACATTACGGGGACGGCAGCGGATGAGAAATCTAATCTCGGGGCACTGAAAACATTTCGTGCTCGCTTCAGGCCCCAAGAAAACTTTGCCTGACAAACAACCAAGCTATGCCGGCCGCCCCAGCGTCTGCCGTAACTGCGGCGCGCTGATCGGCGCGGGTGAAAACAGTTGCCAGGTTTGTGAGGCGCCGTTGCGGACCGGTCCTGCGCCGGCGATGCCCTTGCACGAGCGTTACGCGATGAGTTATGCGCGCGCCGTCCTGTCGCGCCCCTACATCTTCACCATAGTTTTTCTGGTCGCGAATCTTTTCATCTTCCTGTTGATGTGGGAAGCCAGCGGGATGCAGACCTCCGTCCTTTGGGGCCAGTTCCCGGAAGAAGTGCTGTTGGCCTTCGGGGCTAAAACGAATTACTGGATTCAGCATGGACATCAATATTGGCGCCTCGTCACGCCAATTTTCATTCACGTCAATTTGCTGCACGTGCTGATCAATATGTATAGCCTCTGGGTCATCGGTCCCTGGGTCGAGAAACTCTATGGCTCGGCAAAGTTCGTGGTGTTTTGGGTTGTGACCGGGGTTGCCGGCGTATTGGCGAGTTACCTGACTGTGGTCCCCGGTTCGCATCCGGGCGTGATCGGAAGTTTTCTGATCAAGGCCGGCGACGACCCTTCGGCGGGAGCATCGGGCGCTCTGTTTGGCCTGGTCGGAGTGCTTTTTGTTTTTGGCATTAAGTATCGCCACGAACTGCCGGAAGGCTTCAAGCGCGCCTTTGGCACTGGCATGTTGCCGATCATCCTGCTGAATCTCGGAATTGGATTTATGGCGCGCGGCATCATCGATAATGCGGCGCATATGGGCGGGCTGATCTCAGGCGCGGCCTTTGCGGCAGTGGTAAGTTACAAGCGGCCCGGAACGCCGACCGGCGTAACCATCGCCTGGCGCGTCTTGCAAATTGCGGCGCTGGTGCTGGTGATCGGATGTTTCTTCATGGCAGCACGGGCTCATCGGCAGAATCCGGAAGCCGGCCTGCGGTCGCGGACGATGTCTGACCTGACCGCGCGAAATCGGCAGGCTGCTATTTTTGACGCCAACAATAGTGCGTTTGGGGCGGGCGAAGTGGCGGCGATCAATGCTTTGAAAAAGGGTGATGCCAGCGGAATTAACCCTGCAATTGCCCAGCTTGATAAGACTGAACACTTTGATGATCAAACAGATGCCATTCGAGCAGAGCTCAAATCGCTGCTGGGCCGGGCGGGAAAGTATCTCAGTGATTGGCGGCCGCCACGCCTAATGACTCCCGATGGTGTGGCGGAACAGCGAAAGCTAATCGACGACTTCAAAAAATGGCAGACGAGTTACGATAATTGGTTTTGGAGTGAGGGCAAGCAGTTCGGTGTCCAACGCCCGCAGCCAACGCCCACGATATAAGAATGCAGAGAGTTACCAATACCAGAGATGAGGTCAGCGTCAGCGGGTGGATCCATTCGTTCAACCTGGGATAGTAAATGTTCGATCCACCCGCTCACGCGGGGTGGTACCGACCTCAACATGTGTGGTTTGCTTAATCTGCGGGTCGATTTGATTAGAGGAGTTCAAGATGGAAATAAAGAAAGTTGGCGTGCTCGGTTGTGGCCTGATGGGCTCCGGCATTGCCCAGACAGCGGCGAGCGCGGGTTTTGAAACGACAGTGCGCGAGGTTTCGGAGGAACTGCTGCAAAAAGGTTT
>DATNNY010000215.1:0-14319 GCA_035601635.1 Pyrinomonadaceae bacterium
AGCCCGCGACCTCGTGCGGCATCGTGGCCCCAAAGACCAGCACCGTGTCGTATTTTCCGGGCGCGAGCAGTGCATTCAGCCTCACCGGTACCGATTCGTTCATCAGTCCATCAGTCAACTCGGCAATGCGTTCGGCGCTCAACTCACCCAGGGTGACCAGTTCGTCGTCGCGGTTCCATTGATGATCGAAGATGTGGCCGACGGAGCCAAACGGGATATTGCCCCAGCCGATCTTCTCCAGCTTCTCGGCCTCAGTCATCGGTCCATGCGTGCCTTGCGCGATCAAGACGTCAAACTGCGCAACTTTCTTTTGTGCCAGGATTTCCGACGCGAATGGAAAGAGAAGATCGGTGTTGTCGTCGCGAGTCTTGTCGGGAACGATGGCTAGCACGCGCTCCCTCAACTCAATGCCGTCGAGGGCTTCGGCAACGATGACGCGCAATTCCTCCGGCGAAAGCGACCACGTGGGCGCGCCGCGCCCGACTACTGCTGAAATGGTTGCGGTGCTCATTGGTAAGTCTCTTTTGCCAAAACTCAAACGGCGTAATGAAGTCAGTGCCACCTGCGCGAGCAGGTGGGTCCAACGGACAACTTCACATTGAGTGTTTGACCCACCCGCTCACGCGGGTGGTACTTGACCTCATATTCACAGAACCAACGCCTGCCGGACATCTATTGATTGACGCCGCTGGCGAGAAAGCCACCGTCAACCACCAGGACTTCACCGGTAATAAAACTGGCCGCATCCGAACTAAGAAAGACGGCTGCGCCGGCCAGCTCTTCGACTGCGCCAAAGCGCTTCATCGGCGTGCGCGTAAGAAATTCTCTGCCCCGTTCAGTCTCATCCAAGAGTTTTTGATTGAGCGCGGTGCGGAATACTCCGGGAGCAATGGCATTCACGTTCACACCGTGCGCCGCCCACTCAATCGCCAGTGATTTTGTCAGCATTGCTACCGCCGCCTTGCTCGCCGAGTACGCTGCGACTTCATAAAGCGCGACAAACGTCGACAGCGAAGCGATGTTAACTATGCGGCCGTACTTACGATCGAGCATGTGGCGGCCGAAAATCTGACAAGCGCGCAGCGTGCCGGTCACGTTGGTGTCGAGGATGTCGTTCCACTCTGCTTCGCTGACATCGATCGTGGGCGTGCGCCTGGTCTTGCCGGCTGAGTTGACGAGGATATCAACCTTGCCGAACTCTCCAACACACTTCTCCAGTAAAAGAGACAGCGATGCACGATCGCTCACGTCAGAAACAACTTCCAGCGAACGTCGTCCTCGGTCGCGAATTTCGCTGGCCGCATTCGTCACCTGTTCGACCCGCCGCGAGGTCGGCACTACGTCGGCCCCGGCTTCCGCCAGACCGAGCGCAATCGCGCGTCCGATGCCGGAAGTGCCGCCAATAACAACTGCCGTCTTGCCCGTCAAATCAAACGCCTGATAAGGCATGGTTGAATTTTATCCTTAGCTGATACGGTCATGGGACTGGGCACTCAACGATCAACGCGCGCGGTCCCGCCCTTCATTACCTTCTCGACCTCTGCCAGCGTAGCCATGCTCGTATCCCCGGGCGTAGTCATCGCCAGGGCCCCATGCGCCGCGCCACATTCGACCGCCCATTGCGGTCCCTTGCCGGTCATAAAACCATAGATCAATCCCGAAGCAAACGAGTCACCCCCGCCAACTCGATCAAAGACTTCCAAATTCTCACGAGCCGGCGCCTGATAAAACTCGCCTTTACAGAAGCAGACCGCGCCCCAGTCATTGATGGTCGCGGTCTTTGCATTGCGCAAGGTCGTGGCGACGACTCTAAAGTTAGGAAACTCCTGAGTCGCCCGCTCGATCATTTTCTGAAAGTTGCCCACGTCGAGTTTCCCGTGATGCTCTTCCAGACCCACAACTTCGAAGCCCAGCGCCGCGGTGAAGTCCTCTTCATTACCCAGCATGACATCAATCAACGGCGCCAGTTCGCGATTGACTGCGCGCGCGCGATCCGGGCCGCCGATGCCTTTCCAAAGCGAGTCGCGATAGTTCAGGTCATACGAAATGATCGTGCCGTGCCGCTTCGCTGCCTCGATAGCTTCGCGCGCAACCTGCGGCGTGGTTTCCGACAACGCGCAGAAAATTCCGCCAGTATGAAACCAGCGTGCGCCTTCTTCGCCGAAGATCTTTTCCCAATCGATATCGCCGAGTTTCAGTTGTGATACTGCCGTGTGGCCGCGATCCGAACAACCCAGCGCCGCGCGGGGGCCGAAACCGCGCTCAGTAAAATTCAAGCCGTTGCGCACGGTGCGCCCGACACCATCGTACTTAACCCACTTCACATGTGACTGGTCGACGCCGCCCTGATAAATCAGATCAGAAACCAGACGGCCGACGGGGTTGTCCGCCAGGGCGGTCACAAGGCTCGTGTCCAGGCCGAAGCAACGACGCAGACCGCGCGCGACGTTGTACTCGCCGCCGCCTTCCCAAACCTGAAAGCTACGGGTCGTGTGGACGCGCCCCGGGCCGGGATCCAGACGAAGCATGACCTCGCCCAGACTCACCAGATCCCAGCGGCAGCTACCTTTGGATTTGATCGTTAGATTCATCAGTGTGGCCGTAGATCTTTGGAATGCCTTGGCTAATGCGGGGCGTTGAAAAACCCGCGAAGCGGGTGTAAGCATAAAGCCTGGGGTGAAGCGAAGCGAAACCCCAGGCCGACATAGGAAAAGAGGACGAGCGCGCGAAGCGTGCGATAGAGCAAAACATCCGATCGACTGATGATCAGGAGCTGTCGGTCACTTCGCGGGCTCCTCTCCTTGTTCCAAATGGTCCTGGGGTTACGCTTCGCTCCACCCCAGGCTTTATCCTGTCGCCGCGCTTCGCGGGCTCAATGCATATCTTATCAAATTGTTCAGAACCCTCACGGCCCAATCACAGATTGAAGTCTGCGCCACCAGCTAACTCAGGAAATCTTGGCGAATCGGCGAGAAGATGTCTACCAGAATCACCTCTTCATCCAGCATCGTCGCCCCATGCCAGGTGCCGGCAGGAAAATGAAGCACGTCGCCGGCCTGCGCGATTCGTTCCTCGTCGCCAATAGTAAAGAGCGCGCGGCCACGCTCTACCAAAGTCATCTGTTCGTGAGGGTGATCGTGCGCCGGAGTCACCACGTTCGGAGCAATGCGGAGACGGCAGATCATCATGTTCTCTCCCACGATCATTTGCCGCCGGATGCCTTCCTCGAGTTGTTCGACCGGCACGCTGTCCCAATCCGTGTGTTGTGGTTTTATTTGTTCGATAGCTGACATTTTAGTTTCTCTCTAAGTTTGATCGTTCAGCATACCAGACGCGATCGAACTACGGCCCGACTTTCTCTAATTTAATGGTCATTCGCCAATGCATGTCCTGCCGCGCCGGCAGGTGCAAGTGCGGCGAGTCGTAAATCAAATGAAGCAGCACCGGTCGGCGCGCCCCACGGCCAAATGCGCTGTCGCCAGGCGTCCAAACCGAAATGCCTACTGGCCAATCGGCCTTCACGGTAACCAGTAAGTTTGAATGCTCGTCCATCAGTAGATCTTGCCGCTGCGGATCCATTAGCGGTACGTTGCGATTAAATGTGCTGGGCATCGCAACCCACCAACGGTACAACGTAATGTCTTCCGCTGATCTTAAAGTTTCTTCACGGGTCAGGGTCGAGCCATCGATGCGCCAAACCACCTCGCTGCTGATATGCGGATCGATCAATTCACCCGCCTTCTTATCGAGCACCGCCCACCGTCGCCAAACCACTCGCAGAGACTTGCCATCAGCTCCAGGTTCGATTTCATCTGCGCCATCAGTTGTGACCAGCGTCCGGCCGTCTGCAAGTTGCAGGAACGGGACCAGCGACGCGTAAACTTGCTCGACCGGGTTGGCGAATCCATTCAGCCCGTGCGGCGCAGGTAGATAATCGGCGACACCCGGCTTGGTGCCGGTTGTAATCGGAAGGGTGAAATACACTTGGCCCTGTCGCACCAGCCAGACTCCGGCGGGACGATCGCCCTTGCGGAAGAACACAAAGCGCGCCAAGTCCGGCCGCGCAATTTCAGCCGGAAAGGTTGATACGCGCTCGCCTCTCAGCGCTTCCATGAATCGCGCATGGGCCAGCGCGCCCTTGCCAATAAAATTTATCGTTTGCTGCCACTCGCGCTCGCGCGTGATATAGGAATAGTTGCCGCGGCCGAAAGCGAAAACCGAAAGCACGTGTGACTTGTCATTGTAATCGTGTCGCAGCCATCGCCACGCCTGGTAGTAAGCGCCGGCAAGCTGATCCAGCGGCGCCGGCCGGAACTCAGGATGGGCCGCGACGAATCCCACGATTTCCATCGTGTCCATATAACTGACCACACCCATGCTGCGGCCCCAGGCGTAGCCATAGCCATCGGGCAAAATCAGGTCCCACCACAGCCGCATCTGCTCTTTCAAAGAAGGGCGAACTGCTTCGAGAATGTCTTTTCGATCGGCAGCTTCCGCTGCTTCCCAGACAAAGCGTGCGTATTCGTTCGAGTAACGATCGAAACGACCCGTCGGTGGCGCGTCGTCCGAATAGATGCCACCGTTCGCAAAAGGCCGCGCGGCGCGGGTGATTACCCCATCGACCAACGCCCGATCCTTGAGCAGCCCGAGTTGGTAACTAACGCTGGCGATTCGCGCTGCCACGCCCAGATAATTTTCCGGCAATTTGATGACCTGCAGCGTTTTAGGATCGTAGAAAGCCGAAACGTCGAGCCACTCGCGCCACTGCCCCCGCTGTCCTTCGTTCAGACTTTGCCAGACGGGATTTGTATTCAAGTCGCGGCCAAAAAATCGCAGGGCCTGCACGCCGTACAACTGCGAGAAGCGCGTTCCTTTCAGGCGGTGCTCGAGCAGTCCAATCTGGCCCACCTCGCGCGCGAGATCGCGGTCGCCCAGTGTTCGCTTGGCCCGCAATGCTGCATACGCGCCCACCGCATTCGCGAAACTGCCCCAGGTATATTCTCCGGTAGTGCCGGCATTGAAGACCTTGTCCGGCGCGGGATCGTAGGATTTGATCTCGCTGAGATGGGCCGCCATCTCTTTGTCGAAGAAGTCTGTGATCTCTCTATCGAGGGATGAGGTTTGCACGATCGAAGGTGCAGGTGAGGGGGCCGGTTGCGCGTGGGAAGCAGATAATGAACCCGCGAAAGCGATCGTGATCAGAACGAAGAGGAATGAGCGTGACATATTAATAATAGAGCATCTGTTTTGAGTGGGCCGCCAAAGCGAAGCAAAGACGTCCCCTCTTGCAATCGCGAACTAATCCAAAGCGCCGTCGCCGCTACGACCACCCCAACGCGGCTGCCGCGCCGGGGACCCCGGTTGCTCTGCCGGCGCACTCCAAAATCATCTCCCCATCCAACCACCATCAACCACCAGCACGTGGCCATTCACATAGTCGCTGGCCGCTGAACACAGGAACACCGCCGCCCCGCTGAGGTCAGATGGCTCGCCCCAACGTCCGGCCGGAATCCGTTCGAGTATCTGCCGGTTGCGCGTCTCGTCCTGTTGCAGGGCGCGCGTATTGTCGGTGCGCATGTAACCCGGAGCGATCGCATTGACGTTGATTCCCCGGGCGGCCCATTCGTTCGCGAGTGCCTTGGTCAATTGTGCGACGCCGCCTTTCGAAGCTGCATATGCCGGGACAGTGACACCGCCCTGAAACGACAGCAGCGAAGCGATATTGAGGATCTTGCCGCCGCCGCGTTCAATCATGTGGCGACCGGCTAGCTGAGCCAGGCGAAAGACGCTGGAAAGATTCACCTCGATGACGGTCGCCCAATCTTCTTCCGAGTATTCGGTCGCAGGCGCGCGGCGAATCGTGCCGGCATTGTTAACCAGAATATCGAGTCGATTGAAGTGCGCAATCGTTTTGTCGATTAACTGTCGCGGCGTTTGCGAATTGCTTAAATCTCCCGTCAGCGGAAATGCTTCTCGACCGATTCCGGTAATCGCTTCGCAGGTCGCATCCGGCGCGTGCGTGTTGCCGTGACAAGCGACGTTAGCACCGGCTTCCGCCAGTGCGACGGCGATCGCCTGGCCCAGACCAGTCGAAGCGCCGGTTACCAGCGCGACCTTACCGTCAAGTCTGAATGTTTCGAGGATGGTCATTGCGATCTCATAAACTTTAGGAACGTCTGATTAAGTTTCAGATTCTGCCATCCGCAGTCACCGCGAAGCGGTTATGCAACACAGCCCAGGGTTGCCGCGCCGCGCGGCTACCCGGGGATCGGTTTATCAAAACGGACGCAACCCCAACGGGGTTGTGTCGCTTATGCGGATCGAACATCCTGGTAAATCGCCAAGTTGGCGTATGGGCAATGTTTCTTTGGTCCGAGAAACCGACACAACCCCGTTGGGGTGTTAGCGATAGATCTCGTTACCCAGGGTAGCCGCGAAGCGCGGCAACCCTGGGCTGTGGTTTCGTAACGGCTTCGCGGTAGCGTCGGAAACTCGATTTGGATCTCCCAAAGGTCTTAGAGACATTTTCACGCTCTTGCTTTTCCTCCAGAGCTCGTAATCACAATCCCGCTGATGATCCCAGTCACCACTCCGATCATCGCGCCCAGCGCCATGTACTTCAGCAAACCAGAGCCTGACACTCTGGACAATAGTCCGGTGCACCAGCCGGCGAATGAACCAAAGATGCTGCCCATGAATCCGAAGCCTACGATCGTGCCGATTGAAAATGGTCTGGCTGCGACCGCATCGGCGTAATCGATCGGTTCGATCTTTGGAACCAGCAGATGAATGATCAGCAGCGCGATTAGATATGCCGATCCCGCGATCAGGAACGGGATCCGGTAATTGCTGTGCGTGACTTCGAGTATGTAGCCGACTATCACCGCCATGGTCGCGCCGTTGAAAGCGCCGGCCATGCCGCCGATGCCCACCACTGAACCGACGGCGCGGCGCGGAAACATGTCAGAGGCCATCGTAAAAATATTCGCCGACCACCCCTGATGTGCCGCGGCGGCCAGCCCTACCAAGCCGACCGCAACCCAGAGACTCTTCACATTTGCGGCAAAGATAATCGGAATCACGGCGAGCGCACAGACGAGCATCGTGGTCTTGCGCGCCGCGTTGATTGACCAGCCACGTTTGATAAGAGTCGAAGACAGCCAGCCGCCGCCGATACTGCCTACGTCGGCGATAAGATAAATAACAATCAAAGGCAGACCGATCGTGGAAAGATCCAGTCCGTGGTTTTGCCTGAGGAAGTTAGGAATCCAATAGAGATAGAACCACCAGATCGGATCGGTCATATATTTGCCGATCGCGAAAGCCGATGTTTCGCGATGCGGGATTAGCTTCAGCCAGGGGACCCTGGCGCCGGCTTGATCCGGCGGGTCACTCTGAATGTGAGCGAGTTCTGCGTTCGAAAGGCGCGGGTGCGCTTCAGGCCTGGCATACAGCGGGATCCAGAAGGCGAGCCACACCAACCCAATCGCGCCCGTCAGAATAAAAGCCCACTGCCAACCCCAGTTAATCGCAATCCAGGGAACGGTGAGCGGGGCCACGATGGCGCCCACATTCGAGCCGGCATTGAAGATTCCCGTCGCGAACGCCCGTTCTTTCTTGGGAAACCATTCCGCTGTCGTTTTGATCGCGGCCGGAAAATTTCCTGACTCGCCGACACCCAGCGCGGCCCGGGCGACCCCAAAACCAAAAGCCGAGCGGGCCAGCGCATGGGACATCGCCGCGACGCTCCAGATAATCAGCGCGGCGGAGTAGCCGATCTTGGTACCGAAGCGATCGATCAGCCGCCCCACCACGAGCAGGCCCAACGCATAGGCCGCATTGAACGCCGCCACGATATTGCCGTAGTCGAACTCGGTCCAATGAAGCGCCCCTTGAAGATCTTTGGACAGAATGCCCAGTACCTGTCGATCGATGTAGTTAATGGTGGTCGCAAAAAACAGGAGCGCGCAAATAGACCAACGCAGACGACCAATCCGAGCGCCAATCGCGCCGGCGCCTGCCGGTGAGGGACTTCCGCTCGCGGGGGTGACGACGATGATCTCTTCTTTCATGGCTTTTGGCTTAGAGAGGTTGGCTTCGGCGCGCCTGGTTTCAGCGGATCCTCGTAAATCTTGATCAGGATCATGGTGAAGTCTTTATTGGCAGTGCTGCGTTGGTGCGGCGTACCACGTGGCACTACGACCAGATCGCCTTTGCTAATCTCAAAAGTTTTTCCATCGATGATCCGCGGGCTGCGCCATTCACCGGGCTCAACCTCTTTGGGAGTTTCGAGCTTGCCGCCCAGCACCAGCGTCGCACCGCCTTCCAGCACGTAATAGACATCATCCGAAGCGTCGTGCAATTCGGCGGCGGCGCCGGTCTTGTTATTTTCGTGCTGCACCGCCACGCGCAATTCCATGCCGGCGCTGTCAATCAACTCTTCAGTCTTATTGCCGGGTTTTAGTTTCTGCTTCAGATCGTCGAGCGACTGTGACGACATCACAACGACCGGGCGGGTGGCCTCGGAAGGTCTCCGTTGCGCGGATGCGGTTACTGCCATGATTAGAAGGAACGCAAGTCCAATCAGGGTGAGTGATGACGAAGATTTGATCAAACGCAAAGGACGCAAAGTTTTTCGCAAAGGCCGCTGAGGAAAACCTTTGCGTTCCTTTGCGAAGACCTCCGCGTCCTTTGCGTTTAAGATTCTATCGTCATGGGCATTCAAGTTGAGTTTGGACACGACGTCTACCTTTCGTTTTGAGAAACACAGACTGAAGGCTGCTACTTCTTCAGGCTGGCTTCCAGTCCGCTGCCGGCCTGATCAAATCCCGGCTGCACGGTCACCACTCCGAATTGGCGGTCTTCGACTTCGCGATGCGCCGCCATCATCCAGACAAAGTTGATCGGATGGCCCGGCACCGACACGTTCGGATGAAAGCCTTTCGGCATGATTACCGCGTCGCCATCGCGCACCACTCCGATGAATTCCGGCTCGTCGGGATTTGTATAGACGAATTGCACCCCGAACGAGGGCGCCGGCATGTCGTAGTAAACGTAGAGCTCTTCGAGGATCGCGGCGTGTTCATGCGGCGGCCAACTAGTCCAGTGACCAGGTTCAGAGGTAGTAAAGCCGGCCAGGATGCGTCCTGCCTCGACATTCTTTCCGAGCGTAATGTTAACCGTCCGCGAATTCGACGCTCCCCCGGTTTTGAACTTCAGCGAGCTGTCTTTTTCGACGTCTGCGTATCTCACTACCTGAAGCGGATATCTCTTTTCGACTTCCGCGGAGCATTCGGCCAGGTCAACCGAACTCTCGGTAGTTATTTCGACCTCGGTGTCGCGTGGCAAATAGATCGAATCATATTGGCCGATTTGGTTTGTCTGGCCGTCGGCCTTGATCGTGCATTCACCCGACAAGCAAATGAAACCCGACTCGAGTTTTCCGGTTGAAAACGTCACGCGAGGGACCTCAGCGTCGAGAATCACGCGGCCATAGACCAGATGCTTCATTGAGCTGTTCTCTGGTGTGATCGAAGTATGTCTGCCCTTCCGCTGATTGGTCCCGCGAAAAATCAATTGGTCATTTGTTTCTTTCATTTGTGTACTCATGATTACCCTCTTTCTGATTACTTACCATTCATGGTTTAGAGTCGGGCTACTGCCCGACCAAGCGGGCGGTAGCCCGCTTCTAAACGTCGCCTCAATTCCGCTTATGCCCCTCGAGCCAAAGCAGATCTTCGAGCAAATAATAATTGCCATAGACCAGAGTTACATCGCTGGGCCGCGTGCTCGAGCCGTGGCGCAAAATGCCTGGCGGAGATTTGTCGTCCGCGGCGACCGGTGTCAGATATCGATCGATCAGCGACTGCACGATCCGCTCGCCTTCTCGACGATATCCGGCGGCCCGGGTTTGATCGGGCGTCAGTTCCGACAGGCTAAGCAATCCGCCAGCCATGATGGCCGCGGCCGAAGTATCTCGATTACGAAAATGCACGCCTTCATCGACAAAGTCGTACCACGGCACGCCATCTTCGGGCAGACGAGGCAAAAGATATCCAGCGACTTTTTCCGCGGTGGCCAGCAGGCGCGGATCTTTAGTCTCCGCCGCGGCGACTGAAAAGCCGTACAGGGCCCAGGCCGCGCCACGTGACCAGGTCGTGTCCGCGGCAAAGCCCTGGTGGGTGTGCGTGAAAACTTTTTCTCCGGGCCGCGCGGTGTTCGGTAATCTCAGGGAGGCGTTTGCTCCCTGCGAGGAATAAAATTCCTGGCGATTGTCGCCGGGATTGTAATGCACCGATTGCGCCACTGAACCATCTTGACGAACCAGCCAGTCAGCCGACTTGAGCGCGTGCTTCAAACCCAGCGCGCGCCACTGGGGATCGTTTGTTTCCCGCGCCGCCCACCACCAGATTTGGAGATTCATCATGGTGTCGATAATCGTGTCGTCGCCATTAACAGCCCATGCGGCCACCAACTCAGTCGTCGGATTGTAGAGCTGTTTCAAACGCTCAGCCGCCCGCAGCCCGCCGGCGCGATACTTCGCATCTTTGGTTTGACGATAGGCTGCGACTGACGAGTAGAAGTTGAGGAATCCGGTGTCGTGGTTCTCCGCCATCTCTTTGCCAAGCAATCGTGAGTTCCAGAGCTCAGCCCGTCGGCGCCAGCGTTCATCTTTCGTTTTTCCGTAGAGCTGCCACAGTTCGCCAACCCAAAAGTTGCCGGTCCAGAAGAACCCTTTCTGTTCTTTCCATTCGCCGGTTTGGTTGTCGCCCTCAGTGAAGAAGCCCGGGCCCTTGTTGCTGGTGGACTCTTCAGCCGGAGTTTGTGAAAGGATCGGTTCCCACTCTGTCGCCGTGCGTTCGGCTGACTGCCGCAACAGATCGACGGCCTCGGCATAAGTCTTCGCGCGCGCGGGTTGCAGCGTGTCAGGCGGCGCGGACTGCGGGGTCGCACTTTTCGACAGCAGTGTTAATTGCGCCGGTTGCGTGAGTCTTTGACTTGTCTCGCGCGCGAGCGCGGCGAAAGCATCGAGCGTCTTTGGCGTCGTCTCAGGCAAGACAACTGTTCCGTAGCGGAATCTGCTGTCCGCACTCTCCGAGTTGATCGTTAAGTTGTCGCTGTTCTCCTGATCCCAGACGCCGAGTACATACCAACTTGCCTTTCCGTTGATGAACTGCGGCTGGACCAGCAGGTTGAGCGGATCATCCGCGACGACTTTGCTTTCACGACCCGGCGCTATGATCGCCAGCCCGAGATTCTGGTCGGGGAGCATGTGGATCGCGGTTGCGGGCGGGCCTTCTTCTTCGACTTGATGTCCCCACCAAGCCCGCACAAGGGCTGGCTCGCTCGCGGTTGGTGTAAAAACTTTTTCTTCCAAGCCAGGTTGGCGGACGATGCCGGTTACTAAGGTCAACCCATCCGCTCCATCCGCCGTGACGCGATGTTCGAAGCCGTGTTTGCCAGCCCATTGCGTCATGCGGCTGGTTAGGTTTACCTCGCGGCCGCCGACCTTCCAACCTTTGTAAGTAAGCTCGACGATCACTCGCACGGGACCGGCGCTGATGATTCGCCACTTGCGATCGGTGACATCGGAAACCTTCACTACCTTGCCGTCAACCAGCGCGGCGACTCCGCCGATTCCAATGGCGTCGCCGATGCGGTAAATATCGCGTCCCAGGGGTGACTCCCAATGATAGACGTATTCCGGCGCGCCAAACATTTCGAGATAAAGGCCCGGCCGGCGCTTGCCGAAGAAATCGATCGCGTTACGCTTGTCAAAATAGATTCGCCAGGCATTTGCTTCCGACTCCCACCCCAGTCCATCAAACTTCATCGTGAACTTAGCGGCCGTACGCTTCGGGTAAACACTGCGCAGCCGTTGCATGGTGGCGGCATCGCCGTAGGCTACCGTCACGATGCGCGTCTGCTTTGGATTCAGTTCGATCTGAAAGGCAAGCTCATCGTACTTGTTGTCTCCGTCCAGGTCGTCGGCCTGCGATGGCAATTCGATCGTTTGCAAAGTCCGCGCGTCCTCTGCGAGCGTGCTGGCATCGCTGGTCGTGACTATCACATCACCTGCTTTGAAATCAGGCGCGATGCGTTTCAAGTCAGCGATGTTGATAACGATGTTTTCGTGTAGTCGCGTTTCGTCTGTAGGATTGGTGATCGAGAGCTTCAGAACTTTGACGCGCGGTGCTGCCCATACAGCGGTGGTTGCCAGGAGCAAAAGAAGCGCACCAATTAGTTTGGTAGTTAGGCCAGACTGCTTGGACAAAAAGTCCGCAATAGCGGACGAATGACAATAGCCCAGCGATTCATCGCTGGGATTACGCAGGTTCACGGGCTGAGTCCGTGAACCGGACGACTGGAATTGCACCAGAATGCGGCGTTTGATATTGCACAAAAGGTCAGCCGTCCGCTCCACGGACTTGATATCGTTCACGCCGTCGTTCCCAGCAGTAAACTGCTGGGCTACTGTCAGTCGTCCGCCAGGCGGACTTCGCTGAACGTTGACTTGTGCAAAGCCCACGTCAAGAGCTGAGTCTCGGATGGTTTTTCCTTTTCTCAAATGCACAGTTGCTCTACTCCTTCAGCGACCGACCTGGTTGCCGGTTTTCAGTCTTCAATACTCAGTCGCATCATGAATCGCGCCCTGGTGGTGGGCGCAGAAGTCGAAAGCAAGAGCTTCTGGCCGCGCGCCTGACGCTCTCCCTTATCGACCGCGCCGGGAGGGCCCGGGGCGGTGAGCGCGTTCGTTTCGATCACGGCCTGAATCTGCTTCGCCGCCGGCTGCTCATTCGATTGTTCGAGTGTAGGATCGATCAACAGTTTCACTTTGCCGGCTTTGATATTGAATCGATTGCCCCTTTCTTTTTCGATGCGGTCGTCAGCGTGCACCAGGAGAGTCAGGACCGCGGGCTTTATCGTTTCCACTTCGTCAGAAACGGTGAAGCCTGCGCCGGATCGGTAAACAAACTCGCGCACAAACTTCTTCAAACCGAGATCCGGTCCGTAGGCCGCAGTCCCGTCGCCTCGCACCGTGACCTGGTTCTGCTCGACTTTTACTTCGCTGATGCGGATGCGATTTAGAAGTTCGTAGGACACTGCGGCAAACACGTCGTGACCGTCGCCTTCTTTTGCCTGGCCTTTGCCATTAACCAGCAGAGTGTTGTGATGCTCGGTCATCGGCAAGCCGGCGTAGCCGGTATCCCCGGTAAGATACTCGCCGCGCGCAAAAATGATGAAGCTGTTCGCGTCCGGATGCGCGTGGCCGGAAGACAAACGCCAGTCGGGAAATTGTTGCAGCAAAGCCTCAGTATGATGGCCCTCGGGTGGCCCGCACTTGAAAGCAAAAGCGGTCGCCTGTTTCGACCAATCGCTGCGCCAATAAAAAACATCGTGGTCCGGAAAATAGTGCCAGGTGGATTGTCGTTCAATCGGGACAGCTTTGACGTTTGGGTCGTACCACATCAGCGACCAAAAATCTTCGGCGTTAACTTGTCCCATTCGCTTCAGCCACGCTGCCACGCCCTGCGCTTCGCCGCTCTGGAAGCGTTGTGCCAGGCGATAGAGCAAGTTGTAATTCGTATGAAAGTGTCCCTGCGGATGAGTGCGCGGGTACTCCTCGCCTTTGCCTGCGCGTGTCAGCGATCCTTCGAAGACATCTCCAAAATCAAAGACGGAGTTCCCGTTCGGCAACATTGATTGCGCGACGTACTGGTGCATCAGACGAAACCCGGCGCGGTCGTAAAGATCCTCGCCGGTCGAGTGCGAGTGTGCGTCGAGATAATGGACCAGCCACGGAGTTGAGAAGATCCAGTACTCAAAGCCCTCGTAGTAATAACCGTCCTGCGAATACGTCGCCAACACGCGATCGTAGATCGCCCGCGTCAGGCTGGCCCAGGCCGGCGCTTCGGGAGTTTCGTCGTAAAGCGCATAGGCAGCGACACCCAGGCCGGTGATGGGAATGAAAGTGTGATTCTGGCTATAGGCGAAAGTGCGGCCTGACTTCGGTTTGAAATAGTCAGCCATTAAACGCGCTTGCTTGATCAGCTTTTCGCGATAACGCGCTCGCTCTTTTTCACTGAGGTCGTGATAAAGCAGATCATAACCCCAGGCCAGACCGTAGAGCAGGTGACCCGCGGCCAGATCTACATTCGGCTTGTTGCTGGCATACCCCCAGATGTCATAACTGACGGCCGCGTCCATATACTTGCGCGCCGCGTCCAGATATTTCTTGTCGCCTTCGATCTTATACACAAAAGCAGCTTCCGCGATCGCGATGCCGACGTCATTCTGCTGTCGTCTTTGTTCCGCGGG
>DATNNY010000216.1:0-3612 GCA_035601635.1 Pyrinomonadaceae bacterium
TTTAGCGTTCCTTACTAAAGGCACAACATAGGCAGCGATCAGATCACACTCCTTGTTTCAAATTCATTAGATCGACCAGCAGCCTTTCACTGCGGCACTCATCGAGTTCGCGCGAATAGCGCTCGACTTTGCACCGGTGTGCTTCTTCAGATTGAACAGAAGTGCGAGTTCCTTGGAATCGGCGTTAATGAGATAGCCACAGCGGTTCGGTAACAATGCTAGCATTAAATCCAATATCGCAAAACCAAGCTGTCCGCCACGGAGTTTCTTCGTGTTCAGAGCATCCAATTCAAATCACTGATCGACAACTTAGCGCAGGAGCGTGTGGACGATCTCGTTGATGCCCTCGGTCACCGCGAGGGTGGTGTCGAGCGAAACCGTGTAGTCGAGGTCTTGCGGGAATCTTTGTTTCAAATCCTCCATTAACTGCTCGGCGCGGTTCATGGTGTCGATCGCGTTGGAGCCGGGTAGCTGGTAGATGGCGATGGAAGATCTGTCATCATATTGATTCGCCGGTTAAGACGACGACGAGAATTCCCTCGAGTCTATCTTTCTCTTCCAAAATTCCGCGATCGACAGCGGTCCTTTGGGCGCCGGATCTATCAAACCAGCGAACCGCCAGAAGGTCGCTGTTCTTATCGTAAAGCTCCCAATAGTCAGCCGGCCTCTCGGTGGTTACATCGGTATAAACGTACGCGGCTATCGTGCCCAAAACCTCGCCTTCGACCACCCACGGATCAAAGGAGACGAGACTCATAACATGCGGTTCCGGTGCCGTAACGACTTCCTGTTCTCTGGCATTGTCGCTGGCTTCTGCAGCCCTAGCTGCTACGAGTCCGAGAAAGAACAACACAGCGATAAACTCTAAGATGGCGAAAATAGTAAAGTAGATTTTATTCCTGAAAGTCATAGCCCCTCCGTCACTTCTCTGAGATTTGTCTTCAAAAGCCGCCGTGGAGATTCTTATCCGGCCAAACAGAGGGGATAGTATTCGGTAAGGCTCTTCTCCTTGTCCTTAGAACCTTCAGGCAACACTCGACCCCTATAGAAACAAGCGCCTGTTCGATACCTTGAACCGCTGCTCGAGCCCACACAGTTGCCAACGTCAGAAGCACGGTCGCCAATAGTAAGTGCATAGATTTCATTTTTCTCACCTTCCCTCTTGGAGAAAGAGAATGGCAAGGAACGTGCCAGCGAGCCGTAAAGGTTTTCGCGGGTCGCCTAACTAACAGAGAGAAAAGAAATTTGAGTTTACAACGGATGATATGAGTTGTGGCTCAATGTTCACGACGAAGGTTCCGTGTCGAAATATCGGAGGAGGTCTAAATTTCGACACTACTCAAGGTCCCATCTTGAAGCGGAGAGTCATTCGCTCCGAGGGTTAGGCGTCAATCATCAGCTGGATGTTCACGAAGCCTCGCACCAAGCTCGCGTAGCTCATAGGGCTTTCGGATTCACCCTCGCCTGTCTTACCAAAAACGAGGTCCCCACATGTCCCAATCGTCCTGGTCTTGACGGCTTTGCTCGCGACGCTCCTCCTCGATATAAGTTCGCTGCATATAATCTAGGACCGGATCGGCTACGCCCAGATCGTGCAGGTCCGCCAATTGTGCCGCAGTGAGGCGGTATACGGCTTCTGAGTCACGCATCTTGTTGACGATGGTCTCGGCCGGCACGCCTTCCTTGCTCATCTCGATAACTTGACCTACTGTGACCGGCTCGGGCTGTTTGAACCCTAACGCCGCGCACCCACTCAACAGGGTGACGCAGATCAGAAATATCAACCCGGGGCCTTGCCTCTGCGACAATTTTTTGAAGGTCTCAATCATTTTTCTCTCCTCTCAAAAAGAACTTTAAAAACCACCAAGCGTGGGTTTGAAAGAACGTTGATTCATTTTCTGTTCTGGATTCAGGGCAGCGCCAAATTCATGCCAGAGAAAAGTTTGGGAGTTTGAATGCAGCTTATGGCGAGGGGAACCCGGCATCCATCAAACATGCGAAAAAACACGCGGGTTGGTGATGACCGACTGATTTGCCAACGTTGGGTAAGAGACGAGGTGGTGTCTAAATACGGACGTTGGTCGGAATAGCGACAGCAGCCCTCTTCAAAACGTTTAAGGAATCGCTGAGACATCGAGACGGCATGGCGTTTGCCTTAACTGGCACTAACGGGTTGTTTTGCAGAAGTCGATTTTAAGGAGGTGTTCGCATTGAAATATTTGATGCGGTTTAATTTAGTATTAGGGCTCTGGCTCATAGTATCGCCATTCGTGCTCGTGCTCCTAAATCCACGTGTGTTTCGACTGCTTTGGGAGGATCTTATCCTGGGTTTCGGCATTGCAACTTTCTCGCTCTGCCGGCTGTCGTCGCGCAGAGTGGCTGCCCTTGCGGATGGCCTGGTTGGGGCCCTAGGCCTTATCACACTGATTAACCCGATCTTGTACCATTACTTTAACGTGAAGGTGGCCGCCTGGAATAACTTGGCGGTAGGGTCTGTGGTTTTCCTTCTGGCAATCTACCAAGATCGGAAAGATTCCGAATCGTCAAGATGAACCTATGGAGGTAAGGAGCCATGGTTATGAAGATTGCAACGTTTCAACCCTGCAAGCGACTCGTGCACAGTAAACTTGCTAGTTATCTAAGGCCACGATTTCTCCTGGCAATCGTTCTGCTTGTAATAACGATGAGTAGTGTATCAGAAGCTGATTGTTGGGAAGACAAATTGAACAAGGTGGATAAAGATATTGTGGTTATGGCCTCAGGAGCCGTTTACCAAGTCGTGCCGAGAGATGTAATGAATTCTGCTTTCTGGCTTCCTCCTGCTAACGCTACTATTTGCGACTCAATTGTTGACGATGGTGGCGAACTGATGACCTACTACCAGATCTTCAATCGGGATACCGCTGTATCGGTCTGGGCGGAAAGAGAACGTTGATCCGCTTTCGGCAGATTTTATGTGGGTTTCGGCATTGCAATTTTCTCGCTCGGCCGGCTGTCGTCGCGCAGAGTGGCTGCCCTTGCGGATGGCCTGGTTGGGGCCCTAGGCCTTATCACACTGATTAACCCGATCTTGTACCACTAGTCCTAACGTGAAGGTGGCCGCCTGGAACAACTTGGCCGTAGGGTCTGTGGTTTTCCTTCTGGCAACGTAATCTCTGGTAAGTTGATGGCCGCGTCGTTTCCACCTAAGCATATTTCCTTAACCTAAATGGTGCTGTCATCGTTTATTCGACTTTTTCCCATGTCTTGTCCGGATCGTACACGCTAAGGGTTTTTGCTAAGTTGGCGGTATTGGGGCCGAGGTCCTTCTGATAGACAATTCCATCTTGATCGACAATAAAGGTCATCACTCCCGAGGCTGCGTATTCCACAGGATAGGCCAAGAAGGCAAAGCCGCCGGTCATCTTGCCGTCGACGATGTAGTTCTTCGCTCCCCCTGCTGCGTGCTCTCCTTGCTTGGTCAGGATCTGGAAATAGTAGCCATAAAACGGCTGGGCTCCTGAGTTTGAGCCCGCAGGCTGGGTGTCACCGGCGGAGGCCAAATGCGGACCGATAGTGCTTTCGGATTCACCACGTCCCGTCTTCCAATACAAACCATTGTGTTTCCCGTCA
>DATNNY010000217.1:0-4720 GCA_035601635.1 Pyrinomonadaceae bacterium
CCGGCGTCATCTTGCTAAGAGATAGTAAAGGAAGCCGTGACCTCGCGTTTCATCGGGGGGAAACAAACCTCGTCGCTGCAACTTTGATAATTGAGCCGCGCCTTTATCTCGGCATTTCCCCTGGGCTGATTTGGCGGCACCTTAATGATGATTCTGATCACCGTGCGATTCTCGTAAACTCCGAGGCGGTCCCCCGAAAAGCTAAACTTGCGCACAGTTGCCTTCGGATACGTGATCGTACCAACCTTAATCCCACCGGGCACTTCGACCTCTACCTTTGTCGGCAGCGCGAATCTGCTGACCGGGTCATGCGCGTTAACGTGATAGCCCGATGGGATCTCGAGTATAAGGGACGCGCTTACTGCGCGGCCCCGTTGGACCCTCTGGCCGGCCAACACCAATTTCACATTGATCTTGGGCGGCGTTGTCTGCGCCCGTGCAGGGCCGCCCGGTGCGATTGAAAAAGCCAATAGCAGTGTCACGCTAATTAGAAGCAAGAACGTTCGATACATTATGTGTCCTTAGTTCAATGATTCGAGAGCAACTCTAATATCCGCATTCGACGGTCGTACCTTATAGTCTGTCTCGATCTTGGCCCAGGCGACGCGACCATTCTTATCGATCACATAAACGGCCGGATGCGGAATACCGTCAAATCGCTTTCCGTCGTAGGCCGGATCATGCAAGCGGTAGGCATCGATGACCTTGTGGCCGGGGTCGCTCAACATAGTGTAGTTCACGGAGCCATTTCCGTCGGCGGCAATCTTTTCTGTCAATTGCTTCGTCTTTTCGTGATCGTCAACGCTCACGGCGAGGACGCGCACATGCTCATCGGCCTTCAGTAGCGAACGCAACTCAGATAATTGATGAGCGCAGAATGGACACCAGTATCCACGGTAGAAGACAAGCACGGTCGGCATCTTCCCGCGCGTTGCGGACAGCGATACCTGATTACCTTGCATGTCTTCCAGGGTAAAGTCGGGGGCTTCCTCTCCGACGCTCACCGGCTCGGTGCGTTTCGGCTCGTCGTTAGGATTGCCACGCACACCGCGCGCTGTCCCGGCCGTCGTGATGCTCGCGACAAGCAGTACTAGTGCTGAGATGACCAACGATAACTTTGCGGTTCTTCTATTCATTTGTTTCTCCTTACGGTTGGAATGCTGTGGGTGGAACTTGCAGCGCGGGGGCATCTGGCGCGCGCGCCACATTTCCTTGCACTGGCCCACAAGCGTTAATTTCTGCTTGCTGGGCCACTGGCCAGAATTGTTGTCTGGCGCCCGATGCTGTTCCTCGCCAACTGACTTTCCAAGCGGGGCATCAGCAGCTCGCGTCCGGTATTGCCCCCCGGCGTCCAGATCTGCGAGAGGAAGTACTGACCACCGTACCTGTGGAAGATTAGCCTGGATTCCTCTTGCGTTTCGCTGGCTCGCACCGTGTTCGTTGTAAAGAGCGCACTTGCGTGGCCTTCTTTACTTTGAACCAGCCAAACGTTGTCGGAGTCCTTTCTATTGGGCTCGAGTGTGTACTCGCCAGCCGGTAGGGTCTTCTGTCCTACGATGAAGCTGAACGGGATGTTGATCACCCTAATGCGCTCAGATTGAGCGGAAACAGTTACTGCAGTGAGCATTAACAGAAAACTCAACACTGTGAATCTCCTGAGAGTTTGCTTTTTCATATGGTCTCCTTATTAGTATTTGATTTGATTCCCCCCGGAGTCGCCGTTCCAAAAGAAAAAATCCTTTCCGCCTCAGCGCCACAAACTAATCTCCGGTCCATCAAGGTAATACCTGGCTCTGGTTGATTTATTCCCAGAGAGCTTTTGACTAACGATGATTCTGTATTCAGGTGAGAATTATTAAGGTTGGACCTATTCAGGAAAGTGCAGTTCGCCACGAGCCCGCATTTCCAGCGGCAGGAGGCTGGCGTAGAGAAAGCTGTTAGCAGGTGTTTCGATTCCAGCTTCTCGCCCAAGTCGCGCGACCGCTCCATTTTGAGATTCAAGCTCCGAAGGGCGATGCGCCATGATGTCGCGCTGCATCGACGACATGGCGTTTTCTGGCAGACTGTCCAAGCTCGCGAGTGCCTGATTCACCGAGTCGTCAGGCAGCCTAATTCCTCGCGCCTTAGCGACTTCGTAGATCTCCCGCATCGCCTGTTCCATCAGCGCACGGGTTTGCGGCAGACTACACAGCACTCCTGCGGGCGACTGGGTTACCGCACCCACGCCGCTGAAGCCGGCGATGAAGAGGAACTTGTTCCAGACGGCAGCCTCGATGTCAGCCGGGACCTTCGCCTCCACACCTGCTTGAGTAAACGTTTCGCGCAAGACTGTGACGCGATCACTAAGGTGATTGTCCCACTCACCGAAAGCCACAAAGGGCTCGAAGCCGGCATGTTGAATATGCCCCGGCTCGTCAACATAACTTACGATCTTGCACAAACCACCGAGGACGCGATCTCTTCCCAGTACGGCAGCCAATTGCTCGAATGCTTCGACGCCGTTTTGCAGCGGCAGCACGAAAGTGCTGGCTCCGATCATCGGCGCCATGGCATGGGCCGCCTCGCCAATCTGCCACGCCTTCACGCCCAGGATGACGACGTCGACATTATTTACTTGAGCCGGATCATCAGTCGCACGAACGGGCGAAACTGTGAAGTCGCCCTTGATGCTGTCAACGCGAAGACCAGTCGAGCGCAGAGCGCGCAACTGTTCATCGCGAGCAATGAACGTCACGTCATTACCCGCGAGCGCCAGCCGCCCGCCAAAATATCCTCCTACACCGCCGCTGCCGAATATCGCAATTCGCATTAATTACTATTCTGCCGTCCAGATTGGAAGTTCTCAAATCCAGACGGCAGCATTCCAAACAACTATTTCCGTGCGTGACGAGCCGTGCAACACGATTCATGTGTGGCGCAACAGGCGGCAACAACCGCGCAACAACTGGCTGCACCCTGTGCTTGTTGGCTCTCTTGCGCCCTTGCGGAATATGCGAACCCGGCCAGCCCAAGGATTAGGCCGAGTGATAACAATTTGATTCTCTTCATGAACTTCTCCTTTTCAAAAAATGACCGTTGACCTGCGGGAAAACCTGTAACTTACATATGATTAATACCCGAAGTCACTCGATATATTCCTGATGACATTAGAGAGTTCTTGCTGGCACTGTAGAGAGACGAATGTTAGGTGTTGGTTATCGCGCCTTGAAAAACTCATCAAATATCTCTTTCAATTCTCCGACGTTTCGATACTCCCGCAACACAGCTCCGTTGCTGCCGGCAATCATGGGCGATAGCATGCTCCCACTCCTGGTTCGAAAGAGACAAAGAACTGATTTGCCCCACTCCGTGGCCTTCCCAATCTCGTAGCCGACGCCTAAGCTGGGGGTTGTCACTTCAGCAACCAGACAGTCGGCCTGCCTCAGCCATGCCAGGTCTCGATCATGGATCTGTGCGACACCGAGGCCAGGCTCGCCGCGCGCATCCAGTCTCTCGTCACCGATATGTTCGGTGAGGACCAACCCGTGCTGCTTTAGTTGCAGGATGATCTGATGATATAACCCGACGTCTTCGCGTCCGCCACTGACTGAACCTGAGAAATAAATCTTCATGTCAGTATCAGTAACATAAAGCAAGCTCGGCTCGATATGCCGATTGGCTTAGTCTGGCCTCGAGTATTAGAGGTTAGAATTTCTTCTTGTACCTGTAAATCGTTTCGGCACGTATAGATTGGGCATTTGTTTGCGAAGGTTAGCTACCTTCGGAAGATCATTGACCACTATGTACGGATCGTCCGGATGACTGATAGCAAAGTCCTGATGGTACGACTCAGCTTTGTAAAACCTGTGGAGGCCGACGACCTGTGTAGCAATAGGCCGCTCAAAGACTTTGGCTTGATTTAGCTGATTGATGTAAGCCTGAGCAATCTGGCGTTGTCCTTCATTGGAATAGAAGATCACAGATCGATACTGCGTACCTATGTCTGGTTCCTGTCGATCTATTCCCGTAGGGTCATGCGCGACGGAGAAGAACACCTTGAGCAGCTGACCATACGTAATCTGTGATGGATCATAAGTAATCCGAACCGCTTCAGCATGGCCGGTGAGGCCATCGCTGACTGCTTCGTAATTAGCGGTTTCCGCTGATCCTCCGGAGTATCCGGCAGTGACATTACTAACTCCCTTGACATGCTCAAATACGGCCTGCAGACCCCAGAAGCACCCGCCGCCAAGGACTACAGTTCGCAGGCCTCTGACGGTCGTTCGCTGCGAATCAACAAGTGGATCCGGAATGACGGCTGCTGAAGTAACGGTAGCCGCGATCAAGAGCGCTGCCGCGAAAATAAGGAAACTACTCATCATGATTTTCATCTCTTTGTGCCCTCTCAATCTTCACAAACTACAGCGCCGATATCAGAACCAAATCTCATCATCCGGTTCAAGAGTTGTCTCATTAGCTAAGTAATATCAAGATGATTCGAAGTTATTCCCCCGCCCGAATATTTGGCCCCTGATTCGGGAATAAAGCGCACTCTCATGGGTATTACATCGATGGCGGGGCTGGAATTCCGAAGGTTACGGGCCGAGATAACTTATGTTTGGCATTGCACCGACGCGGGAGTCTCAGGTGACTGTTGAGAAACAATGGACGGCGTTTGAGGCTGAGGCTATGCCACACGCGACCAGCATATTCCGGATCGCGCTATGGCTGACGCGTGACC
>DATNNY010000218.1:0-4661 GCA_035601635.1 Pyrinomonadaceae bacterium
AGCTTATCACCGCGGCTATTTCCATCCGAAACGCCGCCGGATATTGAAACGGTCCCACCACGTCTCTTCTCAGCCAGTAAACGGCCGAAGGCGTCCGGGACGAAACCGAGTTGAGCAATCGCGCTCTCGACACGCGCGCGCGTTTCTGATTTAACGCCCCTGGAGTTGTTTACGACACGAGAGACGGTCATCGTGGAAACACCTGCGAGGCGCGCAACATCAAGTAAAGTCGCCATAAAATTTAACCCTCCTTGTAACTATCAATTCGAATCCCCTTTTTGAAACAAGCAATTGACAAGCCAGCAGTCACGATTGGAAAGTGAATACTGGAAAGCCCGGCCTCAATAGCAACTGATTAGTTTATGAACCAACCAAAAACCTTTGACTTGAGATCATGAGGTGATGATACACACACAGTGTTACGTCCGAATGAATTCGCCGATTAAATGTTACTTGATTGTTGCTGCGCTACGTTTCTGTTGATGTGGGAAAGAGATAGTGACGAGTTTGTAAGCCAGCGGCTATAATGAACCAATAATGGCGTCACTGCGCAAAGGTTCCAGATGAATCGGGCCTTGCACGAAAGGTAGGTTTATCAGTCCGCGCAGCGGACGCAGGGACCGCTCCTTTTGCAAAGCTACGTGATCTCTGCTGACACATAACGTTGAGCAAGCGCCAGACGCTTCTCGTAAGCCTCGCGAGAAATTCGAACATCTTCGAGGAATCTGGGTAGCTCTTCCAACAGCAACGCCTGCGGCCCGTCGACCAGTGCCTGCCCCGGCGCGGGGTGGAAATCCACCAGCACCATGTTAGCTCCGGCGATGACACCCTGCGCGGTCACATGCATTACATCAAGAATGCCTTCCGGTCCAAAGTGGCGCGATCCAATCGCGTGCGACGGATCGACACACACGGGCATGCGCGTCAGGGCCTTCACCACCGGCACATGCGCGAAATCGGCGAAGTTGCGGTGGGGATCGCCAAGATTTGTTTTGATACCCCTGAGTCCGAAGATAACTTTCCGATTGCCTTCACTGGCCAGGTACTCGGCCGCATGCAGAGACTCACTCAAAGTTATTCCGAATCCGCGCTTGAGCAAAACCGGATAGTCGTGCTGCCGTCCTACTATCTTTAGCAGCTCAAAGTTTTGTGTATTGCGCGTGCCAATCTGCAGCAACACTCCCGTGGGGTGTCCGGTTTGGTGCAACGCTTCGTTGATTTCATCAATGTGCAGCTCATGTGTGATCTCCATGGCGACGACTTTGATTCCGTACTTTCCCGCCAGATCAAAGACGTAGGGCAGACACGCCTTGCCGCATCCCTGGAAAGAGTAGGCGCTGGTGCGCGGCTTATAAGCGCCCATACGCGTGCAAACCTGGCCGTTATCGCGGAGTGCTCGCATCATTGTCTCGACGTGCTCGGGTGTATCGACCGCACACAACCCGGCAAAGACATGCAACGTGTCCTGGCCAAAACGCAGTCCCTGATATTCGAAGTGGGCCGGCCGATCGTCGTCCTTGTGCCGGCCGAGCACTCGATATTCCTCCGACACGCGAACTACCCGTTCCACGCCGGGCAGAGCCTTCATTTCCTCAGCCGGGATTGCCAGAGTGTTTCCGATCAGATAGATCTCGGTCAACGATTGCTCGGCGCCCTGCTCGTGATGAACGCGTGACTGAATGTTCGGCAAACGCGACAGGTGCGCCATTAGCTGCCGGTACACTTCGCTTTCGGGTTTGATGTTAGGGCTCAGGATTAGGATCATCGACTTTGGGTTTCACCATATCTCAATGCCGGGAACGCGGACGGCTCGTCCGCACTGAGCGTGGTCAGAGCCGTCTGCGTTAGCGGACGGTTGATCCTGAATTGAATACACATCGGTAAATACAGATCAACCGCCCGCTACCGCGGACGGTTCTGACTCGATTAACCCGCCGGCACTACCGCCGATCGGTAGGCCCCGAGAATTCGGGTCTCCACGCGGCGATCCCGGAGTTCTTCCAGCGCGGTTGTTAATTCAAGGTCATCGGGAGAACTTCGCAAATCCAGATAGAAACAGTATTCCCAGGGACGGCCCTTGACCGGACGACCTTCGATCTTGAGCAAGTCGATGCCTCGTCGCGCGAACGGATCAAGCGCATTGTGCAGCGCACCCGGTTGGTGCGGAAGCTCGATGACCAGAGATAGTTTGTCGGCCTCCTTCGGGAATTCCGCGGATGGCGTGAGCAGCAGGAAGCGAGTGTAATTCTCGCTGCTGTCTTCCAGGTGTTCACGAAGAATCACTCCGCCATATTGTTCAGCCGCCCGTTTGCCGGCGATCGCGGCGCGGGTTGGATCAGCCTGCGCGACGATCCGCGCTACGCTGCCCGCGGTATCTTCGGCGGCAACGCGACGAATTTGTGGATTGCCCGCGAGAAAACGGCGACATTGATCCAGCGCCACCGGATGTGACTCGACCGTCGCGATCTTTTCAAATGATGCGCCTGGACAACCGATCAAATAGTGATTGATGGGAATGATGACTTCACCTGAAATGTACAGCTTGCTCTCGAGCAGGAGGTCGTAGCACGCGTGGACGAAGCCGGCCAGACTATTCTCTATCGGCGCGAGGATGCAGTCGGCCGTGTGGTCGTTGAAAGAGTTGAAAAGAGATTCGAAGTTTTCCCGCGGCACGAGCGTAATGTCGTCACCGAGGAGTTTGACCGCGGCTGCTTCACTGAATGCTCCTCGGGCGCCTTGAAAGGCAACCCGCAGCGACGCATTCTTCTGTCCGGGAAGACGAGGCGTAGTTGCTTCGGGGCTTGGCACTGTTGCCAGATTTTGAATTCGCCGGGACTCGTGAATTATGGCCCGGTAGAGTTCAACAATTGCCCGATCGTCCAACGGTCCCTCGTTGGCCTCACACATACGCTCGATAACTTCGCGCTCGCGCGTGTGGTCGCAAAGCGATGCGCCCGCCTCCTTCTTCGACTCGCCAACCTTCAGAGCAATGCCAGCGCGCTCGTTGAGCAGGCGCAGCAACTGTTTGTCCAGCCCATCAATTCGCGAACGCCAATCATCAATGCTCATCTCAATTTCCTTAATGGAGCGCGGACATCCTGTCCGCCAGCGGGCGAAGCCCGCTCAAGTCTTGCGAAGGTTCGGCCATTCAAAATGCTCGCGCTTCGCGCTCAATTGCGGACCAGATGTCCCCGCTCTTTTCGTCGCAGAACGCTTCTCATCTTACTCGGCCCATGTTTTCTTCGCCAACTGTGCCATCCGTAATCGCGCCAAGGCTGCTGCTGGAAACCAGACCGGCATACTTTGCCAGTACGCCCCGCCGGTAACGCGGTGGGGGCCGACTCCATGCCGCCCGCCGACGTTCGAGTTCCGCTTCTGAGATGTTCAATTGCAGTAAACGTGCCTGAGCGTCGATAGTGATCGAGTCGCCTTCTTCGACCAGCGCTATGCCGCCGCCTACTGCGGCCTCAGGAGCGACGTGGCCGACAACCATCCCGTATGTCCCGCCGGAAAATCGTCCGTCGGTGATCAACGCGACTGAGTCACCTAAACCCGCGCCAATGATTGCGGAGGTCGGAGCCAACATTTCGCGCATGCCCGGACCACCCTTCGGTCCTTCATAGCGAATCACGATTACGTCACCAGGTTTGATGTTTCCGGCAAGAATAGCTTTCAGACAACTCTCTTCCGAATCGAAGACGCGGGCCGGTCCGGAAATCTTCGGATTCTTAACGCCGGTGATCTTGGCCACAGCTCCCTCGGTTGCCAGATTGCCTTTCAAGATTGCCAGGTGTCCCTGCGGATAGAGTGGATTCTCCCATGCACGAATTACTTTCTGATCGCCCCGCGGCTGGGCCGGCACATCTCGCAGTACCTGGCTCACAGTCTGTCCGGTGATAGTAAGCGCATCGCCGTGCAAGCTGTCGTGCCCGAGCAGAATCTTCATCACCTGTGGAATGCCGCCGGCTTGATGTAGATCAGTTGCCACGTAGCGTCCTGACGGCTTCAGGTCACACAGAACGGGAACGCGTTCGCGAATGCTCTCAAAGTCGTCAAGAGCCAGTGGCACGCCAGCGGCATGCGCGATTGCCAGTAGATGCAGAACGGCGTTGGTCGAACCGCCGACCGCCATGACAACGGCGATCGCGTTTTCGAAGGCTTTCCTTGTCAGGATGTCCGTGGGCCGGATTCCCTGGCGAATTGCATCAGCTAACACATGGCCGGCACGTTCTGCATTCGCGGCCGTCTCGTCATCCTCCGCACTCATGGTTGAAGAATACGGCAGACTCATTCCCATCGCTTCGATGGCTGAAGACATCGTATTAGCGGTGTACATTCCGCCGCAGGATCCTGCTCCCGGGCACGCGTGACGTTCAATTTCACGCAACTCTTTTTCATCGATCCGATGCGCGCAGAATTGGCCAACAGCTTCGAAGGCGCTGACAATCGTTAGGTCCTCATTCTGATAATGTCCGGCCTTGATCGTGCCGCCATATACGAAGATTGATGGAATATTCAGTCGCGCAATGGCGATCATCGCACCGGGCATATTCTTGTCGCATCCGCCTACCGCGACCAGGCCGTCGACGCTCTGCGCCTGACACACGGTTTCAATCGAGTCCGCAATAACTTCACGAGAAACGAGGCTGTACTTCATTCCC
>DATNNY010000219.1:0-3618 GCA_035601635.1 Pyrinomonadaceae bacterium
CCACGCTCGCGCGCCGGCAGATCGGTTACGTCCTTTCCGTGAAGAATGACGCGGCCGCTGTCCGGTAACTCAAGACCCGCGATGATGCGCAGGATAGTAGTCTTGCCGCTGCCCGAGGCGCCGAGGAGAACCAGTGATTCGCCTTCCGCCACATCGAAGCTGACGTCTTCAAGTACGCGCGACTTCTTGAAACGCTTGCTGAGGCTCTGCACGCTCGCGGCAACTCCGGCTCGCTGTTCGCGCTCCGGAGCCCAGGACACGTGTAGCTGATCACTGTCAGGAGCTAATGCCATTCTTGCGATCATACTTGTGTTTCAAATTCGAACCAGTCGCGCGCGAAAAAGAGCACGCTGAATATGACAAATGAAAGCAGAGCCAACACGATGGCGATGGCGTTGGCCGCTTCCAGACTGCCGGGCTCTCCGGAATTGAACTTGGCAAAGATATAGAGCGGCGCAGTCTGTGTCTTGCCCGCCAGATTTCCTGAAACCAGAATGGTCGATCCAAATTCGCCCACGGCGCGTGCGAAAGTCAAAAGCGCTCCTGAAACGATCGCCCCGCGCAGGCTCGGCAGGGTCACATGCCAGAACGTTTGCCAACGTGTGGCGCCGATAGTGGCCGACGCTTCTTCCAGGGATCGGCTCATCGTGTCGAATACCGGTTTGATTACTCCGAAAGCCAGCGGAAAAGTGACGAATATATTCGCCAGGATGATCGCATAAGCCGTGAACATCAGTTGGGAACGATCCTGAGGGAACAGAAAACGGCCCAGAGTCCCCTGTGGTCCCCAAAGAAGCAGCAAAGCGAAACCCGCGACCGCCGTTGGGATTGCGGTGGGCAGCGAGATAGTAACGATCGCGGCGTTGCGTCCCCAGAAGTTATAACGCGACAGTACGTACGCGGCGAAGAGACCGAAGGCCACATTAAAAACCGTGGCCCAGAAACTGGTCACCATCGAAAGCTTCAACGCAAATACCGCTTCCGGGGCCACCAGCGCTGCCCAGAAGCCACTGAGACCATTTCTGGTACCCACGACGAAGATGGACAGCAGCGGCAGGATTACCAGCGGCAGCATGATTCCTACCATCACCCCGATGCTAATAGGCCGGGCGACGTCGAAACCACGAACATGCCGAAGAGGGGTAAGCTTCATCGCTGTCTATTTTCTCTTTTGCACCGTGTCCCTGAATATGCCTTCGATAATTTCCGGATAAGCTTTGTCCCAACCACCGAAATAGTCGACCGTGAACGGGTACTTGATGGTTGCGAGTGCCTTGTTTTCCTGAGTCAGCGCGTCGCTGGTAGCGGAGCGAAAATCGAACTTGACGAAAGCGCGCTGGGCCTCTTCGCTCCAGAGATACTGCATGAATGCGTCAATCACCGGACGGTCCGCAACCGAAACGTTGCGGTCAATGACGACAGCGGGATGCTCGCTGAGAATTGTAGCTTCAGGAATGATTATCTCGGCATCGACCGTGGCGTTTCCTTCCTTCATCAGCAACGCGTCCAGTTCATAAGTAATCAGCGCATCACCATATCCGCTTTCGAATTGGGTGCGCGCTTCCCGCGCAGAACCAGGAGTCGAGATAACGTTGCGCCAGATAGCCTGGAGCATTTGGACTGCGCGCGCGTGATCAGCGCCACCCGTTTGTTTGTCTGACTTCACCAGCTCCGAACCATAGATAGCCAGGATGGACCACTGCGCCCCGCCGGAACTGACTGGATCCGGGTGAATTAACTTGATGCCGGGTTTAGCCAGGTCTGAAAAGTCATGAATGCCTTTCGGATTTCCCTTGCGCACCAGAATGACGAAGGGAGTCTTGTTGACTATTCCTTTCTGCGGCAGAGTGTGCCAATCGGAGGTGACGAAGCCTTTGTCTTTGAGGCGTTGCGCGTCGCGCTCGATGGAGAGAATGGCGATCTGCGCCTTCACCCCCTGGAGAATCTGGTTGGTGACGGTTTCGGATCCGGCGAACGAGGAAGTAAAGCGTACGTCTAGGCCATGCTCTCTTTTTGCCTTCGCTATAAACGCCGGATAGATCGCCTTCTCAAGCGACTCTTTCATGATGGAAAACCCGTACAGCGTGACATTGACGCCGCCGCCACTCTCGGACGGAGACTTTGGCAGGCAGGCGTTTACTGCAAGCAATGCCAGCAGGGCCAGCGCCAAAATTGAAGTCCTGTTCTTTATGAGCCACATATGTAATCCCGACGTTCACAGACAGTTTCGCTCTGGAGGGCGCCAGGGGAGCGGATTCCTCAACGCTTTCCGTCCGTACAGAATCGGACAGTCAATCGGTATTCTGACCTTGCTTGATTTACTGTGAGCACAACTTTAGGATGACTGACCGGAGATCTGCAAGAGCTTTCGGCAGATTTTCCGACCCGGGAGGCCAATTTGTTCGGAAGATGGATGCGCGCCCGCGAAATCGCGCACACAAGACGAGATAGTAATCGAGTCGTGCGACCGTTTGCGTGGGGCCTGGAATTTATCAGCGATCACGTCAATGGCGCCGATCCGCGGTCTGTCTTTCGTGAGCATACCGCCCAGGCTATGGCACAGAGCGACCATTTCTATGCGTTGCCGGAAATAAGAGACTGGCAACTGGAAGCCGATCAGTTGACCTGGACGAGCGCCGTCAAAACACCCTCAGCAGAAAATAATA
Organism: Pyrinomonadaceae bacterium; assembly: GCA_035601635.1. Classification (GTDB taxonomy): domain Bacteria; phylum Acidobacteriota; class Blastocatellia; order Pyrinomonadales; family Pyrinomonadaceae; genus UBA11740. Next base: position 2,667 of record DATNNY010000219.1, read on the forward strand.
TTGCGCGCGCGCGGCTGTTTCCGGCTCGCCGTGAACGCAAGCGCAAGCCGCGCGCGGCCGTGCTGGTCCTGCCGCAGTGGAACGCTCAACCTGACAGTCACGTTGAAGCCTGCCGCATCTTCAATGGTCTGGGTATTACTGCGCTGCGTCTGACTCTGCCCTATCACGAAGAACGGCGGCCGCCAGAACTGGAACGCGCTGATTACCTGGTCGGTTCGAACATTGGCCGCACAATCCAATCGATGCGCCAGGCGGTTTTGGATACGCGCGCGGCGGTGCGTTGGCTGAAAGATGAGGGATTTGAACGCGTTGGTATTCTGGGAACCAGCATCGGCTCGTGCATCGGGTTTCTGGCCTTCGCCCACGACCCGGCAATCGACGTTGGTGTTTTTAATCACGTGTCAGGTTATGTGGCCGACGTGGTCTGGCAGGGAATCTCGACGCAACACGTGCGCGCCGGAATCCAAACCGATTTGACGGTCGACGAGCTGCGCGAATTCTGGAAACCGATTAGTCCGGTGCCTTTCATTCCGCGCCTACGCGAGACGAAGCGGCGTCCGATGCGTTTCATCGCGGCGAAATACGATCTGACTTTTCCTATCGACCTGACGCGCCGGATAATCGCCGAAGTGAAGGCGCACGGAATTGATTTAGATCTGGTATGGCTGCCGTGCGGGCACTACACCACTGCTGAGATGCCCTGGAAGGCGATCGACGCGTGGAAGATCGCCACGTTTTTCCGCAAGCATTTATAAGTTTCGAATCGTGTAGATTGTCTAGGGGCGGGCTACTGTCCGCCGGTTCGATCGTTAAAAAGCCGGGCTTGTCTGGCTGATAGATTCATGGCGGACAAGTCCGCCATCTGAACTAAAATGAAGACGCAACACCGAAGGCGGGCGGTAGCCCGCCTCTAAACGTGTCATGAAGATTGATTGCACTCGTCTTCTGGCTG
>DATNNY010000220.1:0-2241 GCA_035601635.1 Pyrinomonadaceae bacterium
GGCCGTCCGTGACGCTTCATCTGCCCGCTTTGCCGCTGTGCTTTCAACCGACCAGCCGCCCCAGCTGAAGCCGATGATCATGGTGGCAACCGCGCCAACCGCTGCACCTTGGGCAAGACGCTTGAACGAATCGCTCTGCAACATTGAGGGTAGCGGCATGACTTGTCCTTCCGTCAAATGGTCGAAGTCCAGCGGACACCCGGATGGATGCCGACTTAACGAGTTTTTTTGAAGGACCGCCGCCTTGCACTGGCGTGTCGGTAAACCACCATGCGCGTCAATTGGGTGAATGTCGATGAAAAAGCTGAGCCGGCAGTCGCTTGCAAGAAGAGCAAAGAGAAATCCGTCGACACCGCAGCACAAGGGGTAGAGAGTGGTCCTATCCCCGCCCGGGGGACTTTCCCGGTGACTGAGTGTCGCGCTCCCGCCCAACGAAGGGATGCAAAATGTCACATCTTCAAACCCTAATCAGGGCCGCAAAAGTTAGAGGGCGAGTATGCCCAAAGTGCCAAGCATTGATGTTGCTCTGCGATGTCACGCCGATAGGTCTGGCCGCCGAACTGCATAAGTTTTCATGCGTCGCCTGCGATCACGTCGAGGTGCGGAGGATAGAGGATCGCAAGCTTGCGGCACTCGCGGCGTGATTGCCATTGTCTTTCCGCCATGCGCCGTGACCATAACCGTAACCAAGGCGCTTGCAGAATCTGATTCAACCACACACGAGCGGTCGTGTTACCCGTTAGCAACGTAAGGAGAGCGGCAATGGCTAAGGGTGAACAAAAAGGCAATCGAGAATCTAAGAAGCCAAAAAAAGAAAAGGTCAAAACAATTGCTGCAGCGCCGAGTCAAAAGGGCGCGGCAGCGGGTTGGCAACCGACATTTGGTTCAGGCAAGAAGAAATAGGAAAAGACGGTTCAGGCGTCTAAACTGTCCACACCTGACGCAAGCCTTCCTCCATAACCTTCGATCCGCGTAATGTTCTGGGGAGCACGCTAAACCAACGTCCGTTCTTGGAGGAAGAGCGGAAGACATCTGCTCGTGCTAAGTGTTTCTCAGTTGACCCATCTGGTACATTGCGCATCGGTCCGATCTGACGGATTGACGCAAGCATCATCAATCTCGGCGACGGCGGTTGGCTTGGCGCTCGCGGTTCGTTCCGTAGTTAAATTGGGCTTGTAGCGGCCCGCGATAGGCTCATAGTCGCCGGATGGCTGATGCTCACCTTCCTCGTTGAGTTCCGAAGAGTTCATCTCGTTGCAGGAGCTGAGCAGGGGCGATTTGCAATGCGAAATACTCCAACTTCGCTGGGGAGCGCCCTTGTCGCTCTGGGCTCCGCACTGAGGCGTCTTGGAGTGCTCGGGCTGACGGAAGCCAGTACTCGCCGACTGACAGCAGGCCAACAACCAGGGTGAAATTCATGTCTGATCCCCTGACCCGCAAAGAATTCGAGACATTGGCCTTCAGTCTGCCGCGCTCAGCTTTTTGGTGAGATGGCTTCCTCTCCGCTTATGGCGCGGTCTAGTGCGTCGATCAGCGCTTGAATTTCGGTGAATTTGCTGCGTGCGCGCTCGGCCTTATCGCGATCAAAAGGAGCGGCCAGCACCTTCGCATGCGCGTCCCTATCCTCGATCATGCGCTCACGGGCTTTTTTTAACGTTTCGATTCGTTCACTCATTTGGGCTCTTTCGCTTTCATAGTCAGTCGCTGCGCGTCCAAGATGTTAGTCGAAGGCCGAAGGAAACTGACCATTCCGGAAGATGACCGTAGGCTCGTCGTCATAGTCACCCATTTCGGGGTCGCCAGCGGACGAGAAAGCGACGACACCGAGTTTGCTTAGCGCCAGTCTCTCCGCCGTTCGAAGAGCGCCGGTTGCCGATTTGCAGGCTATCGGAGCATCGGCTTTCAGGTTTCCGCCTTTGCCGGCGTTGAATGCCTGCACGAAGTAGCTTGTTTCTCGGGCCATGACAGCTCCTTAGACTTGGTAAGGATGGTTAGTGCGCATGATTTCGGGACAGTGACGATCAACTTTTCATTGCCTGCATTAGTGTAGAAATCTTGATTGTCGCGAAATTGGAGAACGTGTCGGACACGGCATATGGCAAGATGATCTGGTCGTTGTGCCTCATCGCCCCGCATGTGTAGACGACGTTGGGAACGTAGCCCTCCCGCTCGGACGGTTCGGGCCGCAGTAGCGGTTCGCGCGAGCGTGCGAGCACTTTGAAGGGATCACTTTTGTCGAGC
>DATNNY010000221.1:0-4793 GCA_035601635.1 Pyrinomonadaceae bacterium
AGCAGGCGGCGCAGCGAAGGCACTGCGGATTCAGGCGTGCCCATGAAGACAAGACGCATTGGTTTGAGTTTACTACATCGGAGGTATCAAGGCAGGTGGTTCAACCAGCCGCGCTAGCGGCGAAATATTTATAGTCACGAATGGTCATAATGAATTCGAGCCGAGCAAAATACCTCGGCATTCTGCTCGGCTCGTCGGATCGGTAAAGAGAGACGCTCTTCTATAAATATTTCGTCCCTACGGGACTCAGACCTAAATCCCAGCGCCGGCTTCGGCGTTCTTACTCTTCGTCGCGCCAATCTTGGCCGAAGAGAGCTTGGCCTGCATGAAGAGCAACAGATAGTCGCGGCCGCCGGCCTTGGAATCCGTTCCCGACATGTTGAAGCCGCCGAACGGATGGACGCCAACAAAGGCGCCGGTGCATTTGCGATTGAGATAGAGATTACCGACGTGAAATTCACGGCGCGCGCGTTCCAGCCTGGCTTCGTCGGTCGAATAGACCGCGCCCGTCAAGCCGAATTGCGTGTCATTGGCTATCCGCAGAGCGTCGTCATAGTCGTTGGCCTTAATCACGGCGAGGACGGGACCAAAGATCTCTTCCTGCTCGATGGTCGCACCAGGCTTAACATCGGCAATTACGGTTGGCTCGATAAAGAAACCCTTCTCTCCATCGGCGCCGCCGCCTGCCACTACTCGTCCGCCCTCGGCTTTGCCTTTTTCAACATAGCCATTGATCGATTTGAAGGCCTTGTCGTTGATCACAGCGCTCATCGTTGTCGTCGTGTCGGTGGGATCTCCGACTTTGATCTTCGAGGTTAGCTCGGTGATCTTTTCGATCATGGGGTCGTAAACCCTTGCGTCGATGATCGCCCGCGAACAGGCCGAGCACTTCTGGCCCTGGAAGCCAAAAGCCGATTGCACGACGCCGGCAGCGGCTTCATCAAGATTGGCGTCGTCAGCGACGATGATCGCGTCTTTGCCTCCCATCTCAGCGACCACGCGTTTGATCCAGAGTTGCTCCGGTGGCGTTTTGGCCGCGCGTTCATTGATCCGCAGGCCGATTTCTTTCGAGCCCGTGAACGCGATAAAACGCGTCTTCGGATGATCGACGACCACGTCGCCAACTTCTGCGCCCGAACCGGTCATGAAGTTCACCACGCCCGCAGGCATTCCCGCTTCTTCGAGGAGCTCGAAAAACTTGTAAGCGATCGCCGGCGCGTCAGACGATGGCTTGAGCACAACGGTGTTGCCGGTGACGATGGCCGCCGCCGTCATGCCCGCCATAATCGCCAGAGGAAAATTCCACGGGGGAATCACTGCGCCGACGCCGAGCGGAATGTACTCGAGATGATTATCTTCGCCGGCCATTTCTGTTAGTGGGTGTGGCGCTGCGTAGCGCAGCATCTCGCGCCCATAGAACTCGAGAAAGTCGATTGCCTCGGCCGTGTCGCCATCAGCTTCGGGCCAGGACTTGGCGACTTCGAAAATCATCCATGCGGACAATTCATGTTTGCGCGAGCGGATTAGCTCCGCAAGGCGAAACAGCAACTGGGCGCGCTCTTCCGCCGGAGTGTTTCGCCAGGTGTGAAACGTCTCGTAGGCCGTCGCGACGGCGCGATTGGCGAGTTCCTTGTTTGCTTTCTGAAACTTTCCGACCACTTCAGTGCGTACGGCCGGATTGAAAGTTTCGAGTTTGGCTTCAGTTCTGATTCGCTCGCCGCCGATGACCAGAGGATATTCCTGACCGAGTTGCGTTCTGACTTTTTCAATCGCCGCGCGCATTGCGGCGGCGTTTTCTTCTTTCGTGAAATCTGTCAGTGGTTCGTTGCTGAATTCGGTTGGCATGGTGTCCTTTTCTAGTTGTAGACTGAATGATTGCGAGTCAGGCTGGGTTTCAATTAGCCTTCTTAGCGGGTTCAATCAGCCAGCGAAGCTGGCGAAGTATCAGTAGCCCACAGCGCAAGCTGTGGGTTATTCGTCAATTGATCAGCTGAGCCCCGTAAGGGGCGGCAGATGGAAAATGAAGTACTGGCGACCCAATCCGATCAACTCGAGTCTTCGCGCCGGCACCCCGCGGTTCGGTAACATTCACGTAGCGAATTTATGTCGCCCGCTACGCAGGCTCGATCAAACATTTTCGCCATCGCACCCACAGCTTGCGCTGTGGGCTACTGATATATAGCCAGCTTCGCCGGCTAGTAACAAAGGCTCACGCCGGCCACTCGCCGGCCTTCTGCAATTTCTTAATCCTGCGTTTTACGATCTCGCGTTTGAGTGGCGTCATCTTGTCTAAAAAGACTATTCCGTCGCAGTGATCCGTTTCGTGCAGCATGCAGCGTGCGGTCAGTTCCGTGCCGTCCAGCTCGAACTCTTTCCCGTTGATGTCGTGCGCCCGAACGATCGCCCGCAGGTTACGCTGCACGCTAAAAAAGATGCCGGGGAACGAAAGACATCCTTCGTCTCCGTCCTGCTTACCTTCGATTCCGACAACTTCCGGATTAATCATCACGATGCGTTGCGCCGGATCTTTACCGGCCGAACAGTCCATAACGAACAGGCGCCTGGGCACACCTACCTGCACGGCGGCCAGACCGACGCCCGGCGCCGAGTACATCGTCTCAAACATATTATTGACGAGTTTCTTCAGATCGCCGTCAAATTTGGTAACGGGTTCCCCAGGCGCGTCGAGAATTGGATTTGGCCAGGTAACTATTTTCAGTAAAGACATTCTTGAATCTCAAATTCGCTTTTTCGCCACCTCAATTTTACAGTCAACGTCTTGCTTTCGCTAGTTCGGAAAATTCTTCTCGGTTGGCTTCTAGTAACCGCGCAACTGCTCTCGATATCCTTCAAAGTTCCGCTTCATCTCGCCCAGGCTGTCGCCGCCAAACTTCTCTCGCATTGCCGAGGCCATTACCAGAGAGACCATCGCTTCGCCAATCACGCCGCCGGCGGGAACGACCGTGATGTCCGAACGTTCGAAAGCAGCCCGCTCTTCCTGCTTCGTATCGATATCAACCGAGCGCAGCGCGCGCCGCAGGGTCGAGATCGGTTTCAAGTGGCCGCGCACGCGCAACTCTTCGCCGTTGGTGACCCCGCCTTCCAGTCCGCCGGCGCGATTGCTGGCGCGAATAAACTCCTTCGTCTCTTCGTCGTAACCAATCTCGTCGTGAACTTCAGAGCCGGGCAGGGCACTGATCGCAGCCCCAGCGCCGATCGCGACTGCCTTCACTGCAGGGATCGACATCACCGCCTGCGCCAAACGTCCGTCAAGTTTTAGATCCCAAGCGGTATGCGAACCGAGACCTGGCACCAAGCCGCGCGCAACAACTTCAAAGATGCCGCCGAGGGTGTCGCCTTCGCGCTTCGTTTTATCGATTAAGTCCACCATCCGCTGCTGAGCTTCGTCGTCGCCGCAACGCAGCGGCGCATCATCCGGAATGGCCGCGATTTGATCAAAGGTTAATTCCAAAGGCTGGTCCGGAATGCCGCCGAGCTGAATTACATGGCTAAGAATTTCGACACCGAAGTTTGCCAGCAATTGGCGGGCGAGACCGCCACAGGCAACGCGCGCGGTCGTCTCACGCGCGGACGCGCGTTCCAATATGTCACGCAGGTCGCGCGTGTTGTATTTCAAACCGCCGGCCAGATCAGCGTGGCCTGGACGCGGCCGTTTGACGCGGCGTGATTTCTCGGCCGCGAGATCCTGTGGCCCGACTGACATTATCTCTGTCCAGTTGGCCCAGTCTCTGTTTTCAATCATCAGCGCCAAAGGCGAGCCGAGCGTCAGGCCATGACGAACACCGCTGAGGATCTCCACTCGGTCCGACTCGATCTTCATCCGCCCGCCGCGGCCATAGCCCTGCTGCCGTCGCGCGAGTTCGTGATTGATCAGTTCAATATCGACGGGCATGCCGGCGGGCAGACCTTCGACTATCGCGACGAGCGCGCGCCCATGTGATTCGCCGGCAGTGGTGAAACGAAACATTATTGAGTAGTCAGTAGTCAGTCGTTAGTCGGTCGAGGAGTCGGTGGAGCGTACTACGATTAAATAACTACTGACAACCGACTACCATCACAAGAACTGGTGCAGCTTCATCTAATCGATGCCATTATTTGCCGCAAGAGCAAGTCGTTACGGAACCGCGAGCGATAGCGACCGGATGCTACATTCAACCCGCAATTCGTTGCGATTTTAGGCCGCATTTGAGTGTTAGCATCCGGTCGCTACCGCTCGCGGTTCTGTAACAAGCTTCTTTCGCCACGCTTGCGCTACGGTTCGGGGCATTTGCAAACTGCACCAGTACCGCCTCATAAGAACTCTTCCGAAAACATATTTCCCCGGCCCAGGATTCCAGCCGGATCAAACGCCCGCTTCATCAACGCCATCTCAAGCAGATGTTCTTCCCCGTAGAGCTCGCGCAGATATTCGCGTTTAAGCTTGCCAATACCATGCTCGGCGGAAATCGTACCGCCGACATCGATGGCGCGACGGATGAAGGTCCGATAAATCTCCCGCGCCCTGGCGGCTTCGTCGTCGTCGCGCGGCAGAATGTTGACGTGCACGTGATTGTCGCCGATATGGCCAAAGATCGTGTAGCGAAGATTACCTCCGCGCAGACTGTCCTCGTAAAAGCGCAACATGCCGGCAAACGCTTCGTCGGGCACGGACATGTCGGTTGAGACTTTGCGTTGGTTGTGACGCGCGAACCATTCATTCATCAGCACGGGCAGCGCATGACGAAATTCGCGCAGGCCGGCCTGATCGCTTTCGTTGGTGGCGAACCATGAAT
>DATNNY010000222.1:0-5179 GCA_035601635.1 Pyrinomonadaceae bacterium
TAGGGCCCGAGCAGCTGGCAGATTCTCGGCAACTCATTGCGCAGCTTTTGCTGCACCACTATCTTCAGTTGTTCGTCGATCACACACACGTGACAATCTCTTGCACTCAAATCGATTCCGCAGTAGAACTTCATCAGAGGCGGCCTCCTTTTTTGGTCGAAAGGTTGGTAAAGCAAACGCAGTTTACTGCGTTCGCTTTCGGCCGCCTCTATTGATTATCAAATCGTTGGACGCGAACGGCGGGAGCGTGTTTCGTAACTAACTTGGCGCGGCGAAGGGTGCTTTGATTCGCGCCGCCGCGTCAACTCAACCGTTCGGCGGCTTGCGCGGAAGACGCCGCCAATGATTCGAGAAAGGAACTCTCTGTGAACTACTTGCGCATTGCTCTGGCAGGTTTGGGTGCAACGGTCGTCTACTTTGTGCTCGGGTTTGTTCTGTTCGCCCTTTCACCACTAGCCAACGAATACCGTCAGTTTCCAGCGGTTTATCGTACCCCAGAAGCCATGAAGGGTGTGGCGCCGGTGGGCCTGGTAGGAATGCTTCTCTCGATGGTCGCACTAGCGACTCTTTATGCTCTCGCCTATCGCAACGGGTCGCCGATTACTGAAGGCGTTCGCTTTGGTTCCCTGGTCGGAGTATTCGCCCTTGGCTCTTTTGTACTTCACAACTACGTGAACTTGAATATCGGACTGAGGCTAACGCTGGGCCAAGCCGTTGCCTATTTCATTCAGTGGATAGTCGCGGGCATCACGATTGCTCTAATCTACCGACCCGCACCTCGGTGACGCGAGGCGGGCCGCCGAACTCAACTGAGGGTGACAAGTCAAGAAAAAAGAAGTTTCAGCGAGCAAGAAAATCTCACGGTTGAAAGTCATTGGACGCGAGCGGAATCAGTGGGCTTGTCATCGACAACTTGTGCTTAGCGCAGTTGTTTCCCGCCGCGTCAACTCAATCGTTCGACGGCCTTATATGAACTCACAGGTTTCCTCAGAATGGATCGTAAATGCGACACACTCCTACATCGCGGAGCGCGCAAAAACGCATCCGGAGACTGCGACATTCGTTGAAACTCTGAACGCGTTGCCGCTGTACGCCGACTGGGGCGGTGGCGTAGCAATGCGTCCTGATGGGGAGTTGATTGGTTTTCTCTGGGACGAGCCCCAATCGATCAAAATCGAAACCGATCCGCATCTCCGCTTCTTGGCCCTCGTTACAGGTTCCGAACGTTATCCGGAGCTGGCACCAATGTCTCCGAAGCGCACGCCAAACGACAGGGATTGTCCATCGTGTGGGGGAACTGGCCGCCTGCTCGACCTTGAAGCGCACGGCGTCGACACCACACATATTCGTTGCTATTGTGGCGGCACGGGATGGTTGCCGGCTTATGTTCCCGACCCGCCCGGTTCTTAAGGCGGCCGTCGAACAAATGGTTGGACGCGAGCGGCGGGCGCGTGTTTCGTAACTTGACTCGTCCGGCGATGCTTGATTGAATTCGCGCCGCCGCGTCAACTCAACCGTTCGCGCGTGACTTAAGAGGGCGTATGAGAAAGTTTAGCCACATCACCAATCTTTGCTTCGTGCTGCTACTACTCTGCAACACCCAAGCACAAGAAGCCGGCAATCCGCCTGTGAAGGAACCGGCCCTGCGCAGTGAATTACTGAAGCGGGTCGAGCAGGATCAGGCGATCAGAAACGAACTAATCATCAAGGGCGTAAAAAATCCGGATAAAGCCATCCTCGCGCGGATGCAGACAATCGATACGGCTAATACGGAGCGAATGAGGGCCATCATCAGACAATACAACTGGCCCGGCCCCGAACTCGTCGGGCGGGATGGTGCGGAGGCCGCGTTCCTCCTCGTCCAGCACGCCGACCTCGCCTTCCAGAAGGAGATGTTGCCACTCGTGGAGAAGGCCTACAGAAGCGGCGGGCTGTCGGGGCAGAGTTATGCGTTACTGCTGGATCGCGTGCTCGTTGGTGAGGGAAAGCCGCAGGTCTACGGGACGCAAGCGAAACGCTTCGAGGAGTGGAAGGGACAAGAACCTGCGCTGGCGCCGATAGAGGATGAGGCGAACGTCGATAAACGGCGGGCGGAAGTCGGACTGCCTCCTCTTTCTGAATACCGAGAGATGTTGAAGCGTCTTTACTTCCCGCGAAGTCAGAGTAAACCGTAGGCCGCGCTATGAAATCGTTGGACGCGAGCGGCGGTAGGGTGTTTCTCAACTAGTATGATCTGGCGACTTTGATTCGCGCCGCCGCGTCAACTCAACCGGTGGGCCGATGGGAGAAATGTCATGAAACGCACCTGGACGATCATCGGTGTAAGCGATGTGCCGAGTAGCTTCAAATGGTACCAATCACTCTTCGGCCAGCCCGAGACACGACCCGGCCATGACTACTTTGGTCAAATCCTCGATTCGGATGGAACTGTCCTGCTCTGCCTTCACCAGTGGGGCGCGCACGAGCATCCGTCGTTGACGACCCCTGAGACCGCGACACCTGGAAACGGGCTGCTCTTGTTCTTCCGCGTCGACGATTTCGATATGGCATTGAAAAGGGCACGCGCTCTCGTCGGCCGGCTCGAAGAGGAGCCGCACGCGAACCCGAATACTGGAACACAGGAGTTCACGGTCCGGGATCCGGACGGCTACTACGTCATGATTAGTGCGTTCTCGTCGCTCGAGCTGACGGGCTACCAGCCGCCGGCCTGACAAATTCGTTGGACGGGAGCGACGCTAGCGTGTTTCTCAAATAGCTTGGTGCGGCGAAGGGTGCTTTGATTCGCGCCACCGCGTCAACTCAAACGTTCGGCGCTCGGTTTGGAGGTTCACATTGAAAAGGCCAACGGTGAATAAAGACGACCACTACTTCGGAAAGATTATTAAGTATATTCCGACCGAAGTGGTTGCTGGCTACGTAACTCTATCTGGCTTCGTAAAGGTGTTGCATCCACCGCACTCGCAGTTCACATGGTTCTGCATCCTTTCAATCGGGCTATTGGTGCTCACTCCGCTATATTTTCTGGTGAGTACGAGCGCCTCGATCAACTCCTACCGCCATGCGGTGGCCGGCACGATAGCTTTCGCTGTTTGGGTATTTGCCACAGGAGGACCGTTTCAAGCCTCCTGTGGGAACGCCAACGATTGTTGGTATTCTCCGGCTATAGGATCGATAGTATTGGGCCTGATCTGCCTTACGTTACCCTTTATTGAGAGGATTGTTCCTGACCGCGCCGAACTCAACTGAGGGTGACGGGTCAAGAAAAAAGAAGTTTGAGCGAGTAACAAGGTCTCAGTGTTGATAGCCGGAGGAGAACGCATTGCCCAGTTTGCAGCATCATTCCATCCTGGTCTCGGTTTTCCTGTTCGTCTCGCTCACGACTGGGGCTTGCGCTCCCGGCGCGGATACCCATCTGGCAAATGACCCGCCGGCGGCCGCCACAAATGACGGCTGGATCAAAGTAACCGAACACGCGCCTTTCCCCGGAAGTTATAACTTTCCTCTCTTCAACATCCGAAACAAGCTGTGGGCTTTTCACAGTCAGGGCAACTGGTATTCGGCAGATGGAAAGAGTTGGACGAAAGCGGAACTGCCGCCATTAGGACTGAGGACTGGCTTTCAACAATATGTTCAATTGAATGATGCGGTTTACGCTCTCGGCACAAGCGAAGGGAATTACCTCGATCTTTCCATCGGCTCGCGCATCGCCAGGACGAGCAGCGATCTGAAACGGTGGGAAGTGGTCGCCGAGCAGTCAGAGTTGCCGGCCAGAGTATTCTACGGCGCCGTAGTTTTCGATCAGAAGATATGGCTGCTGGGCGGTTTTGACGGGAAGAACTATTACAACGACGTTTGGAATTCGAGTGACGGAGTGAAGTGGCGACGTATTGCAGAGAAGTCTCCGTGGAGTGCCAGAACAAACCCTTCGGCGATCGTGTTTCAGGACAAGATCTGGCTGATCGGTGGCGGCATCATTAACGGGCAAGTGTTCAATGACGTGTGGTTCACAAAAGACGGAATGAATTGGAAACAAGCCACTGACAAGATAGGCGCCAGGCCGATCTTCGGAGGCTCCGCCATCGTTTTTGACGGCCGGATATGGCTCGTGGGCGTGAACCGCAATGACGGTTTTCAGAATGCCGTGCTGGTATCAGGCGACGGCGTGAATTGGACCGAGCAAACCGCGCCGTGGACACCGAGAGGTGGAGTTGCGACTTGCGTCTATGATGGCAAACTATTCATGACGGGCGGCAAGTACTCAGTTACCGAGAACGGAAATATCAGATTCATCTACAGCAATGACGTGTGGTACATGACGCCGTCTTCAAAGTAACTCCTAAGATGGCCGCCGCCGAACAAATCGTTGCAGGTAAGCCGCGATTGCGTGTCCTTCATCAAGTCTTTATTCTCGCAAGTTGTCGCTACTAGCTCGGCCGCCTAACTCAACCGTTGGGCGCTTCCATCATGGAACCTAAAGCGCAGCGAACCAAAACGATATGGCCGGTACGGGCAGCCTATGAGGTTCTCGCGCTATCCGGCCTCGCGTTTGAATTGGGGACGATGATTTACAAATGGGCGGCCCTTCCGACCGTGATCCCAACGCATTTTGGATTCTCAGGACAGCCGGATGATTGGTCAAGTAAGAAATGGTTGTTCTTACTTCCGGCCTTGACTGTTTTGCTGTACATCGGTTTGACCTGGTTAAGCCGTTATCCGCAGAAGCTCAATTACCCGTGGCGAATCGGCGAACGCAACGCTGCACGACAATACAGAGTTATCGGCTCTTTAATCAGCCTGCTCAAAGCCGAGCTGGTGTGGTTGTTCGCCTTCATTACATGGCAGGCGATTCGCGTCGCGTTGGGCCAAGCTGCTGGATTGTGGATCGCATTCTTGCCTATTTTTCTGGTTGTAATCGGCGGGACAGTAATCAGCTATTTGTATGTTGCGTCCCGAGATGGCTAATAGTGCCGCGCCCAACGCACTCGTGTGACCTGAGCGCGGGTTACGGGTTCTCAACTTGGCAATCCTGCATTGATCGAAAAGCGGTGGAATCCCACCAGATGAAGCCGAACAAATCGTTGGCTGCTAATCCAGCAATTAATTGGAGAGGACAAGCCCGGTACGAGATTATTTCAATTGTCATGTTGATTACTACGGCTTCTGCCCTTGCGCTCACGCA
>DATNNY010000223.1:0-2928 GCA_035601635.1 Pyrinomonadaceae bacterium
GTCTCTCTTGAGGTTAAAGCAGCTAACATGATGTTTGGTCCACCGACTGGACATTCACATAGCAGTGCGGTGGTAAGCGAAGCGCGACACCGCTTTGGATTCCGTGGGACATCTCCGCTCTGGTTACGCGCCGACCAGACTCGCGAACCATAGCGCCGTCGACGCTACGACCACCCCAGCGCGGCTGCCGCGCCGGGGACCCCGGTTCGCTCTGTCGGCGCACTCCAGAGTCCGCGCCACGCCATCGACACAACCGCCCGTCCTAAACCCTAAAACTCAACGCCGTTCTCTCCCAACTCACGCCGCAATTGCCCTGCATCCTGGAAATGAATCGTGCGCAGGCCAAGTTCCCGCGGACACTCGAGGTTCACTTCGCGGTCGTCGATGAATAAGCACTGCTCGGGTGCGCGCTGCAGGATATTCAAGGCGGCGCGATAAATAGCTTCATCCGGTTTGCGCAAGCCCAGGAAACACGAACTGAAAAACACCGAGAAGCATTTGCTTAGATCGAAATGCCGGATCCGATAGAGATTCAATTCCAGCACTTCGTTGTTGAGTGTGGCCAGGAAATACTTGTTCAATCCGGCGAGTTGCCGCGCAATCTCGAGCGATTCGGGCTTCGGTTGGGACTGTGCAAGAACAAATTCGCGAAAGACGTCTCGGCTGAACGGGCGCGGCCGGTAGAAAATTACCCGATCAAGATAACGTTCCAGCGTGAGGCCATTGGTTTCGATCAGGTGCGCGACTTTTTCGTGACGGTCGCTGAAGTCTTCCCAATCGAGATTGAACTGCAGGGCCGCTTCCCTTCGCGAGTCATGGCCCCAACCGTCCGTGAGCAGGACGCCGCCGATGTCGAAGAAGATGGTCGTAATCATATAGGTGGCACAGACTTTAGTCTGTGATTCCATTGGTTAAGATCACAGACTGAAGTCTGTGCCACTCTACCAACGATGATAAGCCGGGTGGCCCGGTTTGACTGCGACGAAAGTGCCCCGGCAGGTCGCGCAGACCTTGCCGTGCGCGATCAACTCGCCTTCGACGATCGCGCGATCGCTGGTTGATTCAATCACCCGAGCGCGCAACTCGACGGGTTCGTCTGTCGGGGTCGGCCGCAGCAACTTGATCGCATAGTCCGCCGTAACCGTGCAGGGCGGATGATCCAATCCGGCTTGCTTCATCAGGTGATAGGTCGCGGTCCAGTTGCAGTGACAATCGAGCAACGTCCCGATAATCCCGCCGCTTAACATTCCCGGAAACGCTTCCTGATAAGTTTCAGGCTGGAACGTCGCGACCACTTCATCGCCGCGCGGAAAGCTGCGGATATGTAAGCCTCTTTCATTCGCCGGGCCACAGCCAAAGCAGGCGTTGTGGGGGGCGTAGGTTTCCTGGATGCTTTTTTCAGTCATGGGCGTTTTAGCCTGCGAAGCAGGCGGACATATTAGTAGCCCACAGCGCAAGCTGTGGGGATAGTGGCATAGAAAGATTCGAAGCCCCAGAAGGGGCGACAGAAAAAGTCATTAGCATAAGTCTGAAACAGTGAGTGCCATCTGACGTGAACTTATGCCGCCCGCGTTGCGGGCTCGCTTGTTTTCGTTTCTTGACCCACAGCTTGCGCTGTGGGCTACTGATATTTCGCCCGCTTCACGGGCTCGCGCAGTTGCTCTCGCAACTTGAACCGCTGCACTTTTCCGGTCGCAGTGTACGGCAACTCCGAAACAAAAAGATAACGACGCGGCTGTTTGAACCGCGGCAGGGCGCTCTTACAAAGCTCGCGCAGTGATTCCTCTGCGGCTTCTCCGGCATCGTCGGTGCAAACCACAAAGGCACACACGCATGATAAGCCGTGCTCGTCGGACCCCTCGACCACCGCGGCGGCGCGCACCGCTTCACTGCGCAGCAGAACGTTTTCAACTTCAATCGGCGAAACCCACTGCCCGGTAGGCTTGAAACAATCATCGCTGCGCCCCTGATGCCACCAGAAACCATCTGCATCGGCCAGGTAAAGATCGCCGGTGCGCACCCAGCCATCCACAAACGTTTCCGCAGAAGGGTCAGGCCGTTGCCAGTAACGCCGGGCCGCGCTGCCGCCGCGAATCCACAGGTTCCCTGCCTCGCCGGTCTGTGTCGCCACGCCTTCATGATCAATCAGACGGGCTTCATATCCATGCAACAACTTCCCGCTGCTGCCATAGCGCACATCGCCCGCGTGGTTCGACATGAACATATGCAACATCTCAGTCGAGCCAATGCCATCCAGGACCTCGACACCAAATGTTCGCTGCCAGTCCTCTCCCAATTGCGCCGGCAAAGACTCGCCCGCCGAAACGCACAAGCGCAAACTCGACGTGTCTAACTCGTGTCCGGAGCCTTTGCGATGATGTTCCAGCAGCATTCTGTAGACGACCGGTACGCCGAAAAAGATCGTCGGACGATATTCTTTAAAGACCCGACTGACCACGTCTGGCGCGGGCTTGTCACGACAAAGAATCGTAGTGAATCCGTTGAGCAGCGGGAAAGTAAGACTGTTGCCGAGCCCATAAGCGAACGGCAAGCGTGACGAAGAAAACAGTCGATCGCCTGCGCGGAGTCCCAGGACTTCGCTGGCGAAAGTCTCGTTGGTATAGAAGATGTCCGCCTGGCGGTGGACCGCGCCTTTCGGCTCGCCCGTGCTGCCTGAGGTGTAAAGAATGAACGCGTCTTTGTCTTCACCGGCGGGAACAGGAAACTCGTCCTTGAGTGGGCGACGTTTCGCGCCGGCAAACACTTGCGTGTTCATTCCCTCAATCGAAGTACCATTCGATTCGACTGAGCCATCGTCCCGGCTAACCAGGAGCAAATGCTTCATCCCGGTCTGGCTGTCTGAACTTGTGAACAAGTCCTGAGCTGTCTTCGCTTCGACGATAGCTGCGCAGGCCCCGCAGTCTTTCA
>DATNNY010000224.1:0-6238 GCA_035601635.1 Pyrinomonadaceae bacterium
GGTCGTCAGCCACCTGACGCACCGGCGGCAGCGCCATCCCTTCGCGCAATTCACCTCGAGCAATCAAGCCTTTGATCTCATCCGCCACTTGTCGATAGACCGGGCGGCGATCGGATTCGTCAATGGTGATGTACATAGTCGTGTGTCGTCAGACACTATACACCGAGGAAAACTCTCAGTAAAGATGAAATAGTCGAACGCGCCGCCGTTACTTTTTATGAAGCAGATCGGCGAGGTGAAGCGCCATTTGAGAGACTCCCTCCAGGCCTGATGCTTCGCTGCCAGTATCGCCAACGACGAAGACATTCGGAAAGATGGTGGTGCCCAATTCAGACGGCCCCGGCATTTTCACGCGCGCACTGGGACGGCCTACCATTCCAAGTTTCCGGCGTGTGTCTTCATAAAAGGTGCGGGGCGTCGCGGTCTCAATTACTTCGATGCTGTCGCCGAGTTCGGGCATCGCGGCATGGAGTCGCATCCAGAGTGATTCGAGAGTCGCTTGATCCTGTTCCTCGTGGGCGGTCTCGTCCCGGTGAAAAGAAAACCAATCTTCGACACGAGTAAAAGTCGAGACGGTAACCGCGACCTTGTCTTTCGGCGCACGTGCATCCCAGGTTGGCGCTGCCGCAAAAACAAACTGCGCGGAATCGGCAGAGTAGAGTTGATCTTCCTGCCAATCAGTGACCGCCAAAATACGAGTTGAACTCAGACGCGAAGCCGCAACTCGATCCATGCCCAAAAAGAGCAGGTAAGCGCCCCAACTTTGCGTCTGTCTTAATTGCGCTGAGATCGAGGCTGGGGTCCGACTTAACCCGATCAGCTTGCCGAATGTGTCCCACACTGTCAGGTTGCTGACAACTGCGCGTGTTGCGGTCACGCGCTCGCCACTTAAGAGGTCGACGCCTGTCGGCGAGCCATCCGAACCATAGGCCAGACGCAAGACGGGCGAATTCAACCGCAGTAAACCGCCGCTTTTTTCCAGAGACTCAGCCATGACGTCGGCCAGGGCCTGCGCGCCGCCGCGGATGGACCACATGCCGCGACGCGGAATAGTCAACACATCTGCCGCATATTGAAGTGAGCATTGCGCGCTCGCAGTCTGGGTGAGAGTTTGCAGTTGGACATCGATAAAGCGCCGGAATCTCGTCGAGCAATCCATCATGCTCGAGGCCAACGGTTCGTTCGCTACGGATTGGCCGACAATGCTATCCAGCAGGCGATAAAAGGCGACAGCAGCCTGGGAGCATTCCGGGAAAGCCGAACGAAGACGGTCATCAAAATGCTCCATGTCGTCGGAAACGGCGACTTCGACACCATCCGGCAAGCGCACCACAAATGATGGTGAAAGGCGGTCAACTTGCGGCGGACCGATCGGCAGTTTGGAAAAGATTCTTTGATAGACTCCATCCGCCTCCCAACCGGAATACAAACCCGCGGTGGGCTCGAAGGCATAACCAAGGTGTTCAAAGTTGGCCACGCAACCGCCGACGCGCGAGTTCCGCTCCAACAAGCAAACGTTGACGCCGCGAGCGGCCAGCAAAGCAGCGGCAGTTAGTCCGCCGATGCCGCCGCCAACAACGACTACTTCATAGTCCATCTAGTCAGACCAGAAAATGGAGGAGCTGGATAAGAACGCTGGTAGTAGGTTGGGGCCGCCAGTGCTCTGCAAGGGCGCGCAGATACGGCTCAAAAACAATGATCAGGGACTGGACCCCATTAAAGACGAGGTGGATGACAAAGCATGGCAGCAGCCGTCCCGTGCGCGCCCGGATGTAGGTCAAAACCAAACTGAGCAACGAGATCGAAAGAATCGCACCGATGTTTTGCCGGTATTGATAGACATGCAATCCCGCGAACATCGCAGCCACTACAATAATCGCAAACCACCGGCCAATAACTCTCTGCAAGGCTGAGTAGAGCAGACCGCGATAGATCATCTCTTCAATCAACGGCGCAGTAGCGACGGCGATGAAAGCGAGGGTCAGCGCGGCGGCGCGAGAGCTGTCCAGGATTTGATCGAGATCGGTTTTTTTCGCGCCAGAGAAAGCCGCGATTAACCATGCCATAACGAATAACGAAATAGCGATGCCCACGCTTTTCCCCAGTTTGAAGTCCGGGCCCCAGCTAAAACCCAGAACCTCTCTGAGAGAGTATTTGCCCAGTCTCGTCGCGACCGCCCAAATCAAAGCCAGCGTAAGCAAGTGCGCCGGCACCCAACCCAGTACGAACAGAAACACGAATGTCTTATCTGCCAGCAGGACTTCCTGAGTCGGGGGCGGTCCGTTCTTAAAACGATAAGCAACGTAGGGCTGGACGCAAAGAACCGGGACCAGCGCCACCGCCGCGATACTCAGGAACCAGGTAATGAGTGCCGACAGCACCCCCCACGGCGGACTTTCAGGGCTTCCGCTTGGGGCCGCCGGCAAATCGGATCCGTTGGCGGAAGGCAGGGAATAGACCGCCGGTGCCGAGTCTGCGGTTTCTGACAGTGTGCTCACAAAGTTTTGCAGTCGAGTCCAGCGAGAGGCATGCGATCAGTCGTCGGATGACTCGGAAGGCTTCTGCTGGCTGTTGTAATGCTCCAGCTTCCGGTAAATGGTCTTGCGACCAATATTGAGGAGCCGGGCCGCTCGGGTTTTGTCACCCGAGGTATAATCGAGCGTGGCCTCGATCGCATGACGTTCGATCTCGTCCATCGAGGATGGGACGTCTATCTCCATTTTGGTGATGCGGCTTTCACTGGCGGCTTGGGCGCGCTCCACGCGAACCATCGCCTGCCGTTCTGAAGCGATGTTGCCGATCGCGGATGGTAAATCGTCGAGCTCAATCTGTCGTCCTGCGGCGATGATTACGGCGCGCTCTACTGCGTTCTCGAGTTCGCGGACGTTCCCCGGCCAGTCATAATTGATCAGCGCGCGCAGGGCAGCCTTGGATATGCCGGAGACAAATCGTGAAGTCCGTTGTTTGTAGTGCTCGAGAAAGTGAATCACCAGCGGGTGAATGTCTTCGCGGCGTTCGCGCAGCGCGGGCAGCGTAATTGGGAAAACTGAAAGCCGGTAGAAAAGATCTCGCCGAAACCGGCCTTCTTCCACTGCGCGTTCCAAATCGACATTGGAGGCGGCGATGATCCGCACGTCAGCCTTCAAGACTTCATTTCCTCCGACGCGAGTAAACTCACCATCTTGTAGCACGCGCAACAGACGCACTTGCGCGGCCAAAGTCATTTCGCCCACTTCGTCGAGAAAGAGGGTACCGTTATTGGCGTCTTCAAAGCGGCCCTGTCGCCGTGAACGAGCGTCTGTAAACGCGCCCTTTTCGTGGCCGAAGAGTTCAGATTCAAGCAATGTTTCAGGGATCGCGCCGCAATTCAGCTTGATATAAGGCTGGTCTTCCCGGCCTGAGTTAAAGTGGATCAGGTTCGCGAGCAGTTCCTTGCCGGTGCCCGATTCGCCCTGAATCATTACCGATGTCTGAGTATCAGCGACGCTTAGCGCCAACTCCATCGCGCGGCGAATCGCCGGCGCCTGTCCGATGATTCGATCTTCGCCATAGCGCTCGTGCAGAGCGCTTTTCAGACGCATTACTTCGGCCGAAAGATGGTCGCGCTCGAGGGCCGTCCCGATTTGATCGGCGATGCCTTCGACCAGGGCTACTTCATGATCTTTGAATTGTTCACGCGGTTCGCTCCAGACCAGACCCAGCAGGCCAAACGTGTGACCACCAATCCGCACCGGTGCCACCAGCGCGGCGCGTCCACCGAGCGTCGCATTGAACATAATCCGCATTGGCAGCGGCAGATCGCTCTCCAGAAGTTTCAGCGTTCTGCCCTGCGACAGCACCTCGACCATCGCCGGAATTCCGGTGATATCGAGCGACTGGCCGTGTGCTTCGATCAGTCCTCGGACGTTATCGGTGGTAGCGTGGGGAGCAGCCTTGAAAGCGGCCAGGCTCAGTCGTTTTTCGCCCGCGTCCAGCACCCCCAGCGCGCAATAGTCAGCGCCGACGAGCGAGAGAGCGCGCTCCAAAACGGCCGAAGTCACTTCGCCAAAATCCGAACGCGCGTTGAGCGCGTTGGCGATTTCGAGCAAGGCCTTGGTGGTTTCGGCTTCGCGTTTCTTGTCGGTGTAAATGCGCGTGTACTGGTAACCAATCGCCAGTTGCATTGCGATTGACACCAGAAATGCGACCTCTTCATCGGCCCAGTGACGTATCGTGCGCGTGTGGTGGAGACCGATGAGACCGAGCACTTCATTATCGAGAACCACCGGGACTACCAACAAGGAACGCGTTCCCAAACTCTTGGCAAAAAAACGCACCTTGTGATCGAGTTCCGCCGCGGAGGTGTCATCCAATCTGATTGGTTTTCTAACGTCGAGGTGTTGTGCCAGCGTCGCCGCATCAACCGGAATGCGCGCGTCCAGACTGGAAGGCACGGTTTCAGACGCACGCCATTCATGGCTGATCCGAAGCTCGCCTTCCGGACTCAGCTTGATGATGTCACAGCGATCTACTTCCATCATCTGGCCCAGCTCGGCCACTACGACTTTCAAAAACGAATCAAGATTAATTGACGTGGGCAGGTTGGCCGCCAAACGCCCGATGATGGATTCGCGCGCCTCGTGCAGCTTGAGCTTACGTTCGATGGAAAGGGTCTGTTCTGTTTCGGCTGCGGATTGCATTTAGTGCGAAGTTAACGACGAATAGAATAGCAGAAGGGATCGCCGCCGACTAACCTGGCATCTCTCTTCTCGGACCTGGCCGGGATCATAACCAACAGTGCGGCAACTTGCAAAAAAGAACCGCGTGGGTCGATCTGAGAAGGCGTCGGTCTTGGGATTGGCTGCATCTGAAGACCTGGCAGTGTAGTAATTGGCTTCGAACTCTTGAGGCCGGCTCGGGGAATGAGAGTCAGTACCGGAAGCGGTAGCGACCGGGTCTCAACTCTCCAAACGTCTGAGATCGCGGGTCGAGACCCGTCACTACCGCTGACGGTACCGATCTCACTGGACCGGCAAGGCAATTCTCAAGATAGGAGACTGCAAAAACTGCATCCGGTTGTAATGGTTAAGAGCGGTCTCGTATAATTCCAACCTACTCGGAAGTGACTCAAGTAAACCGTGGAACGAAGCTGAATTAACGATGCCCATTTACGAATTCCGTTGCCAGAAATGCAACGACCAGATTGAAGTTTATCAAAAACTGTCTGACAAGCCACCCACCCGATGCCGCAAGTGCGGCGGGCGGATGGAGAAACAGTTCTCCCGCACTTCCGTGCAGTTCAAAGGTGAGGGTTGGTACGTGACCGATTATGCTCGCAAGGGAGGCGTAGCTGAGAAAGTCGAGAAAGAACTTTCGACGCCCGAGCCTACGAGCAGCGACAAGGCAAAGCCGAAAAAGACGACGCCCACGAAAACCAGTTCAGACAAGAGCTAAAAGCTCTGATTGACGGTCAACAATGCGACCGATACTCAACGCGAAGTCTCCAGTGAAGCGCACCGGGCGGTGCTGGTGGAGAGGCTTTGTCTTTCTGCTTACTACGGTCTGCCTCTTCGGCTCGCTGCTGGCCCAGGCCGGCCGCCGGGCACATCCTACGTCAGAAGCCTCGACCGTACTGAACGTAGTCGCGACCCGCGCCAACGGCGCTTCCACGCCGATTACATCCAAAGACATTTCGCTGTTCGATAACGGCGTCGAGCAAAGCATCCGGAACTTTGCACCGGATCTGTCGCCCGCGCGCATCGTGCTCCTGGTCGATAACTCTCTGACAATTCGCGCCGATGTCGACAAGCTTGAAAAAGCCACGCTCGAGTTTGCGTATGAGATGTTCGACGGAGACAAATTGCTGATTGTCGGCTATGACAACAATGCTGAAATTGTCTCCGACTGGACGGATAACGCGAAGAAGATCGAAGCGGAGTTAAAGACTTTTCGCAAGAAAGGCGATCCGCACCTGTTTGATTCGATTTTAGCCGTAATCGAAGATGGATTGCGGCCTTTGTCGGCGCAAAAACGCGCCATCGTGGTGATTAGCGACGGGCTCGACCGAGGCAGCAAGGCTAAGTTCAAACAGGTGCTGAGCGCGCTGCAGGCACTCGACATTACGGTGTATTGCGTGCAGGCACAGGATCGCACGCGCGGCGCCATTCGGCGTGATGTGCCCAAGCCTCGACAGGTGATTGACGATCTCGCGGAAGGCACGGGGGGCCGGATTTTTCCGATTGAAGATCCCACCGCGGCG
>DATNNY010000225.1:0-13315 GCA_035601635.1 Pyrinomonadaceae bacterium
AAATACCTTGACTCTGCCCGTGCTTCTTTGCTAAAAGGGTTTGCTAGTTACAATAAACCTACCATAGTTATTAGATAGTGGCCGAAGGTCCCAAAGTCCAGGCCTAACTTCCACTCCTTTTCTGGTGCTATGGTTTTCACAGACCCACAGGAGACATCTGAAATGAAAAACCAAAAGTCATTCGTGTTAGTGATTTTCGTCTGCGCCGCGTTGGCGTGTCTACAGACAGCTGCGCTTGGCCAGGGAGCCAGCCAGTCTGCGGACGCAAAAGCCGCCAACGTCAGGGCCGAGGGAATGGGGGTCAGATTTGACTCCACAATTTCGTACTCTAATGCCACCCTGACAATTTCGGCTCCGGACGGAAGTGTGTATAAACGGGAATTCAAAGGGGGCTCCGCTGTCTCGTTCGCGCTAAATGACAAGACCGGGGCCGCGCTCGGCAACGGCCAATATAACTATGAAATCAGGTTCACTACGGTTCAACAGGATAGCCGCCTGATGTCCGCCCCACGTGGTGCCGGCTCCGTTGAGGATGAGAACGGCCGCATCAATGGTAGAGCATCGTCCGTGCAATCGGTTGTCCAGTCCGGATCATTCGCACTGCAGAATGGCGCCCTTTATGTTGGCAACGACATAGAACCCACTTCCCGCCGAACTTCGTCAACGAAGAGCCTGGAAACCGGTCCGCAGCAGCCGCGCTCACCGGGCGTTCTTTCCGGGAATACAGCGACGAGACTTCGCAACCATCGGTTTTCCCTGTTATCCATGCCGGATCAGGTGATTCCCGACGATTTGATCGTGCAGGGCAGTGCCTGCGTCGGACTTGACTGTGTCAACAACGAAAGTTTTGGGTTTGATACAATCCGGCTGAAAGAGAACAACACCCGGATCAAGTTTGATGATACTTCGACCTCGGCAGGCTTTCCCAATCATGACTGGCAACTAACCGCGAACGATTCAGCGAGCGGCGGTGCTAATAAGTTTTCGATTGAAGAAATTACCGCTGGGACCGTCCCGTTTACCATTACCGGCAACGCACCGAGCAACGCGATCTTTGTTGACAGCACAGGCCGCGTGGGACTTCGCACCAGTACGCCAGTGTTGGACTTGCATACGTCTACCAGTAACACTCCGGCCCATCGGTATGAACAGACCAACGCGGGCGGCTTCACGGCCCAAACCTGGGACGTCGCTGGTAACGAAGCCAACTTCTTCGTCCGCGATGTGACCGGCGGCTCACGCTTGCCCTTCCGCATTCGGCCCGGCGCGCCGACCAGTTCGATCGACATTTCAGCAACTGGCGCCGTCGGCGTTGGTACAGCGAGTCCCGCGGTGCAGCTGCACCTGGTGAATAGTTCAACCGCGCAGGCGAGAGTTGAGTCGACAGGAAATGCGGCAGCGGTTGCGGACTTTAAGAACTTGTCACGGCGTTGGGTGATTGGCACCGGCATTCTGTCGGCCGCCGGCGACTTTAGCATCTTTGACGCCAACGCCTCTGCTACCAGAGTCTTTCTTGATACATCAGGCAACGTCGGCATCGGCACGTCCGCGCCTCTTCAACTTCTGTCAGTCAATGGAACCGCCGGCAAGCCCGGTGGCGGTACCTGGGATGTCTTTTCGGATGAACGCCTGAAGAACATCAAAGGCCGATACAACACCGGACTCAAGGCCCTGATGCAGTTGCAACCGATCCGCTACGAGTACAAGCGTGACAACCCTCTCGGCATTAAGTCAGAGGGAGAGAACGTCGGCTTCGGCGCCCAGACACTGCAGAAGATCATCCCGGAAGCTGTGACCATGAACAGCGCCGGCTACCTGATGGTCAAGAGTGATCCGATCCTTTGGACGATGCTCAATGCGATTAAGGAGCAGCAGAAGGAAATTGCCGAACTGAAGGGACAAGTCAGGAGGTTGCAGACAGCTTCACACAGACGCAGAAAATGAGACGCGGATAGCGCGCTCCAGCCACGAAAAGGCGCAAGCAGCATCAACGAATTTTCTCGTTTCGCTCTTGCGCCTTTTGTGCGTCCTAAGAGGATCTTTTGCGCGCGGCAGTTCGGGTTACTAGCCGCCTTCCTTAACCAGATCGATAAAGCCTTTCAACTCGAGGGTGCGCTTCTTGACCACTTCCATGCGGGCGTCAATGCGCATCGGAATATACATGGTCCCATCCATCGTATCGTAGACGGTGTCGATGAACTTGAAATCCAAATCCCGATGCTTGATCCATTCGAGCTGGGCCAGTCTGAGCGCTTCCTTTTGTGCCGGTTTCAGCGCCCGCATCAGTTCGCCATAGCTTTTGTTCAGCTCCTTGTCCCAGGCGGCGTAAGCTTTGTCCGTGCACTCAACCATGCCGGCAGTGGAGCCGTTCTTGTCGATACACGCCTCGAGCGCCTTATCGATTGGATGTTGGGCTGGTTCCTGGGCAATTGAGACCGTCGTGAACAGGAAAACGGAAAGCAGCGCCAGCATTAGCCTGATCATATAGCGTCCTCTCGTTAGGGAGGCAGTCGCTCCGTGAAAAGAGACCGCGATTGCCGCAGTAACCTCTCCCGATTCCCCCTTTTAGTTAACGAATCTGCGCAGTTGCACGCTGAGCGCGAAACCGATAGCGATGAATGTGGCCAGTACCGAAGAAAGGCCCGCGCTCATCAGCGGCAGCGGCACACCGATCACCGGCAAGAGACCGAGGGCCATTCCGACGTTAATGAAAATCTGAAAAATTAGTCCGCCCACGATCGCCATGATCACCAGCATGCCGGTGCGGTCGCGCGATCGCCGGGCGTCGGTAATCAAGCGCGTCAGCAGCAAAGCGTAAGATGCCAGAAGCAGCACGCAGCCGACAAAACCAGTCGTTTCCGCCGCGACGGCAAAGATAAAGTCCGTGTGCGGCTCAGGCAAAAACTTTAGACTGCTTTGCGAGTATTCGGAACCACGCGCTCCCACCAGGCCACCTTCGCCCACGGTAACCATCGATTGCCAGGTGTGATAACCGAAGCCGCGCTTGTCGGCGTTCTCAGGATCGAGGATGACGTTGATGCGTTCAAGCTTATAGCCGTGAAGCAAGCCGGTCTTTACTCCCACCGTGTAGGCCAGCGGCGCCCCGGCTATGCAAGCCAAGAGCACTGCCCCGACGACCCACATTCGCATCGACGATAGGAACAAAACGATCGCCAGCAAAGGCAAATAGGTTATCGATTGGCCCACATCGGGTTCCAGTAGAATCAGGGCCATGGGCAAGCCAAGAATCAAGCAGCCCATGAACAGTTCTTTCCAGGTCAACAAGCCGCTGCGATGCTTTCCAAAATACCGGGCCAGCATCAGGACCACGGGGATCTTTACAAACTCAGACGGCTGAAACTGTCCCAGCGGACCGGGCAGCCTTATCCAACAACGCTGGCCATTAATCTTCATTCCGATCCCCGGTATCAGCACAATGATCAGCAACACCAGTCCCAACGCGTAAAGGATTGGCGCAAGTTCAACCAAGCGGCGATAGTCGCTGAAAGCGATCGCCAGCATTGCCACCAATGCGATGCCCAAACCAATTAATTGCTTCTGCCAATAGGGCTCAGTAGGTTGCGCGTTGTGAATCTCCCACGCGCCAAAGCAGACAATGGCAATAGCCAGCACAGCGATCAGCCAGTCGAAATCACGGAGTTTACGTCTTTGTAGAATGGCAACCATAAATCAGTAAGCAGTGGGCAATAGGCCGTAAGCAGTTA
Source organism: Pyrinomonadaceae bacterium (assembly GCA_035601635.1). Classification (GTDB taxonomy): domain Bacteria; phylum Acidobacteriota; class Blastocatellia; order Pyrinomonadales; family Pyrinomonadaceae; genus UBA11740. The sequence continues at coordinate 3,726 of DATNNY010000225.1, forward strand.
GCGAATTCTGATCGCGATGTTATTGGTCGGATTCTCCTTGGCCGGCCGGGTCTTGGCGTAATAAACGTCATAAATCGCGCGCACCGACGGCGCTCCGAAGCGCGAACCCAGGCCCGCGTTTTCAATCATGGCAACGCAGGAGATCTCGGGCTTGAACGCCGGCGCGTAAGAAACGAACCACGAATGGTCCTTGTGTTCAGCGCCCTCTTTGCCCAGGCTCACAACCTGGGCCGTGCCGGTCTTGCCGGCAATATCAAATCCAGCCATCTTGATTCCGGTGGCGGTCCCGGCGACGTTCACAACCGACCACATAGCATGAACGACCAGATCGCTTTGATCGACGGGAATCGGAAGCACCTTGGGTTGCGGTCGATCGAAAGTCCGTGCCGGCCGTGCCGGACGATAATCAGGACGCGTGGGATCGTTACCCACGGCCGCAATCGCGCGTACCTCTTTCAAGAGATGCGGAATGTACATCTTTCCCTTCATTCCGATGGCTGAATGAGCGCGCAACAGAGCGAGCGGAGTCAGCACGTCCTCGCCCTGACCAAACGATGAATAGACCGTGTCAATGTCCTTCCATTCGGGATCGGTGGGATAGTTGCGGGCCTTGAATTCGCGCGAAGGAGTGGTGCTAATAACTTCGTGCGGCAGGTCGATCCCGGTTCGCTTGTTGAGATCGAATTCATCGACCATCGCCTGAATGCCCTCGAGCTTCATCTTCAAACCGAGGCGATAGAAATAACCATCACACGATTTCATGATGGCAAAGTGGACATCCGGCGAGCCGTGATTGCCGCCCATGCAGCGGGTGAATTTGTTGCCGATGGTAATCCCTCCGCCACAAACCAGGTTTGAACTGTCAATGGTAATCGCGCCTTGTTGCAGGCCGGCGGTGGCCATCAAAGGCTTCCATGTCGAGCCGGGAGGGTATTTGCCCTGGATCGCGCGATCGATTAACGGCTTGTCCGGATCGTTCAGCAGCTTTTGGTACTCGGCCCGGCCTTCTTTGGTAGTGATGCGTTGCGAGAAGAGATTCGGATCGAACGTCGGAGCCGAAGCCAGCGCAAAGATCTCGCCGTTGTTCGGATCCATCGCAATGATCACACCCCGTCCCTGTGGCGATTTGCGCAGTTGATCTTCAGCGGCCTGCTGCAGATCAAGATCGATAGTCGTCACGATGTCCTGGCCTGATTGCGGCTCGATCCTTTCGACTTCGTTTTGAATATGGCCACGGCTATCGACGATTACTTTCCGGAAGCCGTCTCGGCCGCGCAGGTATTCGTCATAGACGGCCTCGAGTCCCTCCTGTCCGATGATGTCCCCGGGGCGGTAACCTTTCTCGCGGAACTCCGGTTTGTTCAATTGTTCCGGGCTTATCTCGCCGACATAGCCCAGCACATGAGCGAGCATGCCGTTGGTTGGATAACGCCGTTGTGGGATTTGCTCGACGCGCAGGGCCGGCAGCTCCAATTGATGCGCGTCCACCCAGGCGATATCAGTCTGCGAAGCGCCTTCCTTAATCAGTATCGATTCGAACGCGGGCTGTAACTTCACCTGATCAAAACGCTCGCGCAATATCTCACCGTCAAGCATAAGCCCATCTGCCAGAGGCTTAATCAGCGAATAACGATCGATGCCTTTGGTATCCTCGCGCGAGAGAATGATGCTGTAAATAGGTCTGGAGTCGACCAGCACATTCCCATTGCGATCGAAGAGCATGCCGCGGGGCGCCGGGATTGGCAGCAGGCGAATACGCTGGTTCTCGGCGATTTCAGCATAGCGGGCGCCGTTTATGATTTGCAGTAAATAAAGCCGGACACCGAGGAGGCCCAGCAGGACCAGGATCAGCGCCTGAATCAGGCGGAGCCGCACACGCAGGTTTTGTGAATCGTCAACGAATTTCATCTGCTTCTTCTTCGCAAGCTGCCCATGCCGCCGCGCGCCACGCGCCGCCGAACCGTGAATTGACGACGCTGCCGAGCTTTACCACTAAAGAAAGAGTCATAAGCATAGAGTAAGAGCGTCCCGGCAATCGTAGTTGCGACCAGCTTGTATGACAAGGATTGAATAAAGGGCATTGGTGGCGTTTGGCCTAACAGTCGATGCATTCCCACGTACACCAGATTATCAAGCAGACTGGCACTGGCCAGGACCGGAATGCGCAGGATGGGCGTGTCCAGCATTACTCGCGAGGCGACGAAATAGACCGCGTAAGCAGTCAGCGTTTTTGAGAATCCACCAGCGCCCAGCAAAGCCGGACGGCCGCTGATAAAGTCAGTCGCCAGGCCCGCCACGGCAGCTACTATCAGCGCCTGCAGAGGTTCGCGTTGGAGCGCGAAATACACCACCAGAATCAAGGTGAGGTCAACGTAACCAAGCGGTTGCCAAACCGACCGCAGTGCCGATTGCACAGCGACCGCCACTAGCAACAATAAAGCGATTGTCAGTTGACGCATGTCTCAGGTAGTGAGCATCTGGCAGTGAGTTGTCAGCAGCAAGTAGTCAGTAAGGAGCGTGGCAGACACCAGTCGAGACGATTAGACTTCAAGGTCTCTTCTAAAAGTTTGGCTTGGTAATCGCCTGGTTGGTCATCGGTTGTCCCTATCTTTCTGCCCACTGCCCACTAAATTATTTCAGTTACTGCTTACTGGTTTTCTTTTCCACGTTGGGGAGAGATTGATCGGATTCGGTGCGCTGGGGCGCGTGGTACATGAGCACCGCTACTTCTTTCAAACGTTCCAGTCCGGCGCCTGGTCGAACATGAATTATTTGTGCCGTGGTTGCCGAGCCCGGTTTTACCTCGATGACTTCTCCGACGGTATAACCCTGCGGATAGATAGCGTCCTGGCCGGTGGTGGTAACGGTGTCTCCCACCTGCACTTTTTCCGTCCCGGAAACATAGCGCATTTCCAGCAAACCACTTTCGCCCATGCCCTTGACGGATCCCAAAGCAGTCGATTGCCCAAGCTGACCGACGATGGCTCCCGCTCCTGATTTCTCGTCGGTGACCAGCATCACCTGCGCACTCCACGGACTGGTCGAGACCACGCGGCCGACGATTCCGCCGGTGGTGACGACGGGCATACTAACTTCGACGCCTGCCCAGCGGCCTTTGTCGATCGTTATGCTGTCAAACCACATCGACGGATCCCTGCCAATCACGCGCGCCACCACCGTCTGATAGGCGCTCTTTTCATTCAGCTTGAATAACTTTTCCAGCCGTTCAGCTTCGGCCGCGCGTTCGCGCGTGTCCCGCAGCTCAGCTTGCATCTGATCGATTTGCTTGTGCAGTTCCTGGTTCTCAGTCGAGGCCCGGCGCAGTTCGCCGATATTTCCAAAGAGTCCGCCGATCCAATTTCCAGTGCTCGAGGCGCCCTGCTGGATCGGATACGTGAGCGAGCTGGCGATCGAGCGAATCTTGCGTTGTTTGGTCGAGTCGTCGCGCGCGTCATAGGTCATCAAACCAAAATTCAGCAACAGCAGCCCGAACAACCACCAGGGGGCGCGTTGACGAATCTCTCTTTGAGTGCGAATGGCGGCCATTAATGAGATTCCCGATTCTTGATCGCTGATTTTTGATTTTCAGATTTGCGACTTCCGGAGTAGGGATTACGCCAATCAATCGCAAATCTAAAATCTGAAATCCAAAATCGCTTAGGTGCCGCTCGTCAAACTGTTGTCCCACTTCACCCGTTTGAGCAGGTCGAAGTCTGAGAGCATCTTGCCGGTGCCCAGCACAACTGAGGCCAGCGGATCTTCGGCCACCGATACCGGCAGGCCGGTCTCGATCGAGAGCCGCTTGTCGAGGTTCTTCAAGAGCGCGCCGCCACCGGTAAGCACAATGCCGCGCTCAACTATATCGGCCGACAGTTCAGGCGGTGTTCGTTCGAGGGCCACCCGGACCGCGTTGATGATCGTGGATACGGAATCAGCGAGGGCTTCGCGAATTTCCTCGTCGGTGATGGTAATCGTTTTGGGAATTCCTTCGATTAGATTTCGGCCGCGAACTTCGAAAGAGAGTTCTTCATCCAGTGGGAAAGCAGATCCGAGTTCGATTTTGATCGCCTCAGCGGTGCGCTCGCCGATCAGCAGGTTGTATTTTCGTTTGATGTACTGTGTGATCGCTTCGTCCATCTCGTTGCCCGCGACGCGGACCGAACGTGAATAGACAATTCCGCTCAGACTGATAACCGCGATGTCAGTAGTTCCGCCACCGATATCCACAACCATGTTGCCGTGCGGTTCAGTGATCGGTAATCCGGCGCCAATCGCCGCGGCCATTGCTTCCTCTACCAGGTAAACTTCAGACGCCTTTGCCCGATAAGCAGAATCTTCGACCGCACGCCGCTCGACCTGAGTAATCTCGGACGGAATGCCGATCACTACGCGCGGGCTGACCCAGGTCTTGCCGTTGTGGGCCTTGCGAATGAAGTGCTGCAGCATCTTTTCAGTCACTTCAAAGTTGGCGATCACACCGTCTTTCATGGGACGAATCGCGACGATGTTGCCGGGAGTGCGACCCAGCATTTCTTTCGCGTCGCGTCCCACGGCCTCGACGGCATTGGTGACCTTGTTAATTGCGACAATCGAAGGCTCAGAGACGACAATGCCCCGGCCTTTGGCGTAAACCAGAGTATTAGCAGTGCCGAGGTCAATTGCGAGGTCGCTGGAGAAAAGACTAAAAATAGATTTAAAAGCCATCTAGAAAGGGTTTCCTGACTGTGAAATGAATTCGCCTGAAGATCTGAACGTTCAATCTCGGCTTTGGCTAAGGCCCCAAGATTTCGCGAAGTCGGTTGGCAAATCCGCAAACAACTATCGAAGCAGAACCAACTAACAAGATACAACGATCCGTGCGCTAACGCTATCACGAAATTAGTTTCTCGCCGGGAATTCTCTGAAATTGTGTTTGCGTAAACACTGAAGGGCCAGAGCCGTCGTCCTGGTTGAGCTTTTCAGCGTCGGCAATGACGCGAACACAGTTCTTATTGGCCGCCTTGGCCTGATACATCGCCTGGTCGGCACAGGCAATTAGTTGCTGCGGGGAGAGCGCGTGAAAGGGGAACACGGCGACACCAAAACTCGCCGTCAACGTAATGTTCAACTTTCGTCCTCCGGTAAACCGGTGGGCCTGGATTTTGGCGCGAATGCGTTCAGCAACCTGGACCGCTTCATCGGTTCCGGTCTCGGTCAGGATCAGCACGAATTCATCGCCGCCATACCGCACCACGCAATCGGTATCGCGGACCGACGGCAGGACCACCGCGGCCAGTTCCATCAGCACGTGCGATCCCACCAAATGTCCGTGTAAATCATTGATTCGTTTGAAATCATCGAGGTCCAGAAACAGCGCCGCGACGTGCGAACGATAACGACGCGCGCGTTTGATTTCGTTCACCAAAAACTGCCGCAGATAACGCGCATTCCGCAGCCGGGTCAGATCGTCAGTCAGCGACAGACGTTCAGCCTCGGCTATGCGCACCGAATTCGAAAGCGCTGAGGCGATCGGAATTGTCAACGTCGTCAGCAATGCAGCTTCCGAGCGCGAGAACGATCGCGACCCGGATCGAATTCGCATGCCTTCCAGCACGCCCACAACTCTCTCGCCACTGACGAGTGGCAAGGCAATGATGCGTTGGCCATTTTCAGTTTTCCGGATCGCTTCAATTTTAGGAACGGCTTCGCGCGCAGCCCTTGATTCAGGTGCGGCGAATGGCTCTGCTGCTCTTTCGAGTAATTCGCGTTGCCAATCTTCATCGAACTGCAAACTCCCGGCATCGGCGAAATTGCCAGTGGCCAATGATTCCAGTCTAAGTGCGTCGGGAGTACTGTCTTGCGTAACCAGGAATACTGACCAACGATCAGCAGGCACCAATCGAGCAACGCCGGCAAGCGCGGCCAGACCAGCCTCCTTCTGATCCGACGCCAGATGAAGCGAGGTCAGCAGTGCGAATGCGCCACGGAGGTGTTGATTCCGTAAGGACCTCGGCAGCGCAAATGTTCGGCTGTCCGGAATCGGTTTGAAAGGTTCCGGCAGTTTGAGTTCGCCTGTGGCTACTACGTCTTCTACTTGCCTCAGCAGCGCGGGCAATTGACGAGGGCTATCGGCGATGGCCCGAAAGCCGAGGCGTCTCAACGCTTGATTATCCAAACTGAGATCGCCCCTGCCCGGACTCCTCAGTTCACGACGGCAAGCCACAATTGAACTCCCAGGCCATAACGTTTTCACACGATTCACAATCAAAACGAGGTCTTTTGGATTTGTCAGGACAGAAATCTCGCAGAGGATGGCCGGCGGATGCGGCGAACTTTCGGGATACGCCTCACCAATCGCGCACAGGTTCTGCGCTGAGAATGAAATGCCGGCTGATCGTAGGGTCTGAATCAGTTCCGTCGCGGGCGCTGCTTCAGCGTCCGTGATTAATATGACCTGCTTTTTCATCCGGCGGCCGGTCCTCCAACATAGGGTGACTATTCGGTCTGAGGATTATCTGCGTTGCCGGGGCTCTGACGTCTTAGTGAGATCGATCCTGCTACTAGCTTGATCCGGTAATTGGGAACCGGTATTGGCTCTTGTTGCCTTGCAAATCGGTTGTTTCGATTGAGACTTCGCGCATTCCGGGCGGAGCACTGATTTGAACCTGGAACAGACCATCACCGGCGGCTGTTGCTTCACGACCTGAGATGCGTACGCTGGCTCCCGGTGAAGTACTGCCGCGCACCAGGTAGAGATTGCCGCCGAGATAAACAGCCGACAAGTTTGAGACGGGCACAGCTGTCAAGTTGGCGCCCTGAGTCGTAACGATAAACTTCAGCGGCTCGCTCCAATCACTTGTCTGTCCCGAAGAAGCAGTGGCGCGAATGCGCCAGAAGTATGATCCCGGGCGCAGGTCGCTGGCATTGAACTGCGTTACGACCAATTGATCGCGCTCCATGACTCGTCCGGCGGGAACAAAGAAAGGCGAAGTCGCGAGTTCCACCCGATAGTAGGAGGGCACGCCCGATTGTGGTTTTTGCCAGCGCAAGGGTACCGTGGCCGAACCATTGCCGCCCGCGAGAATCTTTTCCAGGTCATGCGGCTGCAACGGGTGCGGCACGTCCAGGAGATGTTCGGGCTTGGAAATTGTTCCCGACTGGTTGACGGCAACATAGTCGCCGCCTTTTAGGGATAGGCGTTCACCGGCGCGATTGGCGCTTTCGACATTGCCGCTGTCAACCCGAATCTCTTCATTGCCTTCCGGACTGACACCAAAGCTCGCTGCGGTCTGTCCGCTGATTTGATTCTGAGTCTTGGGGGTCTCAACCACGTTCTTGTTGTCTTCACTCTGCGGCTGTGTGCGTACCAACATCTGGCCGCTGTCTACCACGACGTGAACATTGGAACGCTTGCCGTCTTCAGCGCTGGCGTTGTCGCGAATAATGATCGTGCTGTTCGGCCTGACAACGACCGTCGAGCCGTCCGCCATGCTGATCCGCGCGCGTCCGTCGGCCTGCGTCTGCACCGTGTCGCCGGGATAAAGTTGAACGTCGCTGTTAGCGACTACTAATTGCCGCGTGGCCGCGCGGACCACGCGTACATCGCCCTCGAAAGACATAAAGCGAGCGCCAGCCAGCGGGGCGGAGTGCAAGGCAACATTCTTGAGAGGGTTGCCATACTTCCAAACATACAGCGCTACGCCGGCGCCGATCAGACACATGACCAGGATCAGCACGACAATACGCACTGCGCGCTTTTGAATGATCCACCAATCGATCTCGAAATGGCTGACTCTGGTTGCCATCAGTTTTGTCTTAGTAAGGTAAAGATGAGTGCCAGGGGAGTGGCCAAACCGGGCCAACACAGATTAACACAGGCGTCGGCGACGTTCAAGCGCCTTATTTTATTGAGTTTTATTGTGAAATCAGAGGAGCTGAAGCGGGTCCAAGTCTGACATAAATTGGATTAGAGATGATCCAGGGCTGCCCTTTGACGGGTGCGGGGAGCGAATCGAGGTAAGCTTCAACCCGATAGGTCCCGGCGTCGCTGACTGGAAACCCGGCGGTTATTCCGGCTCTCTGATCCAACACCCGGCCATCCTTCAAGAGCATAAAACGCGCATTCAGTGGTGCGTCGGCTTTCAAACTCAATCCCTGTATGAACTCAATCTCGTCGCCCAGAATTTTCTGTGGTCCGGCGCCATTGAGTGTGAAGCTGAATCCCTTCGCATTGCCGAAAATATCAAAGGACACGTAGCAATGACCCAGCGCTATTGCTTCGAGGAGTGACTCGCGACTGAGCGCCTTGTCTTTCATAATCAACACGTGCGTCCGCACCGTGCGAAAGCTTCGTTCATACGGATCGAGCTTGACGCCAAGCCACTGTTTGCCTGAAGCGTCGTTCAGGCTAAGGCCGACATTTGAATGCGCATCGTTGCCTGAGGTGGCGACCAGTTTTCGATTACTGCGAGTCATCGCGTCATCCCAGCGCTTCAGATTCTCGGTGGGCCGAGCGAAGAAGTTGGCGAACATCAGTTCCGGATAGCGGCCATAGGACCACAGCCCGTCAAAGAACATTACGGCCGGATTGATCCCTCTCGTGTTAGTGAAGAGATTGTAGACTTCGACTCCGTCGACGGAAGTTGTTTGCCAGCTCTGAGACTCAGCTGGATACGCCGCGAGAGAAAGACCGCCGCTGGATCTTTGCTTATCGATAATCTCCTGCGTAGTCTTCGTGCCGGCAGACGCGGCCTCTGATGAACCCGGAATTAGCAACAGCCGATCGCCGTTGGAAGTCGCCACCTCGTTGCCATTAATGAACAGAACGCCGGCATGTGCTCCGTTAAGAGTCATCGCTGCGGTATCAAAGTTCTGCTGAGGATGCTCGGTCATGATCACGAAATCGAGTTGGTTGGCTTTGGCCGCGGCAATCAGCTCGGCAAAGTTTCCCGTGCTATGCCCTCCCAGAGAACTATGAATGTGAATGACGCCCTGGTAATCGACAAACTCGCTTTCGCCTGGCGGCCCAACTCGCTGTGCGTCGAGTTGCTGAATCGTATTACGGAGACGCCAGAGGCGGTAACGACGATAGGCAAACGGAATCTGGGTTACGATGATGAGTCCCAGAAGGGCGATAAGGATCTTGCGCTTCATAAATGGAGCGCCGACATCTTTGTCGGCGGTTCGCGAGCATCCTGCTCGCGAACACTAGGGCCCGGCAAGGATGCCGGCGAACCGCAGGCAGGATGCCTGCTCCTATCAATCCTCAAAATCGACTTTGGCCATTGTTTCGCAGATGCCTCGGCTGAACTCGACGATCTTAACGTGATCAGGATGGTCTGAATAGGCTTCCAGCACCGCGCGATCGCGAAAGGTCGCGACCAGACCAGTGTCGTAAGACCGTGCGGAATGCAAAACGTCTACACCAACCGAAAAACTTTGAATACCGGGGACGACGGAGCTGAGCGACCGCAACTGCGCCACGTGATCGTCACGAGTGTCTTGCGAAGTGTCGCCGCGATATTTCCACATTACGATATGGGTCAGCATGTTTTGTCTCTCTGAATTGAAATTCTGTCTGTGGCACAGACTTCAGTCTGTGATTACGCCCC
>DATNNY010000226.1:0-9136 GCA_035601635.1 Pyrinomonadaceae bacterium
TGTTACTCACCCGTGCGCCACTCTACTTATCCCCCGAAGGGGACTTTCGCGTTCGACTTGCATGTCTGAGGCACGCCGCCAGCGTTGATTCTGAGCCAGGATCAAACTCTCGTTAAGAATTTGTTCTCTGGAACATTATCAAAATACTGGTTTCTTTCGTATTCAGTTTCGATAATGACTCTTTCGAGTTTTACGCGAACTTTATCGTTCGCGGTTTGACTCTCAAAGGTCTTGAAACGGACACGCTCTATCTAGTTTTCAAAGATCGAATCCAATTTGTCTTGTGGGGATTACCCTAGGACAGTCTGGCTTTGCCTTAAGCAATCGTGGATACTAACTGAACATTTCGTCAGAGTCAAGCGCAGGGTCCAACTTTCGCTAGGCGTGAACTTTGCCTCCGTCAGTCTACTAGAGATTTGCCATCGCATTTATCACCGCCGCGACATTAAGTTCCTGATATTTCTTTTCTGGGCGGCCGGGCAGCTTGCCCTCCAACAAAATCGAAGCCCAATCCTTCTGCCGGGTCGAGGCGAGCACCGAGACGAGATCTTTCTGGGTCTCGGCCCATACCTTATGTCCGACGATTGCCCTGATGCCGCGTCTGACTGCCTCCCACTCTTCAACATCAATGTCTGCCCATAACGGACGCTCTTTATACCAATTCTTCTGATATTTGTTTTTGATAACGAGGTACTGGCACATACTATCCCGAAGAGTTTCAGCCCAGACTTTGAGCGCTGGTTTCCGAAAAAGACGATAAGCTCGGAGGTGATCAATTGGAATTCCCTGAGGGTTCTGTTCAAGCTTCTCGTCCAGCTTGTAGACGCCCAGTTCCAACTTGAACCGACCAGCCAGTGCTTCGGCAGCAAGCATCTCCAAGAGTCGGCCTATATTCTCTTTCTCACGTAGACGCCATACATCAGTCTCTGCGACAGGTTCGTCGGCGAGGTTGCGAAACAAGAATATGTCGACCAGGTTTTTAAGCGTGTCGTAGGAGATGGGATAGCGACGTGATCGCGCGGACACTGTCTCCACGAACTTCATGATCTCAAGATCGGTGGCTGTGAGCGCTTCATATCTCAGATAGCTGGCGTGATGATCCTTGAACTCCTTTGCCTCTTCAGGATTGCTTTCTTTCCGTGTCCTGTAAATGTTTTTCTCGCTAATATCATCAGGTTTAACTCCGCGGACTTTCATTTGTCGAAGCATGTCCTCGCGATCATCGGCATACAGCACATGACCAACCTTGTCCTCAGTAAACTGCGCGAAATGGAGTTGAGCGAGCTTGGTATGGGCGCGAAAATTCGTCCGCCTAAGTTCTTCGATGAACTCACCGAATTTCTGCGGGTCGTCGGCGTGCTCTGATATGAAGAGGCGACACAACACCTCGCTACTTAGATTGTAAAGCTGCGCAGCCGCCTTATGTTGCCCGTCGAATAGCATAATCTTACCAATGTTGCCGGACGACTTTGGCTCGAAGTACGCCAGACTTGGCTGCATTTGCGGGTGCTGATAGTAGAACTCCTCAATCATCGGCTCAAGGTCGTGAATTGACCTTGGATTCAGGTTTGAGTGATGGACGATCTCCGCTGGGAACGGGCCAAAGCATGAGGCTTGGACAAGAGGCGCGGCGCTCTTGTCAACCACAAGTGCCAGAGTCATCGACTTCGGCCCGCCGTCGTTAGATGTCCAAGAAATCTGAACGACACTCTCACGGTCGCTTCTTACGATGCTGACTTCCCGACCACCGCCGCAGGTGTTTTGAAGGACATCTCCGACAGTGAACAGTTCATTCTTTTGTCCGCGACTCTGACGCTCTTCCAAATCTTTGTAGAACCGAAAAATCCTCCGTTGTAACTCGAGGTCACGTACGCCTTTGGATCGATTGTAGTGAGCAAGCGCGAGCCCAATGTTGGATTCATCATCAAGGCCACGCCTGGACAGAGCAATGATATGATCTAGGTCGACTTCGTGAACCTGCAGATCTATTGGCTCTCCGCTGATGTAACACTTTTCATCTTGGTGATCCCAAAGGCGTCGTATCAATTCTTCTCGCTGACGTGCTGTGAGAGACGCGAGGAACCTGCTCTTGCTCATTTTTTGCCTTTCGACTACCTCGTCTGATCTGCTTGCTATTGCTTGTCCCACTCGGCTGACCGCTCAGTTCAATCACGATCTGACCGCCCGCTTTTCCAGCCATCGGCGAAACGAGTCCTGACTTTCGCCGGAAGCTTGGCCAAGGAGTAGATTCTCGACACTAATATCTTCGTCCAGATCGGGCCAATGAATTCCTTCTCGGTCCCCGATCCATCGCCAGTTGTTTCTCTCCTTGGGCGTGCCGTGCATGAGACGTGGATACCACGCCAGCGGTACGGTAATAGATCGGCCGTCGCTTAGATCGACGATCAAGCTGTCTTCCGTGACGACCAGAGTTTGTGCTCGGACTTCAGCGACCAAAGTACTCATTCCAACTCCGAATCAAATCTTCTCGTTTGTCTTCTACCAGTCTCTGGATGCGATTGAGTTCGCCACTGCCAAAACCGCCGCTGCGTTGAAATCTCACCGATCGAGCCAGAACTTGGCTACTCGATCGTCGCACTCGATGTGAACATGCTCTGGTTCATCGCCATCCCCGGCATAGAAGAAGAGTCGATAAGGTCCGATTCGCAAGACAGTTGGCATCGCTTGCTCATCTCCGCCTCTTCCCTTTTACCTCACCCGGCGCTGAAACGCGCATTACTCCGCGGTCATCGCGATACAGACCATACTTTGCTTCCGTCATTTTCCCGTTGTCATCCTTGATTCTCACCGAAAAAGTCTTCTCTGATCCACGTCCCTCGATCCGCAGCGGCAAATAACCTTCCAAGTCGGGGCTGCGATAAGCCGTGTAGTGATCCTGGTCGTGCTTTTCGTAACCCAGCACGTAAATCCGATCGAAATCCGGCTCATCAAGCTTGTGAGGCTCTTTCGAAGAACTCCTCTCCAGAATCACCCAACTGCCGGGCCGGGACTCCTTGGCCACATCCTTTGTCTTAGTCACCGATCCTTCATCGCTGCTGTCGTCGTCAAGCCGCCGCCACGCCACAAACTCGCGGCCGGTGCGGTAATAGATGATATCGCTGGGCACCATCAGCTCGACCTGCTTCCCGTAAATCCAACCTTCCGGCGCTGGTGAAATCGAAGGCGATAGTCGCACCTTGTACCAAAGCTCTGTTGTCTCCTGCTCTTCCGGATTATCTTCGTCGCTTTGCGGACCTTTGTTCGCTCCCGTAGTGGCGCTTCCCGGCTTGGGCGCGGTATCACTTTCAGTCGAGTCAGATCCTTTAAGCTTGGGTACGCGTTTCCAGCCGATGATTTCAAAGCTCGATCCGCTGTCAAGCCGCATCATGATATTTTCGTTATTGCTGCGATCGGGCGTTAGCCGAAGGTTCGACCCGGCGTGCAGCTGGCCCGTCGACTGCGCCGGAGTTCCCTTATCCTCTTCAGATAACTTCCGAGCATTCTCAAGCACTTTGTCCGGCATGATATTGCGTGCTTCGATCCAGCCTTCGGTTCGCTCGTCGTTGTGGGCTCGAACGCGATACCAACGCTCTCTCTTGCTGTTGTCACTGGGATCAGGGATGTCAATTGAATCGAGGATATCAATTACGTCGCCGCGGTTGACCTCAAGCAGGTCGGCCGCCACCACCGCTGTTGAGCTGCGAATCTGCGCGCTGCGCGTGACCACCACACCAGTATTGCTCCGGCTTGCCAGCGTGCTGCATCCGCCCAGGATCAAGACTGCCAGCAGTAACGCCGGAATCCCGAATATCGATTGACGTGGTTGATCTCTCATTCTTTTGCGAAACCCCATGATTGCCCTGCGAACCTGATTTTTATTGCGGCCGTTTGAACTCAGGATGGTTTCCTGTGGTTCGGTGAACGAACGGAGTCATTGTAACCCAAGTCATGCAACAAATCGCGTTGATGGCGAGTCAGCGACTCGCCTACGCTGATGCGCGTTCGCAAACCAAATGTTTCCACACGCAATCCGAACGGAGCCAGCCGCTCCGGCAAATTAATCGCAGTGGCACTGCTGACAAACGAACGCGCAAAATCCTGCATTCCGGAATAAGCCCCGAGCACCTTCAGCGCCGCCTCAGAGCCATCGCTTCCCTGCCCTTGTTGGATTCCCGCGCCGCGCCGGTTCGCTACATCCTTACCATATGCCCGAAAAATATTCCGGTACACATCGTCGAGCGAGTGTTTGCTGCGACTAAGACTTCGCAGGTTCAGATCGTACAGGAAAGCGACCAACATGCTCTTCGAATAGACGGAGGATTCTCCGACGGTCCATCGTCTCTTTGAAGCTTCTACCAGGGACCAGCGATCACGTTCGAGACCAAGCATGTAACCGTCGTACGCGCGACTGATCGCATTCAGGAACTCCTGAAAGGTTAGAAGATCCAAACGCACTGAAATCCGCGCGGCTTGGTAGACCGTGAAACCTTCGTAGAACCAATCGTAATCGCCCTCGAGGCTCAATCCATTCGGAACCCAGAAGTGAAGAAACTCATGGGTCAGGGGCACGCTTAGCTGTGCCATCGACGCCACCTTCGACGGTAACTTGCCCATCATTAAGGTGACTGAGGAGCCGCGCGTCTCAGCACTCCATTTGTCTGGTGCTCCGCTCTGCGAAAATAAAATCAACGTCACCTGCCGCGACGGTGTAGCTCCAAACACGTCCCGATGCGCCTTCAGAATCTTGCCCGCCAATTCGAGCGCTTCAACATCAGTGAACGCCCATTCACCGGCGGCAACTAAACTCAATGCCACTCCAGCGGCAGTAGCCGTTGAAATTCGCAAGTGCTCGCCGACGGCAAACACCGCCAGGTCGGGATCGGCGATTTCAAAGTCATCCCCGCCGTTACTTGTTTCGTTCGAATGCGCGATCCAACCGATTGGCAGGATCAATCGCACCGTCATGCCCTGGCTGTTCGCCGCGGTACCTGTCGCGCATGCGGGCAACAAATCTCTTAGCGTCAACAAGCCCCGCTCGGAACTTAGCCAGGACACTCTCGCAGCGTCCGCGGTTTGTCCCGAAGTAGCGAGGTTGGCTGCAAAGCGAAAACGCGTGGCCGGCGTCAATGACTGAAATTGTCCCGGCGCAATTCTTCGGTCAGGAATTTCGCTGCCCGCGGCGTCAAATAGCTTAAGCCACTCGATTCTAGCGCCAAGATTCAGGACACCTGCGTAGCTGTCGCGGAATGACCATGTAGTCGCGGGCAAACAACTCCCCTCAACAATGACTCGCCCAGTCGAATCGGGCAGCACTCGAATCTCGATCCTGGCTCGTTGGGCGCTGGCTACGGACACCAACCAGCCGAACAACGCAATACTGCAAAGTGCCATCCCAGCGTATCGCTTGGAAGCGGCGAAAATTGTCGCGGCGATTCGGCAAGAAGCAGACGACCATAGAAGGCAGCGGCGGAATGATTCTAAAGATGTGGACAATTACCCTCGTAAGCGCGTTGGAAAAGTTCGGATTGACATGACTTTCTGGGGTGACTACACTACAAGTTTAGTTTAGCATCAAATTTACTAACCGTGTTTCGTAAACCAGCAAAAGCGTTTCTTGGTAGCCCAGTCAAACGAGCCCGTGGGCTTGCAGTCTTACTGCTGGCTGCGCTCGCGTGGGGCAGCACGGTTGAATTCACTCATCATCATGGCGCTGCCGCCAAATCCGGTGAGTCGCTTTACACCACCGCACAATCGACCGCCGCGGATGTAGCGACGCAGGTCAGCCAGGGCACTACGACCGGCACCTCGTCGAAATCAACGACCGGCGCCGAGTGCTTGATTTGCCAGCTCCACCAAAATTTATCCGCTAGCGAAATAAGCCATACACCCGGCGTCGGACCCACGGAAACGCGCGGTCTGAAGCCGCCGACCAGTCTCGTCGTCCAGCTATCTGAATTCACCGCCACCGGTCAGGGCCGTGCTCCTCCTATCAATCTCTAAGCCACCGCTCGCTGTTAGGGTGCGCGCTCATTCTTTCTAATTCTTCAGAGCTGCGCACTGTTCGAAGCCAGCGACGTTTATTCACTCGACGTGGGTCAATGTCCGCGAGCTTCGCCTGCAACCAAGACCTTGATAGGAGACATTCATGAAGGCTCAGAGAAGTTTTGCTCAGATCTCATTCGCATTTTTAATTCTTTGTTCGGCAATTTCAGTGGCGTCGGTTCGCGTAGCGGCACAGGCGCTCAACGCGGGCACCGTAACCGGTGTCGTCGCCGATCCCAACAACGCGGTCGTACCAAACGCCACGGTGACCATCGCCAACTCCATAACCGGATATACACGAACCGTCAATACCAACGCGGACGGCGCATTTCGCTTCAACGATGTTCCGCCCAATAACTACCAACTTAAAGCTTCGGCTCCAGGCTTCACGTCTGAACAGCAAAGCCTGACTGTGCGGACCTCGGTGCCCATCAGTATCAAAATTCCACTCTCGGTAAGCACAGCCAGTGAAACCGTCACGATAACTTCGAACACTGCCGAGGTTTTGGAGAACACTTCAACCACACACACTGATGTCGATCAGTCTTTGATTACGCGACTTCCCGTCAGGTCCGTAGGATCCGGCCTGAGTGACGTGGTAACTCTAGCCGCGCCTGGCGTCGTGGCCGACTCAAACGGATTCTTTCACCCGCTTGGAGACCACGCGCAGACTTCATACTCGATCGATAACCAGCCGGTTTCCGATCAACAGAGCAAGGCCTTCTCGACCCAACTACCGCCCAACGCGATCCAATCGATGGAAATCATTACCGGATCGACGCCGGCTGAGTATGGCGATAAAACAAGTCTGGTCGTGAATGCAATTACCAAGTCAGGTCTGAATCAGAAGAAGCCTACCGGAAGCTTTAGTACGACCTATGGCACGTTCGGTACGATCGGGCAGGATGCGTCCTTGGGTTTCGGAAATGCAAAGGCGGGCAACTTTGTTACGTTTAACTTCGAACGCTCGCGGAGGTTTCTTGATTCGCCGGAGTTCACCGTACTGCATGACCAGGGTTCGGCGGGCAGTATCTTTGATCGCATCGACTACAGCCCGAACTCTAAAGACACGTTTCACCTTAATCTGTTTCTAGCTCGTAACAGTTTCCTGACCCCCAATCAATTTGATCAGCAAGCCCTGGGGCAGGATCAACGACAGATGGTTCATAGCCTTAACATCGCGCCGGGCTACGTTCACATTTTCAGCGCGACCACGGTGCTCTCGGTTAACCCGTATTACCGTCTGGATAACGTTAAATACTTCGCCAGCCCGAATCCGTTTTCCGATCAGACCATGACCTTCAGCCAGTCACGCCGATTAAATAACGTCGGAGTGAAAGCTGACTTGTCTTACGTAAAGGGGATACATAACGCCAAATTCGGCGTGCAGCTTTCCCACACCTTCCTGACCGAGTCTTTCAAGTTCGGAATCACCGATCCCACTTTCAACGATCCGGCCAGCCCAGACTTTCTGCCCGGCCTCTTGCCATTCGATTTGACCCGTGGCGGCAAACAGTTCACCTTCCGCGGCCATACAGATATCAAGCAGGAAGCTTTCTATGCACAGGACATCCTGACGCTTGGTCAGGCGGCGGTGTCGTTGGGTGTTCGGTTCGACAACTACGATGGGATTACCAAGGGGAAACTCTTGCAGCCGCGACTGGGTGTCTCGTACCACCTCAAGAGCACAGGCACGGTCCTGCGTGCCTCTTTCATGCGCAGTTTCGAAAGTCCATACAATGAGAATCTGATTCTTTCGAGCGTGACCGGCGCCGGCGGACTGGCCAACGGCATTCTGGGTGACACCAGTAATTTGCCGTTGCGGCCGGGCGCGCGTACCCAAGTCAACGCCGGCTTTCAACAATCGCTCGGTAGACATCTGCTTTTGGACATGGACTACTTCATCAAGCGGACGAATAACGCCTACGACTTCAACGTGCTCTTTAACACGTCGGTCACCTTTCCGATTTCGTGGCAGAAGTCGAAGGTCGACGGTGCTTCCCTGCGTCTCAACCTGACAAACTACAAAGGACTGTCGGCTTTCATCGTGGCCGGACATACACGGGCACGTTTCTTTCCGCCCGAGACTGGCGGGTTGTTCTTCAATTCCAATCTGCCGTCAGGCGTCTTCCGAATCGATCATGATCAGAAGCTCGAGCAAACCACGCAGGTGCAGTATCAGTTCGAGAAGTGGAAGAAAGTCGCGCCCTACGTCAACTTTACCTGGCGCTACGACAGCGGTCTGGTGGCAGGTTCGGTTCCGGACTTCGCATCGGCGCTGGCTCTGACTGCGGACCAGCAGGCGCAAATTGGTTTGTTCTGCGGCAGCACGTTCGCCACGCCCACGCAGGCCATTCTCGCGTGTTCCTCGGCGAATCGCGGTGCTTTGCGCGTCCGCATTCCGGCTGATGGGACAGAGAACGACGACACCAATCCGCCGCGCATTGCGCCGCGTAATCTTTTTGATTTCAGCGCCGGTACAGACAACCTGCTCGGCACCGAGCACAAGAAGCTGACCTTGCGATTTACGGCCATCAACATCACAAACAAGTCGGCGCTTTATAACTTCCTCTCGACGTTCAGCGGTACACACTTTGTCACCCCCCGCACGTTCCAAGTTCAGGCAGGAGTGACTTTCTAGTCGCGCTAGCCAGAACCGTCAATGAACTAGATCGCCGCATCCAACCACAATCGATGCGGCGGTCGTTTCATTTTGAGATTCAGATCTGACTCTAGAGATGAAAGGCCCAGAAAACAATCAGGAAGAGCTACTAGTGATCGTGCCGGGGTCTTTTTCAGTTCTTACGAGTAACTCGTCGTGCCATTAGCAGCTATGGCCCCAGAACTGAGCCGCCGGCAGCCGAAACGAATCCCGGCCTGGAACAGAGCACCTACGCTTGCCTGACGAATCACTGAAGCCATATTGGAATCCATGCGAGAATGTCTGAAGTCCAATGTCCACACTTCTCTTTACTCTACTTGCGATGTGCTCAACGCTAGTCGGTGGGTACATCGCGATTGTCGCCAGGCATCGGATTCATTTGTTAATGGGACTAGGCGCAGGCGTCCTGCTGGGAGCGGTCTTTTTCGATCT
>DATNNY010000227.1:0-6355 GCA_035601635.1 Pyrinomonadaceae bacterium
CGCGCAATGGCGATCATCGCACCGGGCATATTCTTGTCGCATCCGCCTACCGCGACCAGGCCGTCGACGCTCTGCGCCTGACACACGGTTTCAATCGAGTCCGCAATAACTTCACGAGAAACGAGGCTGTACTTCATTCCCTCGGTACCCATCGAGATACCATCGCTAACCGTGATTGTGCCGAATACCTGGGGCATAGTGCCTGCTATTCGCAGGGACTCGATAGCGCGTTTGGCCAGAGTGTCCAGACCAATATTGCACGGTGTTATGGTGCTGTAGCCGTTGGCGACTCCGACGATTGGCTTCTCGAAGTCGTCGTCGCCAAAGCCGACGGCCCTGAGCATGGCGCGATTAGGAGTGCGCTCGACGCCGCGGGTTATTGTTTGACTGCGAGTATTATTCATAAACAGTCGGCACGCGCATCCCACTCGTGATTGTTAAAAACGGTCCTCGAGGGGCGGAACGATCCACGAAACGACACGAAATGACTAAATGTCTTCTTCGCGCTTGCTTCGCGTGAGTTCGTGGATCGCTTTAATTCTTAGCCGGCCGAGTCTCAACAGTTTTTTCGGGCCAACCTCAGCCGCAGAGCGGCGAAATATTCATAGCTCAGCTGAACGGAAGGGACAAGAGCTCCGTAGGAGCGTAATAACTTTTAGCCGCTAACCAATATCTCGCTCCTAACAGAGCGAAAAGTTCTTTGGGGAAGCTGGTTCTATAAACATTTCGTTCTTCCGGGACTGAAAACTAACGCGACCTAACGGCTCCTCATTGTTGCGAAAGCTTTAGAGACGCCACACTAGTTCTTCGCTTTATCAACCAGTCTCCCCTCGGCAAGCCAGGGCATCATTTCTCGCAACTGCGCACCGACGCGTTCAATCTGATGTGCCTTTGTATGCGCTGCCAATTCCTGAAAGCGAGGGCGTCCGCGACGATTCTCTTTCATCCATTCGTGAGCGAACGCGCCCGATTGGACTTCCGCCAAAATACCTTTCATGCGCCGCTTTGTCTCGTCGTTGATTACCATTGGCCCGCGAGTCATGTCACCATATTGAGCCGTATTCGAGACGGAATAGCGCATCTCCGAGATACCCCCTTCGTATATCAAATCGACAATCAGCTTCATTTCGTGGAGGCATTCGAAGTAAGCCATCTCAGGCGCATAGCCGGCTTCGACCAGGGTTTCAAACCCGGCTTTGATCAGCGCCGTCAGGCCGCCACAGAGCACTGCTTGCTCGCCGAAGAGATCGGTTTCCGTCTCTTCGCGAAAGTTTGTTTCGATCACCCCGGCGCGGCCGCCGCCGATAGCCGCGGCGTAGGCGAGACCGATCTTGCGCGTGTCGCTGGTTGGATCCTGATGAACTGCCAGCAGGCACGGCACTCCTGCACCCCTTTTGTATTCGTGCCGCACGAGGTGTCCCGGTCCCTTCGGCGCCACCATAAACACGTTGACGTCGTCAGGCGCTTTGATGAATTCGTAGTGAATCGAGAAGCCATGCGAGAAGGCCAAATACTTTCCCGGAGTCATCGATTCAGCGACCTCTCGCGCGTACACATCCGGGGCCATTTCGTCGGGCACCAGCATCATGACGATGTCGGCTTCAGCGGCGGCCTGGGCAACTGGCCGCACCCGCAAGCCCGACTGCTCGGCTTTCGCAACCGAAGCGCTTTCCGAGCGCAGACCAACTGTTACGTCACAGCCCGATTCGCGCAGGTTGTTTGATTGTGCAAAGCCCTGGCTGCCGTAACCGATGACGGCAATCTTTTTATCCCGTAGCGCCCCAAGGTCAGCGTCTTTGTCATAATAGATATTCATCGTTCGATCCTCTGATGGTGATTTCAAACGAGCTGTCTTCGACCTTTGTCACTCAGCTCAATAACATTGTGTGATTTCCGGTAGTGTCCTTGTTTGGGTTTCTCTCTGGCGCCCTCTGTGAAGACCTCGGCGTCCTCTGCGGTTGAATGCTTCTGAATCCCATATTTGACCGCAGAGGTCACAGAGGACTTCGCAGAGGGGCGCAGAGAAACAATCACGTTAGGTCACTCAACAAGTCTCCTCCCCATTTGTCAGGCGACCAATCGCGATCCGGCCGGTCCGCGTGATCTCATGAATGCCGATCGGCCGCAGCAGTTCGATAAAGGCTTCGACTTTCTCTTTGTTGCCGGAGGCCTCGACGATCATCTGTGTGTGCGAAATATCGACGACCTTTGCCCGGAAAACACTGACCAGGCTGAGAACTTCCTGCCGCTGTGGTCCCGGTTCGGCGTTGACGGTAATCAACGCCATATCGCGCTCAATGTGCGGACTGCTGGTCACGTCCAGCACCTCGCGAACCCGTGCCAGCCGTTCGCACTGTTTGACGATTTGTTCGATGGTGCGATCGTCGCCGCTCGTCACGATGGTGACGCGCGCCCACTGCGGATCAAGCGTCGCACCGACCGAAATCGTTTCAATGTTGAACCCGCGCGCACTGAACAACCCGACAATGCGGGAAAGTTCGCCCGGCTGATCTGCGACCACGATTGAAAGAGTATGGTTCATTTTCTAATTGTCAATTTCCGATTTCCGATTGCCGATTTTGTGCCTAGTTTGCGGCCATGCCGACTATGCAGTCAGTACCGGGAGCGGTAGCGACCTGGTCTCAATTCACGGGACAGGCGAGTTTGCCGGGTCGATAACGCGGTCGCTACCGCTCCCGGTACTGACCTCATCCCTCCGCCAATCACGGGCCCATCGGCAATCGGCAATGCCCTAAACTCCCTCACTCTGGAAAATCATGTCACGCGAGCTGGCTCCGGCGGGAACGATGGGGAAAACATTCTCCTCCCTGGAAACCACGACATCGATTACCGCCACGCCCTTATGCGACAGGCCGGCTTGAAGGACTCCGTCCAACTCATCGGGACGAGTCGCGCGAACGCCGAAGGCGCCATACGCTTCTGCCAGCTTGACGAAATCAGGCGCTACGGAGATATCCACCTCCGAATAGGTGCGATCATAGAACATCTCCTGCCACTGCCGCACCATCCCCAGGTAGCCGTTGTTCATGATCAAGATCTTGACCGGGAGATCGTATTGCACCGCCGTAGCCAGTTCCTGATTCGTCATTTGAAAGCCGCCATCGCCGACTATGGCAAGCACGAGCTGATCGCGATAGGCCAGTTGCGCACCGATGGCGGCAGGAACACCAAAGCCCATCGTCCCCAGGCCGCCGCTGGTAATCCATTGGCGCTCCCGGTTGAACGGATAGAACTGCGCCGTCCACATTTGGTGTTGCCCCACGTCGGTAGTGATGATCGCATTTCCGTTCGTCAAGCGGTGCAATTCACGAATCACGTGTTGCGGCTTAATGTGGTCACCAGCTCCGGAGAAGTGCAACGGTTCTTCGCGCTGCCACGAGCGCAATTGTTTCCACCATCGCGCGCGCTGCCGCTTGCTTTGATCGATCGCCCCTGACCCGCGCGATTCAACTTTGGCATACAGGGCCGTGAGCGCCTCGCCCGCATCAGCAATCAATGAAAGATCCGGGGCGCGATTCTTACCGACGTTGGCGGGGTCGATGTCGATGTGAATCACCTTCGCATGCGGCGCAAACGTCGCCAGTTTACCAGTCACGCGATCATCGAAACGCACGCCGACCGCGATCAGGAGATCGCTCTCGGCGACCGCCATGTTCGCGACAAATGTTCCATGCATTCCCAGCATGCCCAGCGAGAGTGAATGCGCGGACGGAAATCCCCCCAGCCCCATCAGAGTCGGAGTGACCGGAATTTGCAGTTGTTCGGCAAAAGCAAGCAAGCGCGCCGACGCGCCGGAATTGACTATCCCGCCCCCAACGTACAGCACCGGACGCCTTGCTTTGAGAATGGCTAAAGCCGCCCGATTCACACTCGACGGATCAGGTTTGGATGTTTTCTCGACACATGGGAAGCTGATCTTTTCCAATCTCGAGTAAAGTGCCGGCGCCGCCGACACGTCCTTCGGAATGTCGATCACGACTGGCCCTGGTCTTCCCGTGCGAGCCAAGTGGAACGCCTCGTGAACTATCGCGGCCAAATCGCGCACGTCACGCACGAGATAATTGTGTTTGACGCAGGGCCGCGTAATGCCGACAGTATCCACTTCCTGAAAAGCATCCGTGCCGATCAGCGGGAGAGGCACCTGGCCGGTAATGACCACGATCGGGGTTGAATCCATATAGGCGTTGGCGATTCCCGTCACTGCGTTGGTAGCGCCCGGCCCCGAGGTGACCAGGACGACGCCGACACGTCCCGACGCGCGCGCATAACCCTCCGCCATGTGCACCGCGCCTTGCTCGTGACGTACCAGGTAGTGCGTAATGCGGTCGCGCGCCCGCCACAACTCATCGTAAATGTGAAGCACCGCGCCACCCGGATAGCCAAAGATCGAGTCGACACCCTCATGCACGAGGGCTTCTATCAAGATCTCGGCGCCGCGCGGAAATTTTTGATCCAAACTCGTTTGCGGCGTGCTATTTTGCGATGCGTTAGTCTGTTGTTCAGCGATCATTTACATCACTCCATAAGCTGGACATCCAGCCACTGGAAATCTGCTATCAACGAGCCTGCGAAGCAGGCGGAAGAGTAAAGCCCAGGGTGCAGCGAGCGAAGCAAGTGGAACCCTGGGCTAAATTCTGCCGCCTGTGCCACAGGCTCATTGATCGGTTCATTCCCAGATTCCTTGTTGCTAAGCTTCCCAGAAATTTCAAGACGGCCCTTTCTTCTGTTCAGTATTCTGGCCAAGTTACGGAGCCTGCTTCCTACGCGAGCACCGTCTCTCCCATCAAATACTTGTCAACTCCCTTCGCGGCCCGTCGTCCATCCGCAATGGCCCAGACGACCAGAGACTGGCCACGGGTCATATCGCCCGCGGCAAAGACTCTTGGCACGATGGTCATCTGCTCCTGATCAACCTCAACATTGCCGCGCTCGTTGATCAGCACTCCCAGCTGAGACAAAAGTCCATCTGTTTCCGGACCGAGGAAGCCCAACGCGAGCAGAACCATCTGCGCCGGCCACTCTCGCTCGGTTCCCGGTACTTCACGAAGTCCGGGCCCTCCATTGCTTCCTTTCTCCAAACTAACCTCGACCGTTTGCACTGCGCGCAAATGCCCGTTTTCGTCACCGAGGAAACGTTTCGTCATGATTGAGTAGGCGCGAGGATCCCTGCCAAAAACGGCCACTGCTTCTTCCTGGCCATAATCGAGCCGATAGACTTTGGGCCACTGCGGCCAGGGATTGTCCGGCGCGCGTTCTTCCGGCGAGGGCGGCAAAATCTCAAATTGGGCCAGACTCCGGCATCCGTGCCTCAGCGCAGTTCCCACGCAGTCCGTGCCTGTGTCACCGCCGCCGATCACGATCACATCCTTTCCCTTCGCGGAGAGATAACGTCCGTCTTCGTGGTTGCTATCGAGCAAACTCTTTGTGTTGGTGTGAAGAAACTCCATCGCAAAATGGATTCCCTGAAGATTTCTTCCTGCCAGCGCAAGATCGCGCGGCCTCGTTGCGCCGCCACATAGGACAATCGCGTCAAAGTCTTTGTTGAGTCGCTCGACGTCATAGTCCTTACCAACATTCAATCCGGTAACGAATCTGATTCCTTCCGCGGACATCAGATCCAATCGACGCTGCACGATAGTCTTCTCCAATTTCATATTGGGGATGCCGTACATCAACAGTCCACCCGCGCGATCGGCGCGTTCGAAGACCGTCACCAGATGGCCAGCGTGATTGAGCTGGCTGGCGCAAGCGAGACCGGCCGGGCCCGAACCCACTATTGCCACGTTCTTGCCGCTGCGCACCGCGGGTGGCTTTGGTACCACCCAACCGGCTGCAAAGGCCTTGTCAATAATTGCCTGCTCAATGCTCTTGATGGTTACCGGAGCATCGTTGATGCCGAGCACGCATGATCCTTCGCAGGGCGCCGGGCAAACACGCCCGGTAAACTCCGGAAAGTTGTTGGTCCGATGCAGGCGATCGAGTGCTTCACGCCAGTGGCCACGATAGACAAGGTCGTTCCACTCGGGAATTAGGTTATTGATCGGACAACCGGAAGCAGCCCCGTTAATGATCCGGCCCGTATGACAGAACGGCACACCACAGTCCATGCAGCGCGCGCCCTGCTCGCGCAAATGTGACTCCGGCATGTGCTCATGAAACTCCTGCCAATCAAACACACGTTCCACCGGCGGCCGCGAGGCCGGCAGCGTCCGTGTGAATTCCATGAAGCCGGTAGTTTTACCCATGACGTTATGGAGTCAGTACCGGGAACGATAGCGACCGGGTCACCCGAATGGCAATCATGACCGTCGCGTGGATTGAAACCCGGTCGCTA
>DATNNY010000228.1:0-2921 GCA_035601635.1 Pyrinomonadaceae bacterium
CCACTTCCTGCCATGCCGCCGACTTTTGAGCGCGCAGCATTTCCGTCAGATCATCGAGCACCAGCACAAAACCAGAATTGGCACGGCGAGGGCCAAGCGAGCTTACGGTCACGGCGAGATGCAGCACGCGCCCCGAAACAATTGTTTCGATTTCGCGCGAGACCACTCCCATACGCAGCGACCGGCGCATCAGCGATTGCACCATGCGTCCGGCATCCCCGCCCAGGATACTTTCCAGCGAGAACGAATCGCCGGGCCTTCCGCCGAACATCCGCGCGACCGATTTATTCGAGCGAAGAATCGCACCCGCGGCATCCAGCGAAATCACGCCGGTCGGGATGTTTTCCAGCACCGTCTCCATAAGTTGGCGGCGACGCTCGAGCTCTTGCACCGCCTGCTGTAGATTTCGCGTGAATTGATCGATCTGCGAGCGGCTGTCGCGCAACTGCGTGGTCATAGTGTTGAACGAGCGCACCAGGACTCCCAACTCGTCCTGAGACTGTTCCGGCACCTGGTATTCGAAATTGCCCGTGGAGACTTCGCGCGTACCCTCCGCCAGCGCTTGAATGGGCACGGTCACCTGTTTCGCGAGAAACAAAGCGATCCACATCACGGCGAACACCAGCAGCACCGTGAAGAGAAGCAGGATCAGAAGCATCTGGTTTTTCAGCGCGCGCAAATCCTGCTTTGCCTTATAGTACTCGCGCGTTTGCGACTGGATGGCCGCGAGGCTCGTCAGGATGCCGGGGCTGGTGCGGTGTGCTGTGACGATAAATCCTGCCGGCCGCCCGCCCTGTAACATTGGAACCCGTGCAGCGAAATAGCTTTTTCCATCCGCATCCCAGATTTCCGCTCCACTGGGCAGCGAGCGTGCAAAGTTCCCAAGAACTCCGGCCTGCTCGCAAATCGTGCGGCGATCCTCCGGCTGGTTGTCGCAAGCGATTCCGCCGCGGACCGGTTTGCCATGCGCATCCAGAATCCAAACGGCGTCCGCCCCCTGCGCAAGCGCATGCCGCAAGAAACCCTCGCTCGGTCGCGCGGTTTCTTCCCGGACTTGTTCGGCCATCCTGCGAAGCCGAGGCAGCTGCGCGCGCCCCAGATCATTCAATAGCTTTTGCGTTTCGTCGGAAGCAATCTCCAGCGGTTTAGGAAACCAGAGCAGCAAACTGCGATTGATCAGCGAGTAGCTGACGATGAACATGAAGATGATGGGCAAGAGCGAAATGGCCATCGCGCCGACAACCATCTTCGTTTTGAAGCGCGCGCCGAGTTGCTCTCGGCTGCGTTCCACCCAAAGGCGCAGGACAGTGCGCGCGAGGATGAGTCCGAACACCAGGAACGCTGCAGTAATGAAACTCGACACGGCATAGAGCACCAGCACGGCGCGCCAGTTCTTCGGTTGGAAGGGCGCGGTCAGGGACCCGAACGTGAAAACAGCAGCCAGCAGCAGCGTCAGCAGGACTCCGCCGATGACCAGGCCCCAGCGTTGCCGATTGTTCAGGTGGCTCATGGCAAATCGGACGAGCCGGAACGCGGCAAGATTGCAAAATACCGCCTGACGCAAACTTCAGGGACAATTTTGGTCAGCGGTACGCTGAAATGAGCAGAATCTGTCGGGATGTGCACTGCAAGCATCTATAAAGCACGATAGCCACCGCACGGAAGCAAGTCAAGATTGCGGCCTGTACTCTTTCCATCGCACCTGCCCTTGTGGTCAGGTATTAGCCATTTCAGAACGGAACCACAAATTCCGCGTACTCTCTACATCAGCTTTTGTTAAGGTGGGCCTTGGGTGAAAACCCGTCGGGAGTACCACGGATGTCCGTCCGTTTGGGCGAAATATTAGTCAAGGAAAGCCTGATCACGCAGGACCAGCTCCAAAAAGCGCTGGAATTTCAGCGCGCCAATGGAGGCAAGCTGGGAAGTTGCCTGACGAAGATGGGCTTTATCACGGATGATGACATCACGGGTGTGCTCTCCCGCCAGTACGGCGTTCCCTCTATCAATCTGAAGTATTACGAGATCGATCCCAACGTCATCAAGCTGATCCCGCAAGATACCGCATCGCGCTACCAGGTAATTCCGCTATCACGCGTCGGCTCCGTGCTCACCATCGCCATGACGGATCCCACCAACGTATTTGCGATGGACGACATCAAGTTCATGACGGGCTTCAACGTCGAGCCCGTAGTGGCCTCCGAATCGGCCATCGGCGACGCCATCACGCGGTTCTACGGCGGTTCGGCATCGAACCACGAAGAACTCAGCAATCTGATGAAGGACCTCGTTGATGAAGACAACGAGCTGGAACTGGCCGCCGAAGAATCGGAGATGGACCTCGCCTCGCTTGAAAAGGCCGCGGAAGAGGCTCCGATCATCAAGCTGGTCAACTTGATCTTGACGGATTCCGTGAAGCGTGGCGCGAGCGATATTCACATTGAGCCGTACGAACTCGAAATGCGCGTGCGCTTCCGCATTGACGGACAACTCGCCACCGTGATGACCCCGCCCCTGCGCCTGAAGGATGCCATCACCAGCCGCTTGAAGATCATGGCCAAACTGGACATCGCGGAAAAGCGCTTGCCGCAAGACGGCCGCATCATGATCAAGTACAAGGCTGAAGGCAAGAAAAAGGAACTCGACTTCCGCGTTTCGACCGTCCCGACCTTTTACGGCGAAAAGGTCGTCATGCGCTTGCTGGATAAGGAAAACCTCCGGCTGGACATGACCAAGCTCGGATTTGAACCCGAGTCGCTCAAGAAATTTGAGCGCAATATTTTGAAGCCCTACGGCATGGTGCTGGTCACCGGCCCAACAGGATCGGGCAAAACGAACACTCTCTATTCCTCGGTTGCGACGCTCAATACCGTGGATACGAATATCATGACCGCCGAAGACCCCGTCGAATTCCAGTTGGCGGG
>DATNNY010000229.1:0-7954 GCA_035601635.1 Pyrinomonadaceae bacterium
GCCATATGCTTCCAGGATCGGCTCGTCACGCGTGTAGAGCTTGACGCGCTTAACCAGACGCGGCTGCATCCGGTTCACAAATTCTACGACACTCTGGTACTCGTCTTCGGTGTCAATCCTGATCGCGGTAAAGTCCTCAGATAACTGATCGCGGAGAATCCTCTGGACCAGATCCAGATCTTTATGCACCAGTGCCGGGGCTTTAGCCTTCTCAGCATCGGCGCGCAGGTCCTGCCAGGTGCGCAATAGATACTTAGCGTCGGCGTGCAAATCAGCTTCGCTGGCGCCCACCCCGGCAGTGCGTACGATAAAGCCGCCGGCCGGCTGTCCCTCTTCAACGTGAATCTTTTGAATTAGCTTACGCAAACGGGTTCGTTCGCTGTCCGACTCGATTTTGCGCGACACGCCCAAGTGTTCGACTGTGGGCATGTAAACCAGAAAGCGGCCGGGCAGCGCAATGTGCGACGTTATGCGGGCGCCTTTCTTGGCGATCGGCTCTTTCGCGATCTGCACCAGAATCTCCTGGCCTTCCTTCAGCAGATCGGTAATTGCAGGTTGGGGAGCGCGCTCGTGCCGGGCGGGACGACGACCCCCGCGACCACCGCGCGGAGCCGGCGGACGGCGTTCACCGCGAGCAGCACCCTCCGGCGTTTCTTTCACGTCAGCGACAACCACCGTCTCTTCAACCGGAGCCGGTTCCTCCTCAATCATGTTATCCATTTGGGCGTCGAGCGGAAGGTCCACCGGCTCAACCTCTTCCGCCAGGCCGTTGGAGTCGTCCGCGTCGTTAGTCACTTCGCCTTCGGCGCCCGGTGGCCGTTTCGATGAAGGGCGGCGCCGGCGGCGGCCACCGCGCCGGGTGGCAAACTCTTCATGCACACGACCAGTTGTAATGCTGGCTTCGGCGTCGGGAACGACAGCCTCTTGGGAAGTCTGCGTCGCATCCTGGTTTTCCGTTTCCTCGTCTTCGGTCTTCTTGGATTTGAACAGGCGACCGATCACACTGCTCTTCTTCTTGCGGGTGGGCGGTTCCTTAGCGGTTGTGTTCCGTCGAGTGGGACGCTTCTCGACCGTCGTTGGTTCAATCACTGCCGGTTCGGCGAGTGCGGGCTCAACTCGGTTCAGGGTGATGGGATCAGCCTCAACTTCCGCTGCTTCGTCATCGCTGACGCGTTCGAACGAAAGACTGCGCGAACTTTCGTCCGCGACTTCGTCGACAAAATTTCGCACGCGGGCGGCTTCCAGTTCCCGGGCCCGCGTAATGGGCGCCGCTTCCGAATCATCATCATCCGCAATCCGTTGAAACGATCCGCTATCGCCAAGTCTGGAATCAGACAGGAGCGAGCCAACCGGCGCACTGGGCAAATCTTCCATGTCGAACTCAGCCGCATGAACTTCATCCAGGAGGCGTTCTTGCAACCGCGCGTCCTTGAACATCTCGCCATTTATGGCGCGCTCTTCATCGTCGCTGATGCGCTGGAAGGAAGAGGCCGTGTTCACGAACGGAGTGTCGATTGGTTCGGCTGGAGTCGGCACTATCCGACGCTCTTCCGAAGGGTCGGGGCGGGTTGAGCGGCTGCGACCGCGTCCTCCGCGACGTCCGCGGCGGCGCGATCCGCCGTCTTCAGGTTCTTCCGTCTTTTCGGAAACGATGGCAGCGCCAGCATCGGCCTCGACGAGTGGCGCATCGCGCAGTGGCTCAGCACGCTCTTGCGCGCCTTCGATGTGTTGTTCGCGCTCGACGCGACTCTGCTCCAGGTGTTCCACGGCCGCGCGGGTCGCCGTTTCGGGATCGACCTTCTTGGATTTATCGACGACGATGCGTTCGAACTCGGCTTCTTCGTCAAAGAAATCCGTGACGTAAAGAAACGCGTCCCGCTCCAGTCCGATGTCCACAAAGGCGGATTGCATGCCGGGCAGGACGCGCATCACGCGCCCCTTATAGATGTTGCCGACGATGCCCTGGTTCTGTTCACCGCGTTCGATGTAGAACTCCGTAACGCGATCGTTTTCGACGATCGCAATCTTCTTTTCTTTTCCGTTGACACTAACAATTAACTCTCTTGACATTGATGTTCTTTCTGTCGATGCGCGCACGATTGGGCAATAGCCCGACCGTCAGGGAGAACTCCCTGGTTGTTCCGCGCAGACGGTTGATGAGCCAGGGCACACGCATTAAGGCATGCACTTCGCAGGCATCCTGGCCCGCGCTTTCTATGCTCGTTGGTAGTTGGAGGTTACCGGCAGGATGGGCCGGTGGTTTGGTCGGGGCTCGGTCGATTAGATCGAGATCCCTCGCGTGATTTTTCAGTACCACCTGCGCTGGCCGGTGGATACGCGTTTGATTCAAACGGGAACTCCGTAAAAACCGCTCGGTAGCGCTTAATCAAGCAGGACCGCCAGGGAGCCTAGCGTAGCCAAAGTAAGGACGCGCTCTGAAACCTGGTTCGCGATTTGTCAATTGCCGCCTCAGTTGACGGCTTCAAAAAAACCTTGCTCGACTTCAACAGCATTGGAAACTAAGTTTGCGATGCATTGCGACCGGGCCGAATGCCGGGGCGAGGCGAGCGACGCGAGTATAACAGACGAACCGGATCAGACCAAATCCACAGATTGCGCAGATTACACAGATAGAGACAGATAGTGGGGAGGACGGACCACAAAAAGGCACAAAAGGCATAAACTGTTTCAGAAATCTCTTGCGCCTCTTGTGCCTTGTTGTGGCTGGTTCTATGTAATCTGTGAAATCTGCGGATTCGGACATCCTGAAACCTTAGCGCGTGACTCTTCTGATCAACTCCCCAAATCTTTCATCCTCGCGCAGCGCCGCCAGATTGGGATCGTGCTCAAACAAGGGCTTGTTCTCGTTTCCCAACTTGACCGAACGCTGCAACCACTCGAACGCCTCTTCACGCTCGCCTTCCAGCGCATGAACCGAGGCGACCGCATAAGCGATGTCCGGATCGACGGCCGCGTTTCGCTGCACGTCTTCGTTTAGTTCAGCACGGGCGCCCTCGTGATCGCCCAGCACGCTCAGGCACATTGCCAAAAACGGCCGCACGCCGTGAAGATTCGGATTCTGCGCCAGCACTTCCCGCAAAAGATCGCACGCCGCAGCAACCTGGCCGCCGTAGTACATCGTGATCGCGCGAAACATCCTGAGCAGCGGATTATTCGGCTCGACCGAAGCCGCCCGGTCCAGCTCTCGCATAGCGTCTTCGATCTTTCCCTTGTAAAGAAAAATCAGGGCGCGGTTGTAGCTGACCACGACGAACGATGCCGGATCCAGATGGACGAGACGATCATAACTGCGCAGCGCGCGATCGTATTCGCCGTCGAGCCGATGCAGAGTGGCTTTGACAAAATAAACAACCGGCTCGTTACTCGCCTCACGCCGCATGCGGGCCACCTCTTCACGCGCCTTCTGTTTCTGACCGCGCCAGAGATAAACGAACACCATCAACATGCGTGCTTCGACGATGTTGCGGTCGATCGCCAGGGCTTTATTGAAAGCCGCTTCTGCGCGCTCAAAATCTTCGGCGCCGCCCAGGCCCTTGAAAACGCGATTCACGTGGCACGCCCCCAGCCCGTCATAGGCCAGGGCGAATTCGTGATCGAGCTCAATGGCACGACTAAAATGTTCGATCGCCGCATTGCAATCATCCGCGGCCACGCTGCGAAAGATGAAGCGCGCAAAGCGATCGCGGCCGCGCAGGTATTCTTCGTAAGCCTCGGCGTTGACGGTGGCGGGCTGAGCCAGCCCGGCCTGCTCGTCCGGGCTCAACTCGAGCCGCAAGCCGTCAACGATGCTCTTGGTAATTTCATCCTGCACGGCGATGATGTCGTTGGCTGAGGCGTCGACCCGATCGCTCCAGATAATCTCGCCGCTTTTTATATCCAGCAATTGGGCGTTGACCCGGAAGCGCTCACCGGCCGCGATAAAGCCTGCCGACAGCACCGCATCAACGTTCAACTCTCTGCCCACGTCGGCCGGATCGGCAGACTGGCCCTGGTACTTTGACATCACCGAAGACGGACGCACCACCAGCGAGCGGATGCGCGCCAGTTCAGTAATCACCGCGTCCGCCAGAGAGAATTCGTAAAAACTCGACTCTGGATTATTGCCGAGGTTTTTGAAAGGCAGCACCGCGACGCTTTTTTTCTCGCGGTCCGTGATCGTGGTCATCGATCCTTCCTGCGGATCGGTTAGCGGTCTTGACGAAAGGTGTGGCGCGCTGGTCTGGGTGTCGCCCCCGCCGCCTAATTTGCGCAGCCAGCGCATCGCTCGTCCAACCGGACTTGATCCACTCAGGTGGCGCGGCGCGGCGGCTTCTTCAAACTTGGCGCCGCTCGCGATGTCGTGCAGAACTTTGCGCAGCTCGTCACGCAACTCGTCGATTTTCTGATAGCGACCGCGCGGCTCCTTCTGCATGGCCTTGTCCAGGATCTGTTGCAGGCGCGCCGGCGTGGGCCCGGGCCGGGCCGCAGCGAGCGGTTTCGGCTGATCGTAAATCACTGCGTGACGCACATCGATGGTTGACTTGCCGCGAAACGGCCAGGTGCCCGTCAACATTTCATATAACAGCACGCCGGTCGAAAATATATCGGCGCGCGCATCGACCTTGTCGCCACGCGCCTGTTCGGGCGCGGCATAGGTGGCCGTGCCATAAGGAACTCCTATTTCAGTCAGCTCAGTTTGATGAATCCCGCTGTTTGCCGCTTCGCTTTCATCGAGCAGTTTGGCCAGACCAAAATCCAGAATCTTCACCTGGCCTGCATCGGTAACCATGATGTTTCCGGACTTGATGTCGCGATGGATGATGCCACGCGCGTGCGCGACCGCGAGCGCGTCAGCCACCTGAACAGCGATGCGCAAAGCGCTCTCGAGTTCCAGTGGCCGGCCGTTAACCAGTTGGCGCACATTGCGGCCTTCGACGTACTGCATCGTGATGAAGTGCAGACCCCCGGCCTCGTCCATGTCAAAGATGGTGCAGATGTTGGGATGATCGAGCGATGAAGCGAGCCGCGCTTCGCGTTCAAAGCGTTTCAGGTTGGCTTCTTTAACAGTGAGTTCGGGCGGCAAGACTTTGACGACTACGGTACGGCCCAGCTTTTGATCGATCGCTTTGTAAACCGTGCCCTGACCGCCGGCGCCGATCTTTTGAGTGATTTTATAGTTGCCGAGGAGCTGGCCGATCATGAGTGCGCGTATTTAACTCCTAACAAGGTGGCTACTGCAACATCAATTGACGTTGGGCCGCAGTAGGTGGGCGGAAAGTAGTAGGCGACTGCTCTGAGATACGCCGCGATAACGTCGAGCCCAGCACGAACTCTTACCGGCCGAGGGCATTCACGGCGAACACCGCCCTCGGTAAACGCGGGGCTTATGGCGATTGCTGGTCTGAGAAAGTTATGTCAGCGACCGGGCGACATGGTCGCGCTCGCTCAGTTCTATTTAGCTGGGCTTTCAATTTCTCGACGACATCTGATTTCCCTGCCGCCGCGGCTTTGGTTGTCATTAGTCGCAGCCAGGCGGAGGCTTCGTCACAGCGGCCGAGTTCGGCGAGCGCCAGGGCCACCACTGTGCCATGGTTAACTAAGCCAGTTGACTTGTAGACAAGCTGCGCGAGTTCGAGCGCCCGAGCGCCATTGCGTAAATCGTACTCCGGTGAAGCAGCCAGGAGATAGGCCAGCATTACCGCCGTTCGCCCTCTTTGCGGATACTGCGCGTGAGCTTTTTCCAAGCGGTCCAAAGCCGACTGGTACTGCTTTTTCCGCAGTTGAAGTTTCACCGCTTCCAGTAGTGCTTCTTCATTGTTGGGGTCGCCCTCTACCACTCGCGAAAATTCAATCAGCGCGTCTTCGCTGTGTCCGGATTTGCCCAACTCCTGGGCCAGGAGGAATCGCGCATCGAAGTCTTTGGAGTAAATGCTTAAGACTGATCGAAGATGAGCGATTGCCTGCTCATGCTGGTTTTCGTTTGCCAACAAAATAGCCAGATTATAGTGAGCGTTGGTGTTGTTTGGATCGATGCGGAGACTTTCTTCAAACTGCGTTGTTGCTTCGCGCAAATCTCCTGTCTGAGTTAGTGCCGCTCCCAGGTTCAGGTGCGCGCTGAGGCTATCCGGCTTGGCGCGAACTGCCTGGCGAAATTCATTAGCAGCTTCCGCATATCTTTTCGCATCGATGGCCAACTTTCCGCGAATCAGATGCACCCGCTCTCCCGCGATCAAATCGCGCAGCCCATCCATGAGAGGATCGGCGACCCGCACGCCGACCGGGCCTTGTTGGGCCAAATGCCCTCTGGCTTTTTCAACGTCTCCCAGACCACGATAGGCCATGGCCAGGGAATAATGGATCCGATTCGCGCCGGGTACTAGCACCAGCGATTTTTCAAGATAGTTAACCGCTTCAGCGTAACTCCGTTGCGACAGAGCGACCTGACCCAGCCCGTAAAGGGCCGCGGCACTGCTCTCATCGATGATCAGGGCGGCCTTGAAATTCTCTTTCGCCTCGTCCAGCCGGTTTAGTTGCAGGTAGATGTTTCCCAAATTTACCGAGACGGCAACGTACTCCGGCGACATAGTGCGCGCGATTTGGTAGTTGCGAATAGCTTCGGCGATCTGACCGTCCTGCTGATCGATCTTGCCGAGCAAATAAACCCAGCGAAAATCCTTCGGCGCCAGACGGCTGGCGTTCAGGTAACATTCCTGGGCCGGATTCATGAGCGAATACGCCTGATAGATTTCTCCCGCCTCGCCGTACGCCTCGCTGAGCGTTGCATCCGCTGTTACGGGATCTCTTGCAGTGGCGGCGGCAG
This sequence comes from Pyrinomonadaceae bacterium, assembly GCA_035601635.1. Lineage (GTDB taxonomy): Bacteria > Acidobacteriota > Blastocatellia > Pyrinomonadales > Pyrinomonadaceae > UBA11740. The sequence continues at coordinate 6,821 of DATNNY010000229.1, forward strand.
TCAGAGCTTTTTGGGCCGATAGCAATTGCTCGCGGACAACTGCTTCTAAAGTAGTAAGGTCCGGCCAATGCAAAGACACGAGATTCGACCTGGGTGGTGGTAGAGTGTCGTTATTCCCGGTAGTTCGTTGTGGTTGAGCCTCGCCAATCGACGCACAGATAATCAAGAGCGCCATCCAAAATCCCAGATGACGCAAGACTCGGGAACTGCTCTTCTGAAGCACGCGATTCATTTCTGTGTGGGCAGTGCGCCCTGTCTCAACGTCGTGTATCGATCGACGGGTGGGTCTCTCCATTCCGAGATACCACCATTCGGCCAGTGAACGCGCACGGTCTCGACGTGCGTCGAATTGCCCAGCCCGGCCAGTACCCGCGGATCGTTCGACGAGAGATAGCTACCGTCAGTTCTGGCCCGCCGCCATAGAGTCGTGTTTTTTGAGATGACAATCTCGACCTGCGCTCCCAACATGTCTCGGCCAATGTCCTTGCCGATCAATCGTAGTCCCAACCAATGGTTTCGATTTCCGACTTGGTTCAGAAGCAACCTCGCCGGCCCGTTGTTGTTAGTGACGACGACGTCAGTATCGCCGTCGTTGTCGATATCACCAAAAGCGGCGCCGCGACTGACTTCGAGCAACTGGAACGCGGCACCCGCCGAATCAGAGACGTCGACGAACTTTTCTTTTCCGTCATTGTGAAAGAGTTGATTCGGCTGGCCCAGCGGATAAGGGTCGGCCTTGCGCATCAACTCCGGCAGCAATTGAACTGAACCATTCGCTACCAGCAGATCCAGCCACCCATCGTTGTCATAATCGAAGAACAAGGTACCGAAGCCGGTGAAGCGATGTCCCGGCATTCCCAGACCTGCCTCGCGCGTGCGGTCCTCAAATACAGCTTTGCCGAGATTCGTATAGAGCGTGTTGGTCTCGTCCATCAAATGAGATACAAAGACGTCCTCCGTGCCATTGCCGTCAAAGTCGCCCGCATCGACACCCATGCCGGCCTCTGCCTGTCCGTCTCTGTTGACGGCGGCGCCCGCCAGGAGTGCTTCGTTCTTGAACGTGCCGTTTTTTTGGTTGATCCAGAGTTGGTTGGGATCGCCGTCGTTGGCGACGTAGATGTCCAGCCAGCCGTC
>DATNNY010000230.1:0-6193 GCA_035601635.1 Pyrinomonadaceae bacterium
TGGCGCCGGCATGACGAGAAAAATACTGAGCGCAATTGTTTCATTGCTCGCGCTCATCAGCGCGCAGGCTCCGCTGCGCGCGTACACTTTACAATACCGCGACGCTTCAGGAATTGTTGCGCGACGCTGGGTGACCCGGCCCATTATTGTTGCCTTCTCGAGCTCACTCAGTTCACCACCCCCAAACATTAAAAGCGGCAGTGATGTGATGGGCGCCGCACGGCGCGCTCTGGCCAGCTGGGCGAGCGTTGCTGATATTCAATTTCTGGAAACCAGATCAACCGCCCAAACAATTAGCCCGCAGAATGCCGGCGATCGGATTAATCTAATTACGGTCTCTGCCGAAAATGCGGGGCAGTTCGGATCATCTGAAGCGCCGGGCCGAACGCGGGTCTTCTCAGATTCGGGTGGGGCGATCATCGAAGCCGACATAGCCCTGAATCCAAACGAACTTTTCTCGAGCGACGGCACATCCGGCACTTACGATCTGGAATCGACGTTTGCGCATGAGGTCGGACATCTGCTCGGGCTCGAACATTCTGCGGTCATTGGCGCGACCATGCAGCCGCGCCAGGCGCAAAATGGCTTATATGGACTGCCGGCCTTTACCCAGCGGACGTTGTCGGAAGACGATGTTGCCGGCGCGCGAGCGCTGTACGGATCACAGGGCATGGGTTCAATTTCCGGCAGGTTAATCGCTGCCGCTGTGGCGGGATCGTCAAAACCGATTTTTGGCGGACATGTTTTTGCCGAGGACGCTTTGACCGGCCGATTGATCGCGGGCGGTGTGACCCTGGCCTCGGGAGAGTATCGTATCGACGCTCTCGCGCCGGGCAAGTATCGTTTGATTGCCCAAAGCCTGGATGGACCCGTGGCCGCGGCGGACATTGCATCCGCGGGAGGATCGTATTCAGGTCTGCTGGAAACACTGCCGCCATTTCGCAGTATCGTCCGCTCGGGTCCGTCACCTTCTCGATCGATTGCGGTAACTGCAGATACCTCGACATCGTTGGGCTTCTTTGTGTCTTCGACTCCGTCGCCAACCGTCAAGCCAAGGCTGATTGGAATGAATGGCGAATTATCGACCACGGTCCTGCCAATAGAAGCGGGAGGTACTTTTACTATTTATGTCGCGGGAGAAGGCCTGGACGAAATTCCTGCGCGAGGGATCTCAGTCAGTTCGCCCTTTATTACTGTGAATCAGTCGACTGTGGCCGAAGAGCAGTTCGACACGCCTTATCCGGTCATCAGTTTCGAAATCACTGTGGACCCATATGCGCCGCCGGGTGAGTACAGCATTCGGCTGCAGTCTCGTGACGGCGAATTTGTTTATCTCGCCGGGGCGCTGACAATCGATCATTGATAATTTTCGGACATGAAGATCTGTTGACTTCGTTTTTCTTTCCGAGTATCGTCCTCGCAGTTTTGAAAAGTAACGGCTAGTCCAAGAGCCTGTGACTCCCGCAAACTCTCACGTTAGCCTCCCATCAACCGTCAGTTTTGAAAGGCGGCGGCCATGTCTCGAATCTCATTCCGGTTCCAATCGCTCAAGTTGAAGTCGCATCGTCAGTCATTAATTCTGCTTGCCGTGCTAATTGCCGCTGGCGCGTTGTTGGTTTGGTCAAGCGTATCCAATTCATCCTCGACTCCAACTAAATCTCCGCGGGTTCAGAACAGAACGCAACGGCCAAGCGGATGTAGCTCCTGTCCGCCTCCTTCTCCGCGCAGAATCTATGCGCCCGCGATCGAACTCAATGAAGCACGAACGTGTGAAATCGTTCTGAATAGTCGTAGCGCGCATCCGATTGACGTGACACCCACGTTCTACACCACGAGCGGCGATGCTGTGGTTGGGAATCCGATTCAGTTGCAACCGGCAGAGATCAGATTCGTTCCAGTTGAGCAGTTAATGCCTGAGTATTTGCGCGGCCGGCATCGCTGGGGTGGCATTGCGCTTTCGTATACCGGAAACGTGCTGGAGGTTTGGGCACAGATTACCTTTCATGGCATCGGCGGCGGCAGCATCGACGAGACCTTCAACATTCTCGAAGAACCTGGTTCCGATACGCGCGAGGCCGTCTGGTTGATGCCGCGAAAAAGCACCGCCATGATTGCGCTTGGCAATAGCTCGTCAACAGCGATTCACACCACTGCCCAATTCGGCGGGGGAGCCAGCGAAGACTTTGAAATTCCCGCGGGCGTCACCAGATTCGTTCGGCATCATGCGGTTGAGGGCGGGAATGCCACTGCGACAACGGAATCAGTGAAGCTGATCACCGTCGGGCCCGAAGGCGCTCTCAGGGTTGCGGGATTCATGTTTGGCGATAACGACGACTTCGCCAGCAGCATTCGCTTCTACGACACAAAGAAAACCGTCCAACCCAATCTCTATGCCGTTAATCTCAGACTAAAGAATGCAGCGCCTCGGATTGTTTTGAAGAACACCAGCGACAATGAGATTTCGGCCCAGCCGCGGTTCTTTTCCGCCGCTGGAGAGCAAGGTAGTCCCGTGGACCTTCCGAGCCTGACATTGAGGCCTCAGCAAATCATGGATGTTGACCTGAGTGCGCTCAGACAAGCCGCCGCATCTCGCGCGGATCTGGACTCTGTGAGCGTGCAAATCGTGAGCAGTAGCGCGCGGGGCAGTTTGATTGGCGCGGCGTACAGCACGGATGGCGCGACCGGTTTGACGTATGATGTGCCTCTGCGTGATTCGGGAAAAGTGCGGAACGCGACCGGCAGCTATCCCTGGCGCGTGGATAACGATTATTCGACGATTGTGGTCGTCACGAACGTGGGAAATGAGCCGGCGCGGTTTCAAGTGGAGATTAGATACCCCGACGGACCTTACTCGATCAAACAGCGGGAATTAGCGGTGGGCGAAACCGCTACTTTCGACCTGCGACAGATTAGAGACGAGCAACAGCCGGATCGAACCGGCAAGACTTTGCCGCTTACTCTCGATAGGGGCCAGTTTCACTGGACCATCGTAGCCACGCATGGTGACCCCCATATCATTGGTCGGGCCGAAGTGGTTAGCCGTTCAGGACGAGTGGCCAGTAGTTATTCCTGCCCGGTGTGTTGCCCGGACTCAGGCCCTAATGGGGGCTTCGATCCGAATGCTTACGGACTCTCCGTCGATGGTTTCGTCTATACGAACGCGCATGGAGATTATTACGACTGCTACTTCAATCATTATCAGGGCTCGCTCTACTTCACTTCAATGTTTACGTACAACACCAACATTGCGACTGTCGATGGAGGGGGCCAATTGAACGGCATTGCAGTTGGGAGTACCGAGGTGGAGGGCTATTATGACTACGTCGAATGGGATAATGACGGGATGGACTGCTATCGATATTATGGGAACGGCAACGACTCTGCGCCGGTGGATGTCACGACCTCTATCGCGAGGATTCAATATCAAAGCAGCTCTGGCTATGTGGATGTCTCTGCTACTTTGTTCGTTTTAAAGGGAACGAGCGTCACTTTCAACGCCGTACCGAACCCAGCCAATGCGCAATTCGCAAGCGGGAAGCCAGTGTGGAGCGGTTCGTCCGGGGCGTCGGGAACAGGACAAACAACCTCGGTTACTTTCAACACCGCCTCGTCAAGCACCAATGACTTCAAAACAGTTACTGCGAGTGCCGGTAACGCTGTCACTGCAAACATCATCGTCATAGAGTTAACGGGTAATCTCGCACCTGACGACCCGTTTAGCGGGCGGAGCCTTACAGATTTTGGCATCCACGAACGTATTACTCTATCTGCCAGCATCAGCCCCTCTGGGATCTCAGTAAGCCAACTGGGTGGACTACAATGGGTGCAGGACGCTGGAAACGGGATAATCTCGGCGGGGAGCGATGGGACCGGGACTTATAATGTATCCGACGCTCCAGGTTCGGCTACTTTGAAGCTGAAAATGCTGAATGGACCTTCGCAGGATTCAGGCCCTGTGAACAATCTCAATATAGTTGCGCCGTCAGATGGCTCTGTACAGAAATTTTCTGGCGTAAGACATTTCCAGAATTGGTGGTCGTGTGGCTACTTGGGAGATATATTTATTTCGCCGACGAACGTATCTTTTGCCAATCTATACTTTGGCGAGGAGAATGTTAGCGCTAACGGCACAGGATGGCTGTCATTCACAAGTGGTATTGCGCACTGCCAAAATGGTTGTCTGGGGCTTCGTATAGGCTTTGGTAACATTACCTCGGGCGCAAGGGTCATCTCTGATGGAGACCAAATCTTCAGTGGGAAATATCGTGATACTGAACATGGCTCTTATGCTACCGGGAATGAGAGTTGGACAATACCGTGGGATTACTCAATCACCGGTAACGCGGGTACATGGCACTCAATGACTACGGTTCAGCAGCAAGCAACCTCCACGTCAACGGGCAAGTGCACGATTACTAAGAAGGGAGTTTCGGTTTCCCGCGAACTTGGCGACCTAGACTCAGAGTGGTAAGAGCTAGACTCAGAGTGGTAAGAGTCGAGTGGCTTAGACTAAATGGGAAAGCCACATTTCTGATGAAGATCATTTTCGCAAGTATTCTTTCTCTGCCGTTTCTCGGTGGTTTCGTCGCGAGCTCTTTCGATGGGCGACCGAAACTGTTTTTTGCGTCTAGTACAGGTATAGGAAGTGAATTCGTTCGGCACCCGGCCCAGTTTTCGCTCGCTCAGAATGATTATCAGACTGATATTGACCGATTAGTCGCGCTTCGGTCTCACCCGTTAGACGAGTTAATTGCTGTTGCAAGTCAAATGGAAAGCAAATGGCGCCGAGTCGATTGGAATTCATATGCCGGAATTATGGAGCATGTGTGCAGTGAAATTTCGAACCGAGGTTGGAATAATGAGAGGGATAGAGAGCAGAGCGAACACTTCGCCAGAATTGCTCTCTCACATTCGAATATGTATTCGTGGGAACATGAATCCATGCTTGTGGGGTGGCTTGCATATCAGCGGACAACTTCAATTGTTGACGACAATTTTGGTGAACGTAAAGAAAAGGCCGAACTTTGGCTTCACGCTTGGCGACGACTTGAAAGGGAAACTGATCCAAACTTCGACATTAATGATCGAAAAAACCTACCAACGGTGCGAGTAGTGCCGCCGTTAGAGACGGGTCTATCGCCGGGCGCGCCGCCGTCAGCAATTAAGAACCCAAAACTGCGCGCGCAGTACGAGACAGCAATCGCGGTTAACAAAAGAAAGGCTGAAAAGGTCAGCCAACAGATGCCGCTCCTTCTGCACGGCCCCTCTTTCAAGGCACGTGCCGAACGCTGGCTTATTCAGGCGTATTCCCAGCCACCAGCCAGAAACACGGAACTCAAAAAATATTTGGAGATTTACGTGCAGGACGCAAAAACTCGACAGCGAATTCTGAGTGAGGTAGTAAGGTCCTCGAAATGACCTGTCAGAAGTCACTGTGCAGCTCGGGCGCAGCTCCTTGAACCCATTTTTCGTTATCAAGATCGACAAGGCCGAAAGCCAGAGGGCACGAGTTTGCTCAAGAGTGCGGATAAAAACTGTCATCGAAATTGTTTTATTGTCCCGGGCTGAAAATGTACCCACTCAATATCGACGAGGCGCCAACCTCTGCTCATCCAACTGAACGCTATTCTCATCCGAACCGTTATCAAGGGCTTGCCTTATTCTAATGCTCGGCGTTAACATGCAGCCGTCTAAAGTTCATTCATAAAAGCGAGATCGGCTCGGGCTTTATCTGTAACCTTCATTCGAAGAGCTTAGCGAACGCCGGAGGTTAATTATGGCTGACTTTCTGCTGTCCATTGTAGGTTTGGCCGCTCTGGGTGGTGCGATTTTCGAGTTTTACAAGTTCGTCACCGACACCAACCCGGCGGGAGGGCACATGAACGGCTGGATTGCGTTAGTGCTGGCCGTGGTCTTTTGTGCCTGCGCCCTGATGTTGTTCCTGCGCCATGTGAATAAGGAAGAGGAAATTCACATCACCCAGTAGAAGGAATGCAAGTATCACTGCACGATACGGATGATTGCTTGCGACAGACTCGTAGAAACGAACACCACTGATCGCCGGCATGAGCTTCGCTGCTCACGATCCGGCGATGAAGAGACTTACAAAGCGACGCCGTTTGCGTCTGCGGCAATCGCCCGCGCGAACGGCCGTTTTTGTTTTCACGCTTTCGAGCTTGAGCTTTCCAATCGT
>DATNNY010000231.1:0-6598 GCA_035601635.1 Pyrinomonadaceae bacterium
GTGACCCCAATTGAAGCGGGGGCCTTCGGTAGCTTCGCATCCGGAGTAGCCCTGACGATCGTGACGCGGCTGCTCATGCTGGTAGGCACGGTCGGCGCCAGCGTGATCGTCGCGCGCTGGCTCGGGCCTGAAGGCCTGGGATCTTTAGCGGTGCTGAATACGACGATTGTGCTGACTCTGGCGATTGGCAGTTTGGGTCTCACCTCGGCCAACACCTATTTCATTGCTAAGGATCGAAAGACCCTGGCGCCGGTTTGGGCCAATGCAATTGTCTTCGCGTTATGCGGCGGGACATTGGTTGCGATCACCGTAGTTGCCCTCGCGAAGATCGCCCCGGCGCTATTTGGCGGCGTTTCGCTGGATCTGATTGTGATCGCAGTCCTCTCGATTCCGTTTCAGTTTCTGCTCTCACTTGGTCTCAACGTGCTGCTGGCAATGGATCGAATCCGCCAGCTTAATTTTATGGATGCGATGGCGCCGGCGCTCGCTCTGTTCAATGCGATTGCGGTGTTGCTGCTGTTGCGTTCGAACTTGAAGGTACTCGTCTCTTTCAACACTGCGGCCACGGTTATATTAAGCGCCGTCATGCTTTGGGTAATAGGACGTTTGGTCTCCCGGCAGAAAGAGCGTATGCGGTTCCATCCTGACGGCGAACTCTTCAAGCGGGCGATTACTTACGGGCTCAAGTTTTTCATTCCCCTGGTGGCCGCGATACTGATCTTTCGGGTCGATCTTTTAATCGTCAATCATTTTCGCGGCGCGGCCGAGGCTGGCGTGTACGCGGTCGCATCGCAGGTCGCAAACCTGCTAACCATGTTGCCGGGTGTGATCGCCATGCTGCTGTTTCCCCGGGTCGCTTCGTATCAGGATCCGCGGGGGGAGTTCGCGATCCAGGTCACGCGACACGTGTCCTTCGTGATGTTGATTATGTGCGTGATGGTCGCGGCTGGCTCGTTCCTGCTGCCGCTGATTTATGGCGCGCGCTTCGCCGACGCTACGATTCAGTTACTGATCCTGCTGCCTGGCGTATGCCTCATCGGAATCGAATCTGTTTTAGTGCAGCACTTCACAGGAACGGGTTTACCCGTCGCGATTCCTGTCTTCTGGCTGATCACGCTCGCGGTTAGTATTGGTTTCAATCTGGCGCTCGTGCCGGTGTTTGGCGCGCGCGGTGCGGCGGTCACTTCGACCATAAGTTATGCGCTGATTTTTTTGTTTGTAGCGGTTTACTTTTGTCTGAAGACCGGCCGCCGCCCGGTCGAGATATTTCTCTTGCGCGGACGCGAGTTACGTAACCTGCTGGTGCAGGCCCGCCTCGCCTCTTCTACCCACGCCCACGAGTGAAGGCCCTATGAAGATAGTCTTGCTTGTGCTTAGCGGAGATCCGGAGCAGGCCTCGGAATGGTTGCAAAAGAAGTATCCGGGCGCCAGGATCGAACCGATTTCGCGCGGCGAACTTGAAGGCCCTGCGCCGCTCGGGCGCATCCGCGCGCTGCATTCGCTTCGTCCCGAAATTTTTTCCGTGGCGACGGAGCGACTCGCCTGGCAGAGCGGACAGAACGACCTGCTGCTTTTTGGAGCGCTGGCCGGCGCGCGCCGCGTCCTGCTAATCGATGCGGGCGGCAACAGCAGAGCAGAGACCAGCCTCGGCGTCGTGATGCGCACGCCGTTTCGCTGCGCGCGCGAATCGGTCTTGAGTGCGATGGCGATTGCTCGTTCACGCGCTGGTTTGAAGAGACTGGAGCAAGCAGTTAAGAGTCGCGCGAACGTGGAACGGGGCATTAGCCCGACCGTCAGGGAGGGCTCAGCGCGATACCCGAATTCTCAAGAGTCTGCCGGAGTAGATTCTGCCAGACCGCGCATCGCTTACCTGCGCAGCACGCCCGGCGCAGGCACCCAGGCCGGTGGCGCGGCCACTCACATCAACGGCTTTGTCAACGCGGCCACTGAGCTGGGTGCAGAGATCAGGGTAATCAGCAACGACTACCTCGCCGGCATCGATCGGACAAAACTAACTCTGATCGATCCGGAGCCGGTGGGTTCAACCCGCGCGGCTTTTGACTTGCGCAACAACCTGATTTTTTCCGCGGGCGCGACGCGAGAGATCGAGCGCGCTCCGGTTGATTTGATTTACCAGCGTTACGCTCGCTTTAGTTGGGCCGGAGTGGCTGCCAGCCTGCGCACCGGTCTGCCATTGTTCCTCGAATACAACGGGTCGGAAGTTTGGATGGGCCGGCACTGGGATCGAGGGGAAATGCTGCCGCTGCTGGCCAGATTCGAGCATTTGAACCTGGAAGCCGCGGCCCGTATCTTCGTCGTTGCGGACGTGGAACGTCGCAACCTTCTGCGCGCCGGAGTTCCTGACAAAAAGATTGTGGTTAATCCGAACGGCGTCGACACCGAAGAATTTCGTCCCGGCGTTGGCGGGCTAGTTGTTCGTCGCGAGCTGGGTGTGGCGGAGGACGAAATCCTCGCGGGTTTCGTCGGCACATTTGGTCCATGGCATGGCGTGCTGACCCTGGCCGCAGCCATCGCACGACTGCCCGCCGATTCCAAGCTACGTTTTCTATTAGTCGGAGCGGGCAAGTTGCGCGATCAGGTCCGGCGAATCGTGCTCGCCGCGGACAGAGAGCAGCAGGTGATCTTCGCCGGCCATGTCGAACATGAGCGTGTTCCGGCTTTGCTGGATGCCTGCGATATTCTGTTGTCCCCGCACGTACCTTTGGAGGACGGCAGCGAATTCTTCGGCTCGCCGACAAAACTGTTCGAGTACATGGCGATGGGCAAAGGAATCGTGGCCAGTCGCCTGGGACAAATCGGTGAAGTGCTGGTAGATGAAGAAACTGCTTTGCTGACTGAACCTGGCAACGAAGAAGAGCTGGCCAGCGCCATCCAGCGATTGAGTAGTTCGCGAGAACTGCGCGAACGTTTGGGGACAGCGGCGCGAGTTGCGGCGATCGCCGAGCACACCTGGAGACATAATGCACAGCGGGTGCTGGACGCTTATGTGTCCTGGCGAAAGAGTTCCTGAGGGCGATTTATCCGGAGCGGAGTTCGTCAATGCGATAGAAGATGGCGACAGCAGAGTGCAACCCCGGGCGTTAACGGCCGTGTCAGAAGCCCGCGGCTTGTTCCCTGCGCGACCGCTAGAGGTACGGAACCGCTTGCGGTAGCAAGCGGGTCTTACCAAACGCAGCTACCCACTCGCTACCGCGAGCGGTTCTGTACCGGCTTGACGTGAAAACTGAAACGGAAAACATGAAGCCGGCCGACGAAAAGCAACGCGCCCGCGCGCAGTGGTCCGCAGATCCGGCCGGCGCGGTTTATGGTCGCGCGCACGAGTTCGGCACCCGCGAATTCTTTGACGAAGTCGAGCGCCATCGATATCAGGACTACGCGCCGTGGATGCCAGAGGTCATGGGCTTCAAAGAGTTCGCGGGCGCGCGCTTGCTCGAGGTGGGCTGCGGCATGGGCACGGATCTTTTGCAGTTCGCGCGCGCCGGGGCGTTGGTCACCGGAGTTGATCTCACGCCGCGCTCAATTCAGATCTCGCAGCAACACTTTGCCGTCTATGGCGCGAGTGGCGACTTTGCGATCAGCGATGCTGAGCACTTGCCATTCGCGAACGAGAGCTTCGACGTCGTCTATTCCAACGGCGTGCTGCATCACACGCCCGACACCGCGGGCGCAGTGCGCGAGGTCCACCGCGTGTTGCGCCCCAACGGCCAGGCGCGCGTGATGCTTTATCATCGCGGTTCTTTAGGCTATTGGGGAGAAGTGATTATTCGGCACGGAATACTGGGAGGCGAACTGCTGCGCGGAAACTCGCCCGCGGATATCATGAGCAGGCATGTAGAGTTCAACCAGGGCGGGGGGAATCCGCTGGTAAAAGTCTATAGCCGTCGCGAAGCGCGCGAATTGTTTTCGATGTTCAGCGAAGTGAAGGTGCAGGTCGAACAGCTAACGCGGCCCGAGTTCTACTCTCTCGGACGAATTATTCCTGAAAAAATGTTCCGACGTTTGGAACGAAGCGTTGGATGGAATGTGATCGTCTCAGCCCGGAAGTGACTACTTTTCGGAGCGCGGACATCCTGTCCGCCTGAGCGCGAAGCGCGAACGATCCTGGCGCAATCAAAGAACAGTTCAAGCGCGCTACGCGCGCTGGCGGGCAGGATGCCCGCGCTCCATCACGCGACCTGTTACAATTCGCTGTTCCGAAATCACATTCTGATCCAAATCAGAGACCTTGAGCAGGCTTTCCCAAAACTTCTCCCATCCCCGGACCAGGCGCCTCGTCGCGCTCCTCTTCATCCTGGCGCTCGCCTTTTCCGTGCGCGCGCTGACGGCGAATTTTCTGCGCGCTCATCTTGACGATCCGGGTTGGTTTCCCAGCGGCATCTACGCAAACTTCGATCGGCAGGCGCAGGATTGGCTCGATGGCCGCGCGTCCATATTCTGGATCGACGATCCTTTGCACACGGATGCGGCGATCTATCCGCCGGGTTATCCGTTATGGTTGGCCTTCGTCTACACCTTGACCGGTAGTAGATCTCCGGCCGCGGTGCAAACGGTTCAGTGGGTGCTCGACGCTTTATCAGTGCTGCTGATCGTGGGCCTGGGCGTGACGGCTTTTGGCTGGAACGCAGGATTGTGGGCGGGATGGATTGCCGCGCTCTGGCCTTTGCTGGCGCTGTCGGGGGCCGCGCCTCTGGCCGATGCGCCCACGGCATGGATCGTCGTGGCAGCTGCGTGGATGTTGATCCTGGCCGCGAAAAGAAAAAGCATTGGATGGGCCATCGGCGCCGGCGCGCTGGTGGGAGCTTCATGCTGGCTGCGCGCCAACGCGATGCTGCTGGTGTTTTTTTGGGGACTCGCGCTGCTTTTGTTTGTGCGCGCAAGTTGGCGCCGGCGCGTGCTCATGTCCGCTGGTGTCATACTCTCGGCGCTGCTGGTAATTGCGCCGGTCGTGGTGCGAAACACGATCGCGTTTCATGCTTTCGTGCCGACCGGCCTGGGCGCCGGGACCAATCTCTGGGAAGGAATTGGCGAGACTGAGCGGGGCGCGAAAGAATTCGGCGCGGCCGGAAACGATCGCGAAGTTATTGAGCAGGAACGCGCGGCGTTGAACGTCCCGCCCGATGCGTCTTTCGATCTTTATTACCCGGACGGAATTCAGCGCGATCGCGAGCGCACGCGCAGAGCCGTCGCAATCATCAAGCAGCATCCCTTCTGGTACGCGGGCACGGTCGTTAATCGAATGGCCGCGGTAATGAAATATGCCGGGGTGCCTTTGGGAATTTATGGCAGCTCAGGCATCAACGTCACCAGCAGAAAGTGTCTGTCAACCGCATGGCAGGGCGGAGTCCTGGCGGTGTTCGTCAATGGACTGGGGATGTTACAGAGTATCCTGCGTTACCTTCTGCTGCCGCTGATGTTGGTTGGGGTGATCATCGCGTTCCGTTTGGATTGGCGCACCACCGGAATCATGTCGGCCACCGTGTTCTATTATTGGGTCGTTGGATCAATGATGCATACGCATATTCGCTATGGATTGCCAATGCATGCTCTGCTCACTGTCTTTGCCGGATTGGCTTGCTGGCGATTAAAGCAACTAGTGGTCGACCGGAAGGTTATCTTGGAAGTGTCAACAGGCCGACCGAAAGGGGGCTAGTCGGCACTCACGCTGCTCTGAGGACACGGGCTGCCCTTCCGTACGGTCGGGCTTCTGACACTCTTCGCGCGTATTGCTGATCGTATGAAGAGACGATTATTAGATTATCTTGCCTGTCCCTGCTGCGGCGCCTCGATTAATCTGAGGTCAGTTCAGGAAGAAGAGGGGACTGAGATCATTTTGGGTGAGTTGGAGTGCACGGCTTGTCGGCAAATCTTTGCGATTCGCCGTGGTGTTCCGCGCTTTGCCGACCTCACAGAGATGGGAGCAGGTAAGCAGGCGACCGCGGAAAACTTTGGTTGGTCATGGCAGGAGTTTTCTCATGAGGATGAAAAATACGGGGATGAGCTGCTGGGCTGGCTGGCGCCGGTCCAGCCCGAATTCTGCAAAGAACAAGTAGTGCTCGAAGGAGGCTGTGGCAAGGGCAGGCATACGCACAGGATTGCGCGCTGGGGAGCGCGCGACATCGTGGCGGTTGATTTGAGCGACGCAGTGGATCTCGCGTTTGAGGCGACGGTGGGAATCGAAAACGCGCATGTCATTCAGGCCGACATCTACCATTTGCCTCTGCGCGAGGTTTTCGATTACGCCTTCTCTCTGGGCGTGCTGCATCACCTGCCCGATCCGCGCGCAGGTTTTAGGTCGCTGGTGGCGAAGGTCAAGCCGGGCGGCCACCTGTCGGCCTGGATCTATGGCGCCGAGAACAACGGATGGATTGTCAGGTTCATTAACCCGGTCCGCGAATATCTGACGTCGCGCATGAATCCACGCCTCCTGTTTCATCTTTCAAAACTTCCGGCGGCAATCATGTACGCGATCACCAAACTCTTCTACGGGCCTTTGAATCGCAGCCGGCGCGGACGGCGCCTCGCGCGGCATTTATTCTATAACGATTATTTGAGCTTTGTTTCCGGCTTCAACTGGCGC
>DATNNY010000232.1:0-11511 GCA_035601635.1 Pyrinomonadaceae bacterium
GCGTCGATGAAGCGATGCCGATCACGGCCCAGAGCCGCGCATGATCATCGCTCGCATCGTAGGCACAGTCGTGGCATCACAGAAGGATCCACGGCTGGAAGGCAAGAAGCTGCTCATAGTTCGCCCGGTTAACCTCGACGGTACGGACACGACGGGCTATGTCGTCGCTGTCGATACGGTTGGGGCCGGCTTTCATGAGCGCGTCCTGGTCGTAGCCGGCTCGAGTGCTCGCCTGGCGCAAAACATGAAAGACACGCCAGTCGATGCTGCGGTCGTGGGTGTGATTGATACGGTGGATGTGAATGACTAGTCCAACCTTCAAAGCTGCATCGCGGCTTTATCGGCGACCTTGGACTTTTTGACTGAGATTTGGCTAATGCAACTCGCTCGTGTAATCGGCACCGTCGTCGCGACAGTGAAGAATCCCTCCCTCGAGGGACGCAAACTAATGATCGTCCAATCCCTCAATAAAGATCTCTTGCCGCAGGGAAAGCCTCTCGTCGCAGTAGACGCCGCCGGAGCCGGCGTGGGTGAGTTGGTCTTCTGGTGCCGTGGCAAGGAAGCGAGCTTTCCTTTCAGGCGCGAAGACACCCCCACCGATTGCACGATTGTAGGGATTGTTGATTCAGACAAACATGTCTTCAATGGTTAGCCCAAATGCGTAGCGCAAGATGATATCTTGCGATCGTGGCGTAAATCTCCTCCTCCTGCGACGGATTTGATAGAAAAAGGGAAGTCCGCAAGTTCACAAATTGCGTTACAGAAAATGATTCTCGCCAAAGTCCTGGGAAATGTCGTCGCCACGCAGAAAAACGCGCGGTATGACGACGCGCGGATTATGCTGTGCGAACACATCACCCCCGAGGGCGAGGCCACGGGGCATACCGTGATAGCCCTGGACTCTGTCGATTCCGGCGTCGGCGACACGGTTCTGATAGTTCAAGAGGGGTGGGGCGCCTCGACAAGCGCGACAGGCAAACCCGGCGCGGCGATCGATTCGGCCATAGTGGGGGTCGTCGATTATATCGATCTGCTGAAAGACGAGTAGGCGTGCCCGCAAACCTTATTGCTGGAAACGCTGACGCCCTCGCCCGCATTGAGCGCAAAGCGCGAACGATTGCCGTTGCTATAGTGAAAATCTGAGCGAGCTGCGCACGCGAGGCGAGGGCGCACGCGTTCCCGTTAGTTACTGATTTCTATTACATGAGCACGGATCAAGATCAAGCAAGATTGATAGCCGAACGCGTGGCGCGGCGTGTCGCCGGAACTCCCTCTGACGTATCGGCGTCGGGTTTCACTGCTCCGACAAAGAACGGCGCACCTGTGCGTGAAGAGTTGTCGGCCATCCGCGAAGGTCTGCATGATCTCGAGCACAAACTCGATCGGATCGAGGCGAAGATAGTGCAACCTGATGAACCTACCCGAGCGAGACTAATTGATTTCGTTTCATCCGGTCCGCCACTGGCCGTCTCGCCAACGATCAGCCAGGGTTCATTCGTTTCTCAAAAAACTCAGTCGTCGCCCGAACTTCGCCAGGCACCTTCGAAGTTTGTTCCGCCCACTCAATCGCCCTGGCTCCGCGACTTCAACAGCCCATTCGAACATCCTAGTCAGGAACGTTTTGGCGTCGAAGAAGCTACCGTAGCTGAACTGGTAGAGTTTTTCGAAAGCGAAAAAAAATGCTCAGTCGAACCGGGCGGCAAACCCTGCGATCATTGCTCGATGTGCAGTTCGCGTGGATTCTAAATCGGGGCTCGCAGCCAGTAACGAAGAAGGCCGCTCGGACTACAGAGTGGCCTTATTTCTTTACGTTTGAGATTGAGCAGAAAATCCTTTCGTGTGATTTCGTGGATCGTCTTCCGCAGCGCCATAGAATCGATCCACGAAACCACACGAAACGAGAATCATAAAACTCTACCTTTGCGTTAAGATTCTCATTACAAGAATCTAGTCATCGTGGAATGAGCCGATGCAGCAAGTAGAACAGCGCGACTCCCGCGAACACCACGATCGAGACCATCGGGTTCTTTCCTTCTGATCGATTGACTTCGGGAATCAGATCGCTGGATGCGACGTACAAGGTAACTCCGGCCGAGAACGGCAAAGCATAGGCAACCGAAGTCTGAAAGCGGCTGTTGAGCAAAGCCACTCCGACTACTCCTGCGAACGTAGCCGCGCCAATCGCGAGCGCTGCTCCGGCCGCCTTCTTCGAGGAACGGCCCGAGGCCAGCATGATCGAAGCAACGGTAAATCCTTCCGGCACTTTGTGCAGCATGATCGCAATGAAGACCAGCAGCCCGACTTTCAAGTTTGTTAGGAAGGCAGCCGCGATCGAAACGCCGTCAAAGAAAGTGTGAATCGTTAGACCGCCCATAGCCGCATAAGCGGCGGATGGCTTGATCAGATGTTCGGGATGGGTTTCTTCGCCGAAATGAAAGTGCGGCGCAATGGTGTGCTCGAAGAGTTGGATTAACAGATACCCACCGAGGAGAAGCGTCATGGGAATCAGAGCCGACTCTGCACTGGGAGCGCCTGTCAGCTTCACACTCCAAAAGCCGACTGACTCAGGAAGCATCTCGATAAAAATTGCCGCCAACATGAAACCCGCCCCGAGCGCGATCAAATATTTCAGCAGCCTGGTCTCGCGACGATGAGCACCCGAAGAGGCAAGCAGCAGCCCTCCAGCCAAATTGGCAAGAGCCGCCAATGCTCCCAATAGCAGTAGCGCAGGAATTCCAGTCATCCGTGATTCAGAAGTGGCACGGGCATTCTGCCCGTGAGAATCACGCGCAAAGATGCGCGTGCCACTGCGGCGGGGGACTATACATCATTGAGGGAGGGAGAGACCTAATCGACTTAAAAAAAACCACGAATAACCTGTGAAAACCCTTGACAGGCCCGAAAGACGGGCGTAGGATGCGCCGGTGGAGTGAAGTGGAGTGAGGTGGCCTCAGCGACACGAACCAAACCTGAAACTAGCGCGAAGCACAGAGCCGTCTCTGCTCCTTCCCCAAACCGGACCCGATGCTGCGAGGCAACTATACAGCGAGAATCGATTCCAAAGGCCGGCTCAAAGTGCCGACTCTTTTTCGGCGCTACGTCGAAGAGAAGTATGGCTCAGCTTTTTATCTTACCAGCTTGAGCGGCGATTGCGTCCGGATTTATCCGATGCCCGAGTGGGAGGCGATCGAACAGAGGCTGTCGTTATTGCCTTCGATGGATCCGGCCAGACGAAAGTTCCTTGACAGAACGAACTACTACGGACAGCAGTCGTCGATGGACACCCAGGGTCGCGTGTTAATTCATCCGCTGCTGAGAAAGAGCGCAGCAGTTGTCGGCGACGTGGCGGTGCTCGGATATTTGACGTACCTGGAAGTTTGGGAGCTGGAAAAGTTCCAGCAACGTCTGCTTTCGGATCCTTATTCAGAGGAAGACGAAGCAGCAATCGCGCGGCTGGGAATTTGATGATGTGGCACAGACTTCAGTCTGTGTTGGCTTTCGGGAATCACAGACTGAAGTCTGTGAAGCTTCTTAGTTCTTTGAACGAGATCACGGGGCGGTGGTGATGGCGGAGCCTTTGGGGGGCAGGGGCACGCTGGCCCATCGCCCTGTGCTACTTCGAGAGACGATCGAGTTGCTCGCAGCGGAGCGGGGCGGGTGTTTTGTCGATTGCACGGTAGGCCTGGGCGGGCATAGCGAAGCAATTCTGGAAACATCCCGTGACACGCAAGTGCTGGGAATCGATCGGGATGACGAAGCGCTCGAACTGGCGAGGGAGCGATTGGCGCGATTTGGGTCGCGCTTTCGCGCCGTGCATGCTGACTTCCGCGATATAACGCGGGTCCTCGCGATGGCGGAGGTCAAACAGCCGCGTGGCATTCTCGCCGACTTGGGTGTTTCGTCGTTGCAGCTGGATTCCGTTACGCGGGGATTCAGTTTCCGGCACGACGCGCCGCTCGACATGCGTATGGACGCTTCGACCGGTGTGGAAACCGCCGCTGAGTTGCTCGGTCGTCTTTCCGAAGTAGAGATAGCCCAAATAATTTTTGAGTATGGTGAAGAACGTCGTTCGCGCCGCATTGCTCGCTGGATTGTCGAGAAGAGAGAGCAGGGCGCGCCGATTGAAACGACTCGCGACCTCGCCTCTTTAGTAGAACGCGCAGTCGGGTTTGATAAAAAACGGAGGATCCATCCCGCCACGCGCACGTTTCAGGCGTTGCGCATAGCGGTCAACAGCGAACTCGAAAACCTTGATCGTTTCGTGACTGACGCAGTTGACCTTTTAGAGCCAGACGGACGTCTGGCGGTAATCAGTTTTCACTCGCTTGAGGATCGAATCATCAAGCGAACTCTTTGGAAGCTTTCGGGTCGTTGCCAGTGTCCACCGCGTTTACCAAAGTGTATTTGCGGCGCCCAAAAGACAGTAGAGATTTTGACGCGCCGACCAATAGTAGCTGACGAGGAAGAAATTTCCGCCAACGCCCGATCCCGCAGCGCAAAACTGAGAGTTTGTCAGAAACTCTCGAAGCCGAAACTAACTGGAAATCCATTGGAGAGTTGAGATGGTCAGACGGGTTCCATCAAAGCAGCGAAACGCGCGGGTCACTCGCGAACGCGATGGGGGAGTATTGTTGCGGCTGGCGTTGCTTTTGCTCTGTGGCTTGACCCTGGCTGGCGGTTTTGTCTATGCCGGCGTCCAGCATTTTGCGGCGCTCAAACTCGGATATGAGACCCAGAACCTGCGTAAGATCCGAGACAGCCTGGGCGAAGATCAACGACGCTTCCTGTTGGAGCGAGAATCCGCGGCCAGCCCCGCGCGTTTAGAGCGCGCCGCACGCCAGCTCGGTATGCAGCCGATGCAAGCTGCGCAACTCGATCCATTGAAGACAACCATCGATGTTTCATCCCCGAAGATCTCAACCGCCGCAACTGTGACCCCCGCGTTGCCGGCGAAAACCGCGCCGGTGAGGGTCATCCGGCAGCCGAAAACCCCGACGCAACTGAGCTCGCAGCAAGCCAAATTGATTCCGGCGCGCAGGCGCTAACTTGACCGCAGTGTTTGGAGTTCTCAATGCCCCGTCGTTCTACCGCCAGCGAAGCGCCACGGGCCGGCAACTCGCACCGCCGTGCGCGGTTTGTAGCCATCGGCTTAGTTGCCTGGATGCTCTTGATTGGCGCGCGCCTGGTGCAATTGCAAGTCAGCCAGCACGATGACTTCACCGCCCGTGCCAGAAACCAACAACTAAGCGCGATTGAGACGAGTCCGGCGCGTGGGCAGGTGCTCGATCGGCAGGGCCGGGAGCTGGCCCGCAGCATCGAAACAGAATCGTTCTACGCCGACTGTTCCGATCCCCGCGACTTTGCAAATCCTAACGACACGGCCAAACGGATCGCCGCGATTACCGGACAGGATCGCGATGAACTGGCTAAGCGGCTGGCCGCTGCGATGGACGCAAGAAAGGGATTCGTCTGGATTGCCCGGCGGGTGGAGATCGAGTCGGCCAAGAAGCTGGACGCGATGGAGCTCAAGGGAATCTATTCACGCAAGGAATCGAAGCGATACTATCCGAACGACTCTTTGGCCGCGCACGTACTCGGTTTTGTGGGAGCGGATCAGATAGGACTGAGCGGAGTCGAGCAATACTACAACGAGAAGATCCGTGGAGAGTCGGGTAAGGTCTATCTAGAACGGGATGGGTCTGCTGAGCGGCGCGTCTTTGAGAGTTACGAGGTCCAGCCGAATCCGGGTCAGACCGTAGTGCTGACGATCGATCAGACGATTCAATACCGGACCGAGCAAGCGCTCTTCGCGGCGGTTGAGCGGGCGCACGCCAAGTCAGGCACCGCAATCGTGATGGATCCGCAGACCGGCGAAATTCTGGCACTGGCTAATGCACCATCATTCGATCCCAACCAGCCAACCAGGGATTCAACCGAAGGCCGCGTGAACAGCGCGCTGCAAAATACCTACGAGCCCGGTTCGACCTTTAAGATCGTCGCCTACTCCGCGGCCATTGAGAAAGGACTCGTTCGGCCGGAAGATAAAATCGATTGTCAGATGGGCCAGATTACAGTGGCCGGCCGATTGATTCACGATCACCACCCGTTCGGAGTGCTTACCATCGCCGATGCCCTGGCGCAATCCAGCAACGTAGGCGCTATCAAGCTCGGTCTCCTGATCGGTAACGAGTCGATGTATGACTATATGAAGCGTCTCGGCTTTGGTTCGCGAACGGGCATCGATTTGGCTGGTGAGTCTGCCGGCCAGTTGCGCGCTCTGAACCGCTGGCAACCTTCGTCAATTGGATCACTGGCGATGGGGCAGGAGATCGGCGTCACGCCTTTACAAATGGCCACCGCGTACTGCGTGCTGGCCAACGATGGACTGCTGGTCAAGCCACACGTCGTCCGTGAACTGCGATCGACGGATGGAACGGTTGTCTTTCAGGCAAAGCCGGAATCACGACGCGCGCTGAAGCCGGAAACCACGCAGGCATTGCGCAACATGCTGGAGGGCGTGACCCTGCGCGGCACCGCTCGGAAAGCGCAATTGGATGGTTACACAGCGGCCGGGAAAACCGGCACGGCACAGAAGATCGATCCGAAGACGCACGCCTATTCAACGACAAAATATATTGGTTCGTTTGTCGGCTTTGCGCCGGTAAAGAATCCAGCCGTGGTGATCATCGTGGTCATTGATGAGCCACAGGGCTCGTATCACGGCGGTGACGTGGCTGCGCCGGTGTTTCGCGAGATTGCCGAGCAAATCCTGCCCAACTTGAGTGTCTCGCCCGATATCGAGCTCAAGACCGCACGTCCGAAGATCGCGCAAGGCACCTGGCCTTCGCCGCAGCTACAGAAAGACGAACAACAGCAAAGCGACGCGCGTGCGGCAACCTTGCCGCAAGTGGCCGCGCGCAGTTTCAGCGGCCAAACGAAGGAGGTGGTTTTCGCTGTGGCTACAAAGCGGGCAGCATTGATGCCGGATCTGCACGGCCAAAGTGTTCGCGACGCACTCCGAACGTGCCAACAGTTGGGTCTGCGACTGGAGGCCCGAGGTGAAGGACATGCGCTGCGACAGAATCCTGAGCCCGGCGCTGAAGTTGATCCGGGGCTGGTCGTCCGCGTCGATTTTGGGCGACGGAATTAGTGGGATTAGTTCAGAGTTCAAGCCTCAGCTTGCTTTCGGAATCAGCAACCTGAAGGTTGAACTCTAAACAAAGCAGTTCTCGAAGAGAGTAATAGCGGATGGGGACAAGTGAACATTAAGACGGCAGCAACTTTCATGAGCGCCACGACTGAAAGTACGCGCGCTGAGTTCTTTGACAAAGTAATAGTTGATTTCTCGATTGACTCGCGGACGGCCGGCGACGGAGAGCTTTTCTTTGCTCTGTCCCAGCCCGACTATGAACGGGCGGGCTTTAACGGTACGTTTGCGGATGCTCACGACTTTATCTCGCAGGCGTTGGCTCGCGGGGCCGTCGCGGCAGTCGCCCGGCGCGAACGCGTGACCGCGGAGCTGCAAGCCTTAAGCGATCGGCTGTTGCTGGTTGATGATGTGATTGCCGCCCTGCAAACACTGGCGCGCAGAGTCTACGAACAGTGGGGGCGTCCGGTAATTGGCATTACCGGCAGCGCCGGGAAGACGACCACGAAAGAACTGACAGCGCACATACTCGCCTCGACCGGCAGTCGGATCTTAAAGAGCGAGCGCAATTATAACAATGGTCTCGGACTGCCGCTTTCAGTTTTGCAAATGG
Organism: Pyrinomonadaceae bacterium; assembly: GCA_035601635.1. Taxonomy (GTDB): domain Bacteria; phylum Acidobacteriota; class Blastocatellia; order Pyrinomonadales; family Pyrinomonadaceae; genus UBA11740. The sequence goes on from DATNNY010000232.1 coordinate 7,761, forward strand.
TGAGCAGAGGACACAAACCTGACGACTATGATTTGGCGGTACTTGAGATGGGTATGTCCTCTTCCACACACGAGATTCGACGTCTGGTGCAAATCACGCCGCCCGACATCGGAGTGGAATTGATGGTCGCGCCGGTGCATCTCGAACACCTGGGCACGATCGAAAATGTGGCGGCGATGAAGGCCGAGTTGTTGGAAGGACTGAAACCCGGCGGCATCGCGATACTCAACGCGGACGACAAACTTATTATGGAAATGAAGTCAAAAACAAACGGTCCGGTGCTAACCTTTGGCATCCAAAACGAGGCGGACATCACCGCGACCGGCATCGACACGGCCCGCTTTGGATCGATCCGATTTCGGTTGCAAACGCCTTTGGGTGAAGCGGCCGCCGAGCTGCCAATGACGGGACGGCACAACCTGATGAACGCACTGGCGGCATCGGCAGTAGCCTCGGCGTTAAAGGTCAAGCCTGAATTAATCGCTAACGCCCTGCGCACCGCCAAGCCGCCGCGGATGCGTGGCGAGGTCCTGGATTTTGCCGCGGGCTTTACGGTGGTCGACGATTCGTATAACTCGAATCCGCGTTCTTTGTTGAGCATGGTGCGCACGCTGACTGAAGCGAGCGAGAATGTTAAGCGCCGGTTCGTGATCGCTGGAGAGATGATGGAATTGGGCCCAGAGGCTCCCGAGATGCACCGTGAAGCTGGCCGCGAAATCGGTGAGCTGGGCATCGATGTACTTTGGGGCGTGCGCGGATTGGCTGCTGAAATACTCTCCGGGGCAGCGGCAAGGGGAGTCACAGAAACTACTTTTTTCGAGAGTTCAGATGCCGCAGCTGTCGCGTTGGTTGACACAGTGAGAGCTGGCGACCTGATTCTGGTTAAAGGCTCGCGCAGCGTGGAGACGGATAAAATCGTCAAAGCTTTAAGAGAAAGATTTCCTTTGGCGGCGGAGAACACCGAACAGTAGCCGAGCGGGGCCGTAGCCCGCCGTGAGGGTGGGCGTGAGCGCGCTTTGCGCGCTGTGAGGGCAGGATGCCCGCGCTCCACCGACAGGATCTCGGCGCTCCTTTTTTAGATGATCTATTACATCTTTTACGAGCTGATCTTTAACCATTCGAACCAGGATTGGTGGCTGGTAAAAGCTCTGAATGTTTTTCAGTACGTTACTTTTCGCACGGCCTATGCTTCGGTGACGGCCCTGCTGATTTCGCTTTTGTTCGGACGGCGCGCGATAAATGCGCTGAAGAGATGGAACATCGGCCAGCAAATTCGCGCAGAAGGTCCGGAGGCCCACATGGCCAAACAAAACACGCCGACGATGGGCGGGTTGCTGTTGATAGCGTCGGTAATCATCTCGACTTTGTTGTGGGCGAAACTGTCGAGCTTTTATGTTTGGGTGGTGATAGTTGCGACGCTGGCGTTTGGCGGAGTTGGGTTCGCCGACGATTATCTCAAGTTGGTGAAGCGGCGCAGTCTGGGCCTGACTGGTCGTCAAAAGATTATTTTGCAGCTGGTCATAGCTTTTGGAGTTTGGCTGACGCTCTATATCTCGACGCGATACTTCGAAACCAAGTATTCATGGAATGTGAGCATACCGTTCTTCAAGGACACCGCGATTCCCAACGGCATCAGCACGATTGGACCGATCATGTATCTCTTTCTGATCGTGATTGTGCTCTTGGGAGCCACCAATGCAGTGAACTTGACCGATGGGCTCGACGGGCTGGCAATCAGTGTGACCTTCATCGCCATGACCGCATTGACGGCTTTTACATATTTGAGCAGCGACGCGCGCTGGGCGCGTTATCTGGATCTGGCGCACCGGCCGGAGGCGGCCGAGTTGACGGTGTTTTGCGGAGCCATGGCCGGCGCCAGTCTGGGCTTCCTCTGGTTTAATGCGCCCCCGGCGGAAGTCTTCATGGGCGACGTGGGCAGCCTGGCGATTGGCGGCGCCGTGGGGACCATCGCCGTGCTGACTAAACAGGAATTTATGCTGCTGATGGTCGGTGGCGTCTTCGTGCTCGAAGCTCTTTCCGTGATGCTGCAGGTGACTGTATTCAAGATGACGAAAAGCACCAGCGGAGTGGGACGACGGGTCTTCAAGATGACGCCTTTGCATCACCACTTCGAGATGGTGGGCTGGAAAGAGTCGAAGATTGTCTTTCGCTTTTTGATCCTGGCAATCCTGTTTGCTTTGCTAAGTCTCACGACTTTGAAATTGCGGTGACTGAGGGTTTAGAGGCGGGCTACTGCCCGCCTAGGCGCGCTGGAGAAACGGCGGGCAGTAGCCCGCCTCTAAACGACTTTGAAAGCTTTCCCGGTTTCGTGAGTGCGCGATATGAAGAGCCTGACTGAAGTAATTGTTTCATTGTTATTGGCGCTGGTCCTTCTCCGGGCTTCGGGATCGCTGGTGGGCATTATTTACGAGTGGAAATTGCGGGCAGGAAAGTTTTAGTCATCGGCGCGGCCCGCAGCGGCATCGCGAGCGCCCGGTTTCTCGCGCAGCGCGGTGCGATTGTCGCTCTTAATGATCGAAAGCCGCTGGCTGAATGGCCGGCGGCAGCGCTCGAATTGAAAACTGAAGGCGTGGGGCACATCGTCGGGGACCTGCCCTCCTGGTTGCTTGATCAAATCGATCTGGTGGTTGTCAGCCCGGGCGTTCCGACCAAAGCCATTCCGATTCGTTACGCGGATCGCCGCGGAGCCGAAGTGATCGGAGAAATCGAGTTGGCCTCGCGTTTTCTGCGCGGACGCGTCGTGGCGATCACGGGAACAAATGGCAAGACCACAACCACGTCCTTGATTGGAGAGATGTTGAAAGACGCGCAAATGAGGGTGCAGGTCGGCGGGAATATCGGCAAGGCGCTGGTTTCATTGGTTGAGTCCTCGCGCGACGATGGTTGGACCGTAGTCGAGGTTTCAAGCTTTCAACTCGAGACGATTGTGGATTTTCATCCGGCGGTGGCCGCAGTGCTGAACGTGACGCCTAATCACATGGATCGATACGATTCGCTGACCGACTATGCGGCCGCCAAGCATCGCGTATTTACCAACCAGAGCGCGGGCGACGTGGCAATTTTGAATGCTGACGATCCAATCGTGTCCTCCTGGGCGAAAGGTCTGCGGGCGCACGTCGTGCAATTCAGCAGCACGCGCGAGTTGCCAGAAGGATTGTTCCTGCGGGGACGTGATCTGGTTTCGCGAACACGCGATGGCGAACGCGTGCTCTTGACACTTGACGAAATGCAACTGCGCGGTACGCACAATGTCGAGAATGTTCTGGCGGCTATGGCCGCAGGTCTGGCGTGTGGCGCAGGGCCGGAGTCCTTACGAGAAACCGTGGGACGCTTTCAGCCGGTCGAACATCGCCTGGAAGAAGTTGCCGAGGTCAAAGGCGTGCGCTTCTTTAACGACTCAAAAGCCACCAGTGTGGACGCGACGATGAAAGCACTCGAAGCGTTTGCTGATGAACGTGGCAAGGTGGTGCTGATTCTGGGGGGGAAAGGAAAACAGGCGCCCTACTCGCCGTTGGCTGATTTAATCAAAGCTCATGTACGGAAGATGATTTTGATTGGCGAAGACGCCCGCGTCATCGAAACACAATTGAAAGACGCGGCCCCTTTCGAGCATGCGGCGGACATGCACGACGCGGTTGAACGGGCCTTCGCAGTGGCGAGCCCGGGCGATGTGGTGCTACTGGCTCCGGCTTGCGCCAGCTTTGACATGTTCGAGAGTTTTGAGCATCGG
>DATNNY010000233.1:0-5509 GCA_035601635.1 Pyrinomonadaceae bacterium
ATGACTGAAGAAAACACTGACGTATCTTATGAAATCCGCGTGGCCCCGGGCGCCGCGGGCACAGATCCGGGAGCGCCGGACTGGCAGGTATGCGAACTGGAGAACGGCGTGATTAAGAACGATGCGGACATCTATGACAACCTAACCTTCGCCGAAGCCCAGCAGATCTGCGGCATGTGGACCAAGAAAAAAGAAGAAGCCGAAGGGGCCTAGCACCGTCTTTCTTTCAGGTTCTGTGGAAGCGATGTCGAGGGCACGATCCACGAAATCACACGAAATTTCACGAAAGCGGCTCGAACGAAAGTTAGTTCTTATTTCGTGTGAGTTCGTGGATCAAGTCCTTGCCTTCTTTTTGCAAAACGACAAGCTGAGGCTTGAACTCTGAACTGCGCACTTCCCATGACTGAACTCTCCGCGCTTATCAAATCCAACATCGACGCGAATCCAATCCGGCAATTTCAGGCTTGGCTTGACGACGTGCGCGGGAGCGGCGTGTCAGAGCAGGATGCGATCTCAATGACGCTGGGCACGGCTGACAAAGATGGTCAGCCGTCGGCGCGCATCGTGCTGCTAAAGGGTTTTGACGATCGCGGTTTCGTCTTTTATACGAACTATCACAGTCGCAAGGGCAAAGAGCTGAGCGGCAACCCGCGCGCGTGCCTGCTCTTTTACTGGCCCCGACTTTGGCGGCAGGTGCGGATCGAAGGTGATATTGCGAAAGTTTCAACCGCAGAGTCTGAAGAGTATTTCCAGAGTCGGCCGCTGGGAAGCCGGCTGGGAGCATGGGCTTCTGACCAGAGTGAGATTGTCGACACTCGTGAAGTTCTTGAAGCCCGGTTTGCCGAACTCGAAAAACGTTTTGGCGATCATGTTCCCAGGCCAGAGCATTGGGGTGGTTATCGCCTGAAGCCATATTCGATCGAGTTCTGGCAAGGACGGGATAACCGTTTACATGATCGGCTGCGGTATCGTTTACAGGACGATCGTGCGTGGGTGATTGAGCGATTGGGACCGTAACTGATACGGAACCGCTCGCCGAAGCGAGTGGGTACGCCACGCGACGAAGACCCGATTCGAGATCGAGAAACCCGCTCGCTACCTCACCCCAGCCGCGGATGCTCGGCAACAAAATTCACCAGCGCTCCCACATACTCCGGAAACTTCGGGCAACGAATACCGTGAGGTTCCAGCAACCGGCGCGCGACGGTCGTGTCGTAAGTTTGCTCCTGAAAGAAATACGGCACGGCCGAATGAGGCAGTCCGGTCAGCTTCGGCGCCAATGGCATCCTTAATACCGGATAAACGATTCCCGCCGGGATCGTTGCAAAGGAATCACGTCCGCCTATCGCCTTCGCAATCTCGGCAAATAATTGATGCGTAGTTAACGGCGCAGGATCGGCAAGCTGAACCGTCGCTCCGATCGCGCGCTCGTCTTTGGCGAGCGCCACCATCGCGTCGACGACAAAATTAACGGGCAGCAGATTGAGCCGTACTTCGCTATTCCCGATGTTCAGCAGCGACAATCCCGCGGGCCATTTGCGCAGGTAATGAATCAAATAATAGATGCCATCGTATTTTGCTGTCTCTCCGGTGACTGAGTCGCCGCAAACTACCGCGGGACGATGAATTGTTACCGGCAACTCAGATTTCAGTGCGTCGACTTCCAGCTCAGCCAAATACTTCGTCTCTTCATAGTGATTGTTAAAGCCCGCATCGTGGTGCAGCTCGCGTTCCATTATCATGCCTTCGCGTTTACCCGCGACATAGCAGGTCGAGACATAATGATATCGCCGCAAGTCTGCAACCGACTTCGCAAACAAGTTCACGTTCAGCGTGCCTTCTACATTTACATGTGACGCAACGTCACAAGCGACAGCGAGGTCATAGATCGCGGCCAAATGAAAAATGGTAGTAGTTTCCTGACGCGCGCGTTCCAGTTCACTGACTGAGAGGCCCAGGCCGCGTTTGGTGATATCGCCTTCGACAACTCGAAAAATACGCGGGTCTACACCAGTCGCGCCGGCGATCTCAGACAACTCGGCCGCGGCCGTCCGAAGAAACAACGGCTGTACCAGCAGAATAAAGCGCGCGCCTTCAGTTGCTAGACGTCTAACTAAGCGACTCGCGATAAATCCCGGGAACCCAGTGATAAAGATTGTTTCGTTGAAAGCCATAAGAAACGTCGGATAAATTCTAGCTTGTTGTGCTTGTCCGACAAACCGAAACCGCTTTTCGATCGACGACAAACGAAAGGAAGCTGATCAAGTTCTCTAGCAGGCTGCTGAAAAACTAATTTGGAGTGCGGCGGCAAGCGTAGCGCGACGCCGCTTTGGATTCGCTGACCACGAAAATGCTGAGAAATCCACAGCGCCGCCGTTGTCGGCGCACTCCAAATTTGTAGCTCGGGACATCGAATAAGAGTTTTTCAGCACCCTGCTAGACTCTTCCAACCGCGAAGCGGTTGTGCAACAAATCGAACTCGGTCGAACATCAACGTGGACCGGTATGCCAACAACTCGTTGAGCAAAAAACCTGGCGCAACCCCGTTGGGGTTGCTGTCGTAGACCGCTTGCCCCGGGTAGCCGCGAAGCGCGGCAACCCGGGGCTGAGTTACGTAACCGCTTCGCGGTATAACCATCCGAGTCTCGACCTGATCAGAGTCTCTTAAAGTCTGTCAGACATTTACTTCCTCTCAAGTATAATCCAATCGTTTTGATCCAACACGTTCCGGTCGAATGATACCGTTCAGCCACGAAAGGCTTCCAGGATGATTCTTAATCGAGTATCAGCAAGGCGATTTACGCTCGCGTCTGTCGCGTTCCTCATGATTCTAAGCGTTGCCCTCGCCGCGACAGAGGCTCGGCGCGCGGCGGCACAGGAGCAACGCGAATGCCCGGTGCGCGTGACACTCTTGCAGGTGAACGACGTCTATCAGTTCGCTCCGGTTGATGGCGGCACGCGCGGCGGCCTGGCACGGGTGCTGACGCTGCGAAAAGAGATCATGAGCGAGTCGCCGCACGCTCTTTACCTTCTGGCCGGCGACACGATTTCGCCGTCAGTCGAGTCCAACACTTATCAGGGAAAACAGATGATCGACGCGTGGAACGCGAGCGGGTTGGATTATGCGACTTTCGGAAACCACGAGTTCGACTTCGGTCCCGATGTGTTGCGCGAACGAATGCGCGAGTCGCACTTCAAGTGGCTGGCGGCCAACGTAATCGACAAGCGGACCGGCAAAACCTTTGCCGACATGCCGGAGTTTGTCGTGCGCGAATTCGAGGGAGTGAAAGTTGCCATCTTCGGGATCATGCTGCAGGAAACAATGCTTACTTCGCGTCCCGGTCCCAATGTGGACATTCAGGATCCCTGCGCCACCGCCGCGCGGGTGATTCCGAAAATCCACGCTGCCGGAGCCCAGGTAATCGTGGCCCTCACCCATCAGACAATTGGCGACGACAAGAAGTTTGCGCGCTGCTCAGGCGTGGACGTAGTCATCGGCGGCCACGAGCACACGCTGCTGGAATCGATGTCTGGACACGCCCCGATTTTCAAAATGGATGCCGACGCGCGCGAATTGGGCCGCATCGATCTGAATATTTCCAGGACTACCGGCAAACTGGAAAGCATCGACTGGAAGATTATTCCAGTGACCGACAAAGTTCAGAGCGATCCGGCTTTTGCCCTGCTTGATAGCAGGTATGGCGCGCTAATGCGGAGCCTGGCCGTGCCAGTGGGTCACAGCCTGGTTGAGCTGGACGTGAAGAGCGCCGACGTGCGTTCGCAGGAAACAAACATGGCGGATTTCATAGCCGATACTTTCCGCCAGGCCATGGACGCCGATGTCGGTTTGGTCAATGGGGGTTCAGTCCGCGCCGACATGATCATCAGGCCGGGCGTCCTGACAAAGCGCGACGTGCTTTCGATGTTGCCCTTTAATAACCATGTGGTGAAATTAAAAGTCACCGGCGCGATTATTCGTGCGGCCCTGGAAAACGGTGTGTCCACCGCGGCCGAAGAATTACAGCCTGGGCGTTTCGCGCAGGTCTCAGGTATTCGTTACGTGTTCGACGCGAGCCGGCCGCCCGGCCGGCGAATCACAAGTATTACGATCGATGGCAAACCACTCGACGAGGGACGTAGCTATACTCTGGCGACAACGACGTACCTGGCGGTGGAAGCCGGGGATGGATATGACATGTTTCGCGGCGCCACGTTTCTGGTTCGGCCTGAACAGGCGCCAATCGAGTCAGACGTTTTGTTAAAGGCCATCTCTTCGGTACCGGCAATTGCTCCGAAGACCGATGGGCGAATCAAGCGAGTCGATGCAGGGAAAGATCAGAGTAAGTGTAACTAGCACAAGGATCGCGGACATCTTGTCCGCCAGCGGGCGAAGCCCGCTCCGACTATGCTGGAAGAATCAGGCTTGAAGAGGTTCGCGCTCTGCGCTCAGGCGGACAGGATGTCCGCGATCCGAGGAGACTAACTGTATGTCCCAAATTATTCGTTTCTTCCTGCTCGCCTGTGTTTGTCTCTTTTCAGCAAACATTAACGCTCAAACGCGGGCTGATCCCGATCTCCTCAACGAAATTTCCAAAATCAAAGCCATCGACAATCATGCGCATCCGCTCCGATACGTCGCCGCAGGCGAGAAACCGGACGATGAATACGATGCGCTGCCTTTGGACGCTATCGTGCCTTTCCCTCTGCCGGTGCGCCTCAATCCGTCGAACGCGGAGTTTATCCGCGCCTGGGATGACCTCTACGGTTATAGTCACCAGGACATGAGCGCGATGCACGTTGCCGAACTGATGAAGAACAAGCAGCGAATCAACAGCGAACGCGGCGATTCATTTCCCGCGTGGGTGCTCGATCAGCTCAACATCGAAACCATGTTCGCCAACCGCGTAGCCATGGGTCGGGGATTGTCGGCGCCGCGCTTTCGCTGGGTGGCGTTTGACGATGCGCTAATTTTTCCGCTCAACAACGAAGCAGCCAGGCGATCCAATCCTGACTATCGTGGTTTCTTTCCCAGTGAAGAGCGCCTGCTCAAACGTTACCTGAGCGATTTGAAAGTTGGCGCTCTTCCGCCGTCGCTGGATGAATATCTGAAAAGCATCGTGACGCCCACACTCGAATCGCAAAAGCGGAACGGCGCGGTGGCGATTAAGTTCGAAGCCGCTTACTTGCGCAAGCTCGACTTTGACGATCCTGCTCAAGCGAAAGCCCGCGCGATTTACGCGCGCTTCGTCAGAGCCGGTGAACCTCCGGCGAGTGGCTACAAGGCTCTGCAGGATTTTCTTTTCTTTTACATCGCGCGCGAGGCTGGCCGGCTGGGAATGGCCGTGCACATTCACTGCATCGAAGGCGCCGGCGGTTTCTATCGACAGAGCGGAAGCAATCCTTTGCTGCTCGAGGCTGTTTTCAACGATCCAACTCTGCGCAAGACCAACTTCGTCGTCGTGCACGGTGGTTATCCGTTCACCAAAGTGATGGGTTCGCTGATGAGCAA
>DATNNY010000234.1:0-15164 GCA_035601635.1 Pyrinomonadaceae bacterium
GTTCTGGAAGTCAAAGCCCTTGGCATCAACGACAACTTCTTTGATCTCGGCGGACACTCTTTGTTAGCCGTGCGTCTCTTCGCGCAGATCGAAAAGCGACTTGCCAGGCGCCTGCCCCTGGCAACGCTTTTTCAAGCGCCGACCGTCGCGCAACTCGCCGCTGCAATCCAGAAGGACCGGCTTCAGGAATGGTCTTCCTTAGTTGCTATCAATCCGATAAGACCCGCTGAACAAACGACTGCGAACGCGCCTTTCTTCTGCGTACACGCGCTCGGTGGCAACGTGCTCGAGTATCGCGAGCTGGCAAAACATCTCGGCGACGACCAACCCTTCTATGGTTTTCAGTCCGCCGGCCTGGATGGAAAACGCGCCCTGCACACACGGGTCGAAGACATGGCCGCGCACTACATCAAAGAGATGCGCGAGCTGCAACCCAGCGGGCCATATTTTATCGGCGGGCGATCGCTGGGAGGAGTCGTGGCGTTCGAGATGGCCCAACAACTGCGCGAGCAGAGTGAACAGATTGGATTGTTGGCCCTGCTGGATACTTATCCGTCGGGCTATGCGAAGACCTTGCGGCATGAAGCAACTTTCAGGTCTTCGATCGATCGTGGTCTGAATAAAGTGAGGACTCATCTGGCGAACCTGCACAGTCTTTCATTGATTGATAAGATCGCCTACCTGATCAAGAAGGCTCGCTTCGCTCCGAGCAAAGCCAAGAGTCAGGTATGGCGTCGCGTCTATCAAACCTATCAGAGCCTGGGCAGGCCCCTGCCGAAAACACTGCGCGACGTAAAGGAATTCAACTCGCTGGCCGTGCGCAACTATGTTCCCAAAGTCTACGAAGGATCGGTAACTCTCTTCTGGGCCAGCGAAGATCTGCGCACTTCAAAGGATCTGATTGAAGGCTGGCGCGCCCTGGTCGGCGGCGGCATGGAAGTACACGAAATTCCCGGCACCCACCTCGACATCATTAAAGAACCACACGTGAGCGAACTAGCCACGAAGTTGCGCAGTTGTCTGGCAAACGCTCAAACCTACACAACCTAAATATCGAGATCATCGGCACTGGAGCGCCGACATCCTGTCCGCTTGAGCGCGCAGCGCGAACTCCCTCTTCCCCTGGGAACGCGGACATCCTGTCCGCTTGAGCGCGCAGCGCGAACTCCCGCTTCCCCTGGGAGCGCGGACATCCTGTCCGCATTGAGCGCGCAGCGCGAACCCCGCTTCCCCTGGGAGCGCGGACGTCCCGTCCGCATTGAGCGCGCAGCGCGAATCCCCCTTTCCCATGCACTGCTTCCTGCGTTCTGCCTGCTGCCTTCTGCCTACTGCTTCCCGCCATACGCCAACTCATCCATCATCGCCGCAAACCTACTCCAGGGAATGCGCTTTCGCAGCTGTCGTTTTCCGCCGTACCAAAGGAGTGAACCACTGCCAATAATCATAGTGCCAATCTTTTCGTTGTCAGCATAAATCGCCAAATCCAGAGACGACCCCGCCCGCGTCAACTCGACCACATGCAGATTCGCTTTGACTGAATGTTTCTTGATTGGTTTTTTCTTAGGCATTGGTTTGTTCCACTAATCGCGATTGCACTTATTTGAACTCGACCCAACTCAACCCTAAGAACTCAACGTCATCAACCCAATCCCAAAGCCCAACTTTTGTCTCCACATAAGCCCGAGCGGTTTCGAATGCAAGTGAGGCGTCTGGGGGCGTGCATTTCGGGCTAACGTTTTCAACTGAGACTTCGGTTATGGCTGCTTGCAGCAATTCATCATTAACGCTGCCGTCACGATTAACGAAAACCGGCTGGAATTGAAACAGGCATTCGTCGCCTCCGCCACGGGTTATTCGCTGACGAACGATGAAGAGGAACAAGAAGCCGGACTGTCCCGTCAATTCTGGTGACTGAATATGTCGAATAGCAGTGAGGCCGCCGAAGTCATAAGAGCCAGCATGTGACAGCATGGCGTCGACGAAAGGATGGCCAAGCGCGAGGAATTCCGCATCAGTCCGTCTAATCGCGAGTTGGCGGTTGAAGGTTGAGTTCTTATATCGTTCCGGCAAGCCATATGACTTCAAAACATCGGGTACGAGAAATTCAAGAAATGAATCCTTTTCCTGTAACTGTCGACGGTGCTTTGAGAGAAAGCGTTCCGAGAAGTTACTCAAGTCACTAAGTGTAAGGTCCGACGCCAACTCTCGCCGATAGTTATCAAAAGAATAACTCGACACATCGCGAAACAAACTCTGCGTGGCAATCTGATAGGCTTGTTTCGCGCGATCAACTGCTTCCTTAATCTCTTGCTGCGTTTGCTTATTAAGGTCACCTTCGACAAGGGCGCGCTGGTAAATCTTGCTTGGGTCTATCTCATTTTCCAAGTGGCCGTTAAGCGTCGCCTTTATGTCTTCCGGATCTTCGTGAGTAACCTGCGCGATTGCTTCCGCCGCTCGCTTTAGACGACCCTCGAAATACTCCTGAACTTTATCTTCAATCGTTCCCTGATTGAAGAAGTGATAGACCTGAACAACCTTGTCCTGCCCGTATCGGTAGACGCGACCGACACGCTGCTCGACGCGCATCGGATTCCACGGTAAATCGTAGTTGACGCAGATATGGCAGAACTGGAGATTGATTCCTTCGCCTCCGGCTTCGGTTGAAACCAAAAAACGAACTCTTGTGTGATCCCTGAAGAGCCTTTGGGTCGTTCGTTTGGTTGTGGCAGTGCCCAGCGCCCCATCCCTGGCGAACGGGGCCCAGATCGTCTCAGTGTCCTGCCGATCTTCAATACGCTCCAGCTTCATCCCACCGTGAATGACGACAACGGAACCCTTGCCGTACTTCTCCTCTAATTGTCTGACGAGGTGATTCTGCGTCTCGCGATACTCGGTGAAAATTAGAACCTTCTCTTCAGCTCCGCGCGCACTCTCGGTTTCTATCTGATCGATCAACTCCAGGAGTTTGGTCTGCTTCTTGTCTTCCTTTACCGCCAGGTTGAGTAGTTCTTCAAGCTTTTCAATCTCATCTTCGCGTATCTGATTATCGTCAAGCAGAACATCTTGTTCTTCTTGTTCGCCTTCGTAGCGCTCGTCAAAGAAACCTTCTTCGTCTGGATCACGCTCCGGCAGGTCAGCCAACTCTCCACGCAACCGCGCTAGCCGCTTGGCGAGCGCAGATCGAATCGCAGCGGTTGAGCTGGCATTTAGTTTTTGGAAAGTAGTTAGCAGAAAACCAGCAGCTCGCCGGTGAGTCTGATCGGCCAGTCGCTCAACCATCTTGTAACTGTCGCGAATGTACTCTGCCACCGCGTTATAGAAACGCGCCTCGTCCGGATACATCTTGAACGGCATCCGGTGCGTCTGCCGGCCGCGAAAGACCTTATGGCCCTGCGCGTCGGTGACGTCTTTCTTTGGCGTGCGAATGACAAAGTCTGTGAACTTCTGTCCCTGGCCAGAGAAAAGAGTCAGAGCGTCGAGGCCGCTAAAATCCATGTTGTCGTCGAGCAGAAGCAGCAGGTTCTTAAAGCGGCTGTGATTCTCTTCGCCCTGGTGCGGTGTCGCGGTGAGCAAAAGCATCGCTTCGCAGTAATGCTTGTGACGAATCTCTTCGGCGAGACGATAGTTCTGCGTCTTGTCAGTCTTGGCGCCACCATAGTTAACCGCGCTCAAGCGATGAGCTTCGTCAAAAATGATCAAGTCCCACTTGCGATTCTCCAACAACGCGCGCTTGTGCTCAGGCCGCTTGAGAGTATCGATCGATGCAATGGCCGTGGCTTTCAAATCCCAGATGCGCGGATTGACCGCTTGAAAATCTCGCTTGAAGATTTCAAAGTAAGCGCCAAACTTGTCCTGCATCTCTTCCTGCCACTGAAGTGTCAACCCGGCTGGAGTGAGAATCAGAGTGCGACGAGCTTGACCACGCTGAGCCAGCGCTTGCCACACCATTCCCGCTTCGATGGTCTTGCCCAGACCAACTTCGTCAGCCAACAAGAATCGTCGCTTTGGACTCGAGACTACGCGATGAGCGGCGAAAATTTGATGCGGCAATATCTCGGTTCGCGCGTTGGAAAGCTGACCTCCTTTGTTACCCGTAAGAAAGCGCGCCGCCGCCATCTTCAATTCAAACCGCCACGGCTCGTCCCATTCCCCCCGTGCTGCCCGGTCCAGTGGCGAATCAACACGCTCAAGCTCCTTCAGATGGAGAATCTTATTCTCGGAACGATACGGCGGCTGCATGAAGACCGAAGGATTGAACTCAACCTTTGCCTGCTCGCCGCGAATCTTTTGGATGTAACCAACGCCGTAGGATTTGTAGAGATCGTTCGTGCTGCGAACAAGATCGCCCTCTTGAGGCCCGGCCGTAGCGACGATCGGCGTTAATAGTTGCGTAGAATCCGACGACATCTTCTTATTCAAGAGACCTGCGAATCATGCCGATCTCATTATCAGTTACACCCCAAAGTTTGGCTGCAGTTTGATCAATACGTGCTTCAGCGTCCTGTATAAGCGCCAAATTATCAGTTGACGCTGCCGCATGGCAGACCTTGGACAGTTCTGACAGAAGATTATGATCAGCGTCCTTCTCATTGAATCTATCGATCCGAATGCGCTTCAGAATCGCCGCGGATCCGAAACCTCGCCCTGCGGATGAAAATGACTGTACACACCAACGGAACAAGGATGAATTTACGATCGAGCAAAAATAGTGGGCCTCATCCTCCAGCTCGAAAGGCACAATAGTGGTCGTGTCGGTTGGCACGACAGTTTTGGTTCCAAGACTTGTCTCCAGTTCCGACACGACACAGGCCTTAATCGTATTCGTCATCCTTGACCAGCAAACCCTAAACGGCGCGAACGTGTAAGGCCCAATATTGAACATATTATAAAATGGGGCTTCGGCGATCTCATATTGGTACTTCTTATCGGTCTTCGATTTCAGTCGAAAGTGCTGACCTTCGACTTGCTCCTTCATTGGCCTTGTGGAGATGTGGATCTTTCCAAAGAACTTCCAATAGTTTGCCCGTGAAAGCAAGGCGTCCCTGAAAATACTAAGATACGCATATGTCAAAGGCCACTTGCGTCGCATCGTGCTCTCGGCCACCGAGTCGCTAAGCTTGGTGCTTCTATTTAGAACGAAGATCCACACGCTCTGCTCGAATTCCCATCGACCTATGTCTCTGCCTCGAAGAGCGGGAAAAAGAAACTGAGATTCGACCCTAGTTGGCCGCAACTTTTCTATTTCTGTTTTTCCTTTCTCGGGAAGATTGACTACGAGCGGCATGGCTGGGTTCGTCACGTCGACAATGTCGACCCAGTATATTCCATACGGCTCGGCGCGTGCTCCGATTCGTGCCCTATAGGCTGACTCTCCGACTAGTTTGTCCAACGCTGAGGTTGACGCAACAACCATTGTCTGCCAGGCTGAACCCGGTTCACCAACCGGGCGAGCCACCTGCCTAGACATTGTGAAGGATTGATTGGCCTCCTCGACGGTCATGTCAGTTTCCGCAACCTTGACTCCTTTTTTCTTGGCCCACACGAAGTATGGAACAGGATAGTGTGGTCTAATATTTTTGTTCATGAAAAGGCATGCTGTTTTGTTTGCTGCGTGAAACGGCCGAAGAGAGGACAGATCGTCGACGCGATAAGGGCACAAGTAGAGCCCTTTATCCGGAACTTCGAACCGTCGAAAGCCTTCGCCAGCTCCTTTGCTTTTGAAAACTTCCTTCGTAATTACAAAACCCAACTTTGAGTTGGACGCCTTCAGGAAGGAATCGGCACTAACGTAGGTAAAGAGCATTGAAAGATCTAATTCCGCAGTGCCCATTCTTGACTCAATCCCCTTCTTTGTGAAGAGACCGTAGTCTCGCCAAAGATGTACGGTCTCGGCCCGATAGTCCTGCGGCAAGTAACCCCAGCGCACCCAAGGAGGATTTCCCGCCACGTAATCAACCAAGCCTGTAAATAGGGGAGCAAATGAGTTTTTAATGATGCGTGCCCAAACTCCGTTTTTGTTTTCTTTGTCGAGCTTAACCAATTCCCTGTAAAGATCGGAGTGAAGCGCATCTTCGACGATGGAGAGTCCCTCGTCGCGGCAACGCTGAACAAACTCTTCGGGCGCGTATCCGTTGCGCACACAAAACTCCAACTGTTCAGCGTATTTTGCCACTGAGTCACGGTCGGTCGCGATTTCCGTAGGTATGATGAACTTCGCTGCAGCGGTCTTCAACTCTTTCGCCTTTCCCAGCCCGCTGCTAAATAGCCCGCCATACTCCGATGGCGTAATGATCGAGTCGCACAAGTAAACGGGTATCTCAACCTTATCAACACGGCCGACTAAATCGCGGATCGCAATCAAGTAATTCGTTCGTGCCGCCATCACCGCGAGAGGATTCAGATCGAAACCGATGACATTTGCAAGAATCTTGCGGCAGAGATCGCCTTCGTCGAATCGGCAGCTCTCACGATTCTGGTCAAACCATCTGCGAATGCGATTGATCGCCATCACGAGAAAAGTCCCGGAGCCGCAGGCGGGGTCGAGCAGCCGCTTGTCGGGATCGCCCACATACTCCAGCTCATTCAATACATGCTCCGCCAACCAGTCTGGCGTGTAGTACTCGCCGAGATCGTGACGAACGCTCTTGGGGAAAAGCTCTTGGTATAGCTTCTTGAGAAGATCACGGCTTCCGATACGATCCTCAGACATGGTTCCGGGATTGTAAGTATCAAGCCTGTTAACCATATCCCTGATCACCTTCTCAATGGGTTCTGACCATACGGGCATATACCAGGCAAAAAGATCACCTTCGAGAAAGTTCGTAATATTGAATTGGCGAAACAAGCTCCCGGCCTCGAGGTCTTCAAACTCTCGCTTGAGTTTCGTACTGGTGACAGCCTGGACCATTCTTGCAAGCGGCGTAGGCAAATCGCGAAAGAAAGTCACAATGCTTGAGGCTAGAAGCTTCATGAAAATGGCGTAATAGGTGTGAACCGCAAAGAGCAGTTCGGCGGCCTTAAGTCCTCGCCGATGCTCTATGCCGTAGAACTCCGCGAGCTTCTTGATTTTGTCAGATGGATTATCCACATCATAACCACAAACCTCGCCGAAGAGAATCTTCCATTGGTTTAGGAACATCTTGGCCTTCGGGTTATCTGTGGCGACGATCGTGTTGTACAAAACGCGGATGCCATCCTGCGCTAACTTCGAGTCAGCTCCGAAATCACCGGCGAGGTATTCCGACGAGAAAGGTCTTCCCTTGTAACTAAGGTTATAGAGAGCCCACAGAAAACGCTCTGCTGAATACTTGTTGACCTCAACTGGATCCTGCACTTGCCATTTGCCATCGCGATAACGAATGAAGATGAAGTAGTTGCCATCGAGTCCAACGCCGAACATTGTGTTGAGCGGATGCCCAAGCTCGGTTTGCATGTCATAGAAGCGCTTCTTGATTTGCTCGACGACTTTCTTGCTGCCGGGTGAGTCGGCGTTGGGGCCAATGCGGGCGCCAGAGCTCTTCGGATTCTTGTACTCGATGATTACGCGGTCATAGACGGAATCCGCGCGGCCGCTGGCGACGGTGAACTCGTGTTTACCTTCAAGCTTGATGCCTGTTTGTTTTTCGATGAAGGCGAGCTGCCGCTCGGCCTCGATGCGGATTTCTTCTTCCTTGTCCGCCATCTGGGCCGCGGCTTTGATCTGGTCGGCAAACTCCGCAGCGTTCTTGGCGATTAGTTCATCGAGGCTTTCAGTCTTGGGCATAGTGAGAGTCTTTTTAGTTCTCGGAGATAGACACAAAAATCTTGCTTATGATACACGCTAAGGCAACACGCAGAAAGCGGGTGGTGGTAGCAAGAAACTTGCTAAGAGACTCCGCCTTTGCGGCTCAGGTTCTCAAAATATTCTGAGGCCGCGGCCTCAGCACTTGAGGAGGAGCCTCAACAACACTTAACGAACCATTACGGTAAGCCGGAGGCTTACCGCCAAGGGCGGCGGCAAAGCCGCGACGTGAGGACAGATCTACTTCTTCACTGGCCGCGAGCGAAAGCCGATTTGTTTGCGACCCGGAAGCGGCGGTGACATCAGTTGTCGGATCGCGTCAAAGACAACCCTGAACTTTCGAAGCCCTCCCTCACCGTCCCACCCCAGCCGGGCTGCCCGGCCGGGGTCCGCGGGGCGGGCTACTGCCCCGCTCATCAAAGCGCCTTGATTGGTCGGCGTTCGACGCCAGCATTCGTCGCAGTTTTACAAAGGCGCGCATGATCTCAATGTTGACCAATACCGCTCGTTCGCTGCTAAGAACACTTGAAAGCATCGCCACACCTTGCTCAGCGAAGGCATAAGGTCGATAGCGCCGCCCACCGCGACCTTCCTTTGAGGCGCCAATTTGGTACCTCAAAGCCGCCGACTTTTCGGCAGTTTGCTGAAAGATAAAATCTGCCGGAAAGCGTTTCAGATTTCGTTTGGCCGCGACTGTTCACAATTAGACTCACCACGGAGACACGGAGAACACGGAGACCAGAAAACTCTTCAAATTAGGCCACTACTGTTAAGAGGGTAGTGGGGTAAGAGTGTGTTGCTAGAATCCGGGGCATTAGCTCGACTGCCAGGGAGAGCTCCGAGGTGCATTAATTGAGCCCTCCCTGACGGTCGGGCTAGTGCCCCGCATCACCCGATTGATAGCACCACACAATTACCCGAGTATCGTTAAGAGTCATCCCTTTGGCCGCGGGGTAAACACTCGGTATAATCTTCCTTCCCTCGAATACCCCCTCTTGAAGTCCCATCCAGCCCTGGATACTTATGTCTGACGAACAAGCGCCGAAGCAGCCTGACAACGTAGCTGCCGACTGGTCCAAAGGACAGAGCCCTGAGCTGGCATCCGCATGGCTCGCGGCAATTATTGAGTCAGCGGACGACGCGATCATCACCAAAACCCTTCAAGGAGTCATCACCAGCTGGAATCGGGGAGCCGAGCGCATGTTCGGTTATGCGGCCAGCGAAGTGATCGGCCAACCGGTGACGATCCTGATTCCGGACGATCACATTGACGAGGAGTCGGCAATAATTGCCAGGCTGCGCGCAGGTGAACATATTGAACACTATGAGACCGTACGACTGCGCAAGGACGGAACGCTGGTCGACATCTCGCTCACCGTGTCACCGATTAGAGACGCCAACAATAAGGTAATCGGCGCTTCCAAAATCGCGCGCGATATCAGCCAACGTAAAGAGGCGGAAAAGAGTCTGCGGGAGCAGAGCGAAGCTAACAAGCGGTTATATACCGAGGCGCAGGAATCCACCCGTCTGAAAGAGGAGTTCCTCGCTACTGTCTCTCACGAACTTCGCACCCCTTTAAATGCAGTCCTGGGATGGGTTCGCATACTGCGCGCGGGAAGGCTAAAGGAAGCTGAGGTAGGCAAGGCCCTCGAGACTATCGAACGGAACGCGCGCGCCCAGGCGCAACTAATCGACGATCTACTTGATGTCTCGCGCATCATTACCGGCAAACTGCGGATGGACGTCAGGCCTGTCGACCCCAATGGGTTTATCGAAGCCGCTATCGACGCGGTCAAACCCACAGCGGAAGCAAAAGGAGTCCGGGTGCAGAAGATCATGGATACGGGCGTGGTTACCGTTCCGGGTGATCCTGCTCGACTCCAGCAGGTGATCTGGAATCTATTAACCAACGCCATCAAATACACGCCGCGTGGAGGCCGGGTTCAGGTGCGAATGGAACGCGTGGGATCTAACCTGCAAATAGTGGTCGCTGATAGCGGTCAGGGAATACCTCAGGAATTTCTGTCCTACGTCTTCGATCGCTTTCGACAAGTCGATCAGAGTACCAGCCGGCATCACGGAGGACTGGGATTAGGTTTGGCGCTGGTGCGGCACCTCGTGGAACTCCATGGAGGATCGGTAGCAGCCGCAAGTCCCGGTCCGGACCAGGGATCGACCTTCACCATCGTCCTGCCGGTGGTCCCCATCTACCAGGTGGACCAGGCCGGAGCGCGAGTTCACCCGACTGCGCAGAACCTGCTTCCGTCGGCTGAATACACTGCTCGCCTCGACGCGCTAACGATCCTTATCGTCGACGATGAGCCAGACACGCGAGAGTTGCTCAAGACCTCTCTCAGCGAGTGCGGTGCTAACGTAACAGTTGCAGGTTCCGTCAGCGAGGGGTTCGGCACTTTCGAGGCTTGCGTTCCCGAGATAATTATCTGTGACATCGGCATGCCCGGTGAAGATGGTTACGATTTCATCCGGCGCTTGCGCGCACTGCCGCAGGAAAGTGGGGGCAAGGTGCCCGCCATCGCCCTGACCGCCTATGCCAGGGTAGAGGATCGTCTCCGCGCCTTGCGCGCCGGCTTTCAAATGCATGTGCCGAAACCGGTTGAACTGGCTGAATTGGTCACGGTGGTGGCGAGCGTATCGGGAAGATCAATAGAAAGCTGAGTTCAAGCAAAGCTGTCTCTGGTTGCTCTACTCGATAACCCGCGTCTTTCATCGATCCTTCGAGACTTAACACTTCGGCGTGATCCCCGGGCTTGCGGCCGGGGCTACTATGGAGTGCTGACTTGTCAGCGCTTTGGTAAGCGGCGACTTTGTTGCCGCCAGACTTTGTAATTTAGTCGCGGCGTGCGAAAGCGGTCCGTTCGCTAAAGTGTAGTTGCGCTGCGCGCTCAGTGCGGACGCGACGTCCGCGCTCCCAGCTTCACGTGGCCCGATCCTTTGGCAAGTGGTCTGTGTCGGGAAGGAGGGTTCGCGCTGCGCGCTCAGTGCGGGCAGGGATGCCCGCGCTCCTTTGGGCGCGCGCGCTCCTTTTGGGTGGGTGCGCTCCTTTGGGTGCCCGCGCTCCTTTGGGTGGGCGCGCTCCTTTGGGTGGGCGCGCTCCTTTTAGAGCCAATCTTCGCGGATGACAGTCGCATCGCGGCCTTCGAATGCCAGCGCGGCAACGTAACCATCGCCGACTGAGAGTTCCTGCATCGTCCAACGATCGACTTCGGTGTCGCTGCCTCTGACTTCGAGCAAGGTTGCACAGGCGCCAGGAGTTAGAGAGACGTCGAATTGTTTCAGGGGGAATGAGAAGCCTTCGCCGCGCGCTTTGACGTAAGCTTCTTTCCGGGTCCAGCAATTGTAAAAGCCGACATCCTGCTGGCTTTCAGGCAGACTTCGCAAGATAGCCAACTCATTTTCTGAAAAACTCACTTCGGCGATTTCAAACACAGGCAAGTCTGCGCGGACGAGTTCAACATCAACGCCGATGTCTCGATTACGCGTTACCGCGATCAGCGCCAAACCGTCACGCCGCGAGAGATTGAAACGCAAGCCGCTGTCTGACAGCCCATTCGCTAACGACGGTTTTCCGTGGGCGCTAAACGCAAATGCCAATTCATTTGGCGAGACGTTCAGGTATCGGCCGAGCAGCAGGCGCAGCACGGCGCGAGACTCAATGAATTGGTTTCGATCTTTGTCGAAGCGAAAGCGCTCTGCCCTGCCTCGCTCGTCCGGGGAAAGGACTTCATTCAGTTCTGATAGGCGTTCGAGATTTTGGTTGAGTGGAACTCGCCAGACGTGGACTTGATCGGGCGCGAGATTGGGGAATGATTCTGAAAGGCGCGAGTCAGTCATTGCGATCATGGAGTCAGGACCGGAAGCGGTAGCGACCGGGTTAATGTCCCGGCGATCTCGACTCTTGCGTCAGTTGAGACCCGGTCGCATCCACCACCCCACGCGGGCTGCCCGCGCGGGGACCCCGGTCTGCTCCCGGTACTGACCTCACTCCCCGGTTGGTCAGAAATAACCCTTCACCCAGCCAACGCCAATCGCGGCCAGACGCGCTGCGAGAGACTATTGGAAAGCAAACGCGCGCCCGCCAACAGTTCGTCCGCGCAAGAGGCGGGCGCGACCGATCCGAGGAACTGCAGAACTCGAAAGGCAAACACGTTGCGATCGAACTTTTCGGCGTGATGTCGCAGGGTGTCCTGTCTCCATCTCAAGCCTTCAAACTTTTCCATCGCTTCAGCCAGCGAATGACCATTTTGCTGATCAAAGAAAACGCCGGTGACATTTTCTATGACCGTTTCCAGCGCGCCGCCGCCGCGATAGGCGATCACCGGCCGGCCGGCTGCATTTACTTCCAAAGGAACCATGCCAAAGTCCTCTTCACCCGGAAACAGGAGCGCCTGACAACGCGAGGCGAAGTAATTAACGACCTTGTCCGGTTGGCTTCCCATGAACTCTATGCGGTCGTCGGCAAGCTTTTCGAGGCGCTTACGATCGGGGCCGTCGCCGATGATGACGAGCCGGCGATTCAAGCGTTTGCACGCTTCGATCGCTATATCAATTCGCTTGTAGGGCATCAGCCGCGAGAGAACCAGATAGTAGTCGTCCTGTTCATTCGACATCTGGAATCTTTGCACATCGATGGGCGGCGGAATGACAAACGCTTCACGTCCATAGATCTTTTTAATCCGCTGGGCCACCAACCGAGAGTTCGCGATGTAGTAATTCGGTTGCCGCGAAGCGCGCAGGTCCCACTTGCGCAATCCCCAAAGCAGATAAGGCAGGGCCGCGCGCGCCGCGCCACCGAAACCTTCGCGCGCCACATAATCGTCATAGCGCCAGACCCAGCGCATCGGCGTGTGGCAATAGCAGACATGAATCGCGTTGCGACGGCGGCGAACGCCTTTTGCATAGCCCGAGCTGCTGCTGAAAATCAGATCGTATGCGGACAGATCAAAGTTCTCAACCGCGAAGGGATACAACATGAAGTAATGACGAAAGCGACGATCGAGGGACGGCAGATTTTGCAGCGGCGAAGTGCGTATATCAGCAGAGCGCAGACTGCCCGGCAAGCCTTTCAGCAAAGCGACCGTCGTATACATGGGCGCGGAAGGAAACGAGTCGTGCATCGCCTCGGCGACGCGCTCGGCCCCACCCATCTGGACAAAATAGTCGTGCACTAGAGCGATTTTTGACAAGGTAGTAATGCTCAGAAGAGCTTACTTAAAGAAAGTCCGAAAGGCGGCGATATTTCAGGCTGTGCTTAACTTAACCTGAAGTGTGTTGCACTCTTGCGCAAAGGCCGTTCACCATCCATGTAAATCCGGGATAGGAGCGAATGACTCGAGTTTTTTTGTGGCAGCAGGCCCGAAGGGCCGTCATGAAATAGCCACGTCCGTGAGGGCGTGGTCGGAGCGTGTGCAAGTCTCGGAGGCCCGAAGGGCCGAGACATTCCATTGCCGTGTAAACTAATCGTGCCGCGCCTGGGCGCTCAATTCGTGTTGGTTGGTTCCCGATCCACGACCTGACGGTCGTGGCTATTTCATGCCTTGGATCAAACTGATGATCGGGGTCTTGACACAGCCTTTAGTACCCGTTTGTTGCGCGATGCCTTTCAGTCCGGGCTCAAATTAACTTCAAAGTTTCGCGCACTCTCATTAAGGTGTGGCATTCCGCCGCTGTTGAGTGCGCCGCGATAGAGTTCTTCGACTTCTTTGAGGAACCTTTGCGTCGAGAAGCGCGCGATCGCTTCACGGCGGCCTTTGCGTCCCAGTTGATGACGCAAACTTTGGTTGGCGAAAAGGGCCAGCATTGATTTAGCCAGCGCGTTTTGATCGCGGGCCTCGACCAGCCAACCATTCTCGCCGTGGCGAATCATCTCCGGCGTGCCGCCGACCGAAGTCGCCAGCACCGCGATCCCGCTCGACAGACCTTCAAGGACCGTGAGCGCGAATGGCTCTTCGTGCGAATTAACGACCAGCACATCGAGGGCCTGCACGAGCTCTGGAATATCGTCCCGTGGTCCCAGAAACCGGACGCGATCGGTGATGCCGAGTGACTCAACCGCGCGTTCAAGCTGGGCGGCATATTCCTCATCGCGATTGAAAAGCGCCGCGCCGGCGATGAGCAGCACTGCGTCCTTAACTTCACCATTGACGGAGGCAAACGCTTCGATCAATTCGAGCTGGCCCTTACGCGGGGTCAGTTGTCCGACTATCCCGATAACAGGTTGGGCATCCTTGAGCCCCAGCGTGCCACGAATTTCTTCACGACTCTTTGCGTTGGGTTTAAAGCGTTCAAGATCGACTGCGTTGTGAATGACCACGATCGGCACGCGACGTCGGAACGGACGCAGGATGACTCCGCGGAAACGATCGGCAACTGCCTGTGAAACCGCGAGGATGCGATTACGTGAAGTAACCATCGCGAATAGACGAACGGCTGTGCTCAACGGATGACGCGGCAGGATGTCGTGAGCATGCCAAATGACCGGCGCCTTCAATCCCATAGTCGCGGCAGCCATCACCAGTCCGGCGCGAATGCTGTTGGCATGGATGATGTCGGGCGCTTCATCAATGACCAGTTTGCGAGCCGAGCGAATGACCGAGGCAAAGGAAATCAAGTAGCGAACTACCAAATCCAGTCGCCAGGTGAAGCGCGCCTCGAGCGGTTGCAGGCCGCGGGCCCTGATCTTCATCGTCTGGATCATTTCCATCATGGGGCTTCGATCAGGACAAACCACCACGGACTCAAAACGATCGCGATCCAGCCGGTCGAGAATCATCGACATGACTCGCTCAGCACCGCTGACTGTCCCCGTGTGATTGTAGAAAAGTATCTTCACGCAAACGCCTCAGATGGTGATGATTTCCCGTTCGATCTCACGACGCGCGCTGACTGTCTCGGCGCTGATCCATCCGATGAGCAGCCAGACAAGCGGCGCGACCGAATAAAGCGTGAAGGTCAGACCGAACACGCTGTTAAGAACCAGCGCCGGCATCAGCGCGGCGACGATCCGCCGGGTAGTCATGTTGCGATTATTGGCCGGTGCACTGCGCGCCATCCTCAGCGAGAGCCAGGCGGCGCGTCCCAGAATCCATAGAAACAACAGGACACCTGGTATTCCGCAAGAGACCGCCACCACCAGGATGAAACTATCAATCGCCGGCAGATCGGAATCCGATTTGAAGCGTACTTCGGAAAGCGATCCCGCGCCGAGACCTGCTCCCAGCGGCCGATACGGCACCACGTTCGTCAGCAAATAGGTCCAGTTCGTGAGTCGAATTTGAAAGCTCTCTTCGTCCGCGGGTTTCAGAGTGCCTCTTTGAGTGTGCGAAAGCAGAGTGCTGATCGTTTCGTTCTCGCCTTTGCTCCACAT
>DATNNY010000235.1:0-12993 GCA_035601635.1 Pyrinomonadaceae bacterium
TACGTCGTCACCGGCGATGAAAACGACAGTCCACGCGGGCGTATCTATCTAATGCGCGCGGTCGAAGAAGGCCGGCTGGCGGCTGAGTCCCCGACGTTTGCAAGTCATATCGATCGTTGTCTCGGTTGCCGAGCCTGTGAAGCGGCTTGTCCGGCCGGCGTTGAATATGGCCAACTGCTTGAGGCCGCGCGCGCAGAGATCTCGCGAGCTCAAACCAAGCCTGGCGGCATTTACTCGCTGCTGAGATTTGTGCTGAAGCATGTGTGGCTCAAGCCGAAGCGTTTGCGCGCTGCTTTCGGGCTGGCGCGGTTGATCCGCGATTCGGGTTTGGCGAGGCTCCTAATACGAATTGGGCTGGCACGCGAGATCTCGTCCGAATTTGAGTTTGGGTTAGCTTTGCTGGATAGCTCGTCTGCGTCCCGAAACAGTAGCGGCGTCGAGCGGGTAGCAGGCAGGATGCCTGCGTACACCCCGCAGGATGCGGGCGCTCCGATGGCGGGCCCGGTGTTGCTGTTCAAAGGTTGTGTCACTGAAGGTTTGTTTCAAAGAGTTAATGCGGCTACGACTCGAGTGCTGACAGCAAACGGATGCCAAACGCAAGCACCGGCGGGGCAGGTCTGTTGTGGTGCGTTGCATGCGCATGCCGGCGAGCTCGATGGCGCGCGCATCCTGGCCCGACAGAACATCGATGCTTTTGGCGTGAGCGACGAGGCCGTAGTAACTAACGCCGGGGGCTGCGGCGCGATGCTCGCTGCTTACGGTCACCTGCTGGCGAACGATGAAAAATACGCTGCCCGGGCGCGGGCCTTCAGTGCTCGCGTGCGCGACATCGGACAGCAACTGGAAGCGTCTGGATTTCGTAACGGGGGGCCGATTGGAGTCGAACGCACAACCTACGACGCTTCCTGTCATCTGCTGCACGGGCAACACGCGGCGAACGCATCTTTGCAAATGCTTTGGGCGATTCCCAATCTGAACTTTGCTCTCTTGAAAGATAGTGATGTCTGTTGTGGCGGCGCCGGCGTCTACAACCTTTTAGAACCAGAGTTGTCTGAAGAAGTGTTGGCAGAGAAGCTGACGAATATTCAGGACAGCGGAGCTACTGTTTTAGCTACGGGTAACGCGGGCTGTCACATGCAGATTGCGGCCGGCGCACGTTTAGCTGGAATGTCTCTGCGAGTTTGTCACCCGGTCGAACTCCTTGACGAATCGTATCAGCGCGCCGGGCTTTACGACGACGCCGGACTCGGTGGTTAGTCAAGCCGCGCCAACTAAGAGACGAAAGAAAAGACTTTCACATTGATGCAGAGTCGTTTGAAATTCATCATTGCGGATTCGCAGACATCCCTCCGACCATAGTGAGCCGAACATTCCCCGCTTTGTCGAGAGCCACCAGATCGGCGCGCTTTCCTTCCTGAATTGAACCGCAGTCATCATCAATCCCAAGCAGAAGCGCAGGATTTGATGACGCCATCCGCGCCACCGCGGTTTCCGATGCGCCCAGCGAGAGCATCATTCGCACGGCGTCCAGCATGGTGATCACTGAGCCGGCGATGCTGCCGCGCGCGTTTTGGGTGCGGCCGTTTTGGACGCGAATTGTCTCTCCCCAGATTTGATACTCACCATCGCCAAGCCCGGTGGGCGCCACAGCATCGCTGATCAAAGAGACTCGCTCCGCGGTCTTGCTGCGCAAAATTAGTTTGAGTATCGACGGGTCGAGATGCACGCCGTCCGCGATCACGTCGCAAGTGACCTGGTCCTCGACCAGACCCCAGCCCACCGGCCCGGGCGCGCGATGATGCAAAGGCGGCATGGCATTCATGAAGTGCGTCATGTGACACGCGCCCGCCTGCAGTGCTTGATCCAGCACCTCGACAGTGGCGCGGGTATGACCGATTGAGACGATCCATCCACGCTGTACCAGCTCTTTGATTAAATCGATCCCACCCGTGATTTCAGGAGCAAGCGTCATGAGATGGACAGCGCCCGCCTCCTTGACGGTGGGCATGGAATCAAGATCGGCGGCGTTTCGGAACGTCCTAAAGTGTTCGCGGTGGAGAGCGCCGCAGTGTTCGCTGTTAACAAATGGACCTTCGTAATGGACTCCGAGAACTCGTGCCTGTGGCACAGACTTCAATCTGTGATCGTCCGTACCGTCCGGGGAATCACAGACCGAAGTCTGCGCCACTGCCTGCTCAATAGCGCGAATAGAGCGTTTGTATTGTTCATCAGAAGAAGGCACGAGCGTCGGCAGCCATGCCGTGACTCCTTTACTTGCCAGAAACTCCGAGACACGACCCAAGTCGTCCGCGCTGGCGGTCATCGTATCCACGCCCCTGGCGCCATGAATATGAACGTCGATAAATCCGGGGAAGAGCGTGAGGCCCTCAAGATCGATTACGGAATCAACTGCCGGCAACTGATCGTTGGCAGAATCAAGGACCCTGACGATGCGACCGTCTTCAATGAGGAGACTGGAGTGTTCGGCGATTTGCTCTGGCAGGACCAGGCGGGCGTTGCGAACGAGCACGCACTTGCAGTTCGGATGTGTCACGGCTTTCCGTTGCGGCCTTCAGTGATTTGGCGTTCGACGACGTTAATCAGGGCGTTGAGACGACCGTCCGTCGCTCTGGTACTTTCGCCGATAGTCGCGATATCTCGGCTGAGAGAACTAACCTGATGGCTAAGAGTATTGATCTCCCGTTCGTGAATTTCGGCGATTGAGAGCAGGGCTCCGATGCCTTCTGTGTTGCGCGTCTGGGCTTCGGCAAGTGCATCAATTTTTGCACTTGACTGCGCTTGCTGTTCGACGATGAAATCCATCGCTCTCTGCATTTCTTCGTTAGTCATGCTCGATCACCTTATTCTGCAAGGGTAAGCAGTTTCGGATATTGTAGCATCATCGCTCCGATTCCATATCTATCCTGGACTTTAAAAATGCGAATGCCCGCAGCGCGCTCGCCGCGGGCATTCGTAAGGGGCTGATTTGTTCGGCCTAGAAAATGATCTTCGCGCCGAGTTGCATGGTACGCGGGTCGCGCGTGTTGTTGATCTGACCATACGTCCCGCTGGTAATGTTCGTGCTCGAGAAGGTAGTGAAGTTTGTGTGGTTGAAGATATTGAAAACTTCCCATCGCAACTGGAGCGACTTGGATTCGCTGAGGCGAATACTCTTTGCGAGCGTCGCGTCGAACCTGGTTGTCGGTGGACCGAGGATGGTGTTACGTCCCGCATTCCCGACGCGATTGACGCCCGCGGGCGGGTTCGCGAAGCAGGCAGTATTAAACCACTGTGTCACCAGGTGGGGAGCGTTAACGTTCGGATCGCAAAGAAAATCCGGCCTTGCACCCGCCGGCGACGATCCCAACAATCCGAGACCCGCGGGGTCGTTCGATGACGTTGCCGGGCTGAATCCAATTCCGGTGAAGTAAG
This sequence comes from Pyrinomonadaceae bacterium, assembly GCA_035601635.1. Lineage (GTDB taxonomy): Bacteria > Acidobacteriota > Blastocatellia > Pyrinomonadales > Pyrinomonadaceae > UBA11740. Next base: position 3,433 of record DATNNY010000235.1, read on the forward strand.
AGGTAATACCCGAAATCTGCCAACCACCGAGCAGCTTGCCGACCGCGCCCGTTTGATTTTGATGGTACGGAAGCTCGTAGATATAGTTCACGCTCAACACATGCCGGCGATCGAAAACGGCGCGGGAGTATTCGCCCCTAAAATTGTTAGAGTCCTGAGGTACTGACAAGAATTCGTTCTGGCTATCAGTCATGTTTCTCGACCAAGTGTAAGCCAGATTGATTTGGCTGGCGCGCGCAAATCTTCGTTGCGCTTGGATCTGAAGGCTGTGGTAGTTCGAATCGAAAGCCGTCGCTAGATATCGAACTGCGCCGTAGCCTCTAAACGGCCTGATCTGGTTGAGAATCAATTCTTGCGTCGAACTGGTAAATACTTGGCCTGCCGTCTGGCACGGACCGAAGGTTGCGGGCGTGGCGCTATTCGTCCGGCACGTCTGCGTGAGCGCGAACCCGGGAGGCAGAAGATTTAAATCGAGCAAGCCTGTCAGGTGCGTACCCTTTGAACCGAAGTACCCCGCCGACACGAGTGTCTTGCTGCCGAATTTATGTTGCAAATCGAGTGACCAATGCTGGACGTACGGAGTCTTGAAATTCGTGTCGATTCCATAGAGGTCTTGAACAGCGAGGCTGACAACTGGATTTCCGGCAAGCGGATTATCGAGCGTAGTAGGATTGATAACCGCTCGCGCCTGGAATGGAGGATTGGTACTGACGATGCTCTCCCAAGGATTGAACGACACCTGATCAAAGTAGATGCCGTATCCGGCCCTAACCGAAGTCGTCCCTTTCTTAAATGGGTCCCAGGCAATTCCCACACGCGGCGCGAAATTATTGGGCGTTCGCGCAATGGCCTTGCCAAAAGGCGAAACCGTCATGCCAGCCACGGGATTCTGGCTGTTAACTATAAGCCCGTCGAATGGATTACCAGTTCCTGCGATCCGCGTTCCAGCACTGCCGAGGATTTGAAAGGCCTGACTGGGATCGAAATGCTTCGGATCAAAATTCGTTAGCCGCCCGTTGACGTCATAGGGCTGTCCATAGCGCGAAAAGCGCATACCATAACTTACCGTAATGTTGGGCCGGAAGCGCCATTCGTCCTGGGCGAATGCCTCAATGCTGCTGGCTCTCAAGTCAGCAGTAATATCAAACTGGTTTTGGGTGAACTGCTGAAAATTGCCTAGCAGGAAATTCGCCCAAAGTTGATTGGTAGTGCTGGTCCCCGTGGGCCTAGTTGGGCTGGAAGAAACGGAGGTGTAGGTGCCCTCGTTGGTTCCAGCAATTGAGTTCTCATGCTTTGCAAGTTTAGAAAAATTGACACCAAATTTGGTGGTATGCGTGCCAAAGACTTTCGAGAGCGTCCCAAAAGCCGACTTGTTGTACGAGAAATCACTATACGGTCCAAAGGTGCCCAAAGCCGTGAAACCATTTCCGCTGATCGTTGGTACCCTTCCCCTGGTTACAGCAAATGGAAACGCTGGCGTTCTGTTGACGATGTCCGGCGAATTCGAGTAATTGAGAAGACCAGTCACGACACTAGGAACGTCACCGAAAGAGTAAGATGCTCCGAACTCCAACACCGTAGTCGGCGATGCGACCCACGTCACGCGTCCGATGTGTGTGCGTCCCGGAGAGCTTGTTTGGGTCGTGGCAACAAACGGCGCTACGGCTGTCCCGTTGAATAAGCCGCCTGGTTCAATCGTCGGGATCGTGTCGTTTTCAAATCTGTAATATGCCGATACCCTGTTGCTGAACTGATGATCTATCCTTATTAGCTCCTGTCTAAAATTGAAAATCCCACGAGTAGGAAAGAGTAGGTTGCCGACGGCGTCAGACGGTAGAGGTAGTTTGTTATAAATATCCTGGACGTAGGCGGCGGCCAGAGGACTGATCAGACTTGAAGGTAAAGCTGTTCCTGCTGCCAATGTCGTCCCGCAAGGGTTGGCAACCGGTCCGATGCATACGGGTTGGGCAAAGATTCCTTGCCGCATTGCCGCCGAGGGCACCGTCGAAGTTAGTGTCGGATAAGTTATCACTCGCCTTACTTCTTCCGAGAAGAAAAAGAAAGTTTTTCCCTTTACCAAAGATGGTCCGCCTTCGCCGAAACGCGGAAAGACCAGCGGGCCGCCAAGTGTTCCTCCGAAGTCGTGATATCTGAGTGGTGCCCGTATCGCCTTCCCATTTGAATCTACGCCCAACGGCTTATTTCGATTCGTGAAAAAAGTGTTCGCATTCAGTTTGTCGTTGCGCCAGAACTCGTAAAGATCACCGTGGAACTTGCTAGAGCCGCTTTTAGTGATCACGTTCACCTGGCCGCCAGAGCTTCTGCCTGATTCGGCCGGATACAGACCGCGAAGCAGCACGAACTCACGGATCGCGTCAATTGAAGGATAGGTTTGAACTGTGAGATTAGCGCCTCTGTCTGTTGTGTCCGCGCCATCCACGGTGTACGTATTTGAACTTTGCCTTACTCCGTTGACAGAGAAGTTCATTTGATTCGACTGTCCGCTCGCGTTCGTTGTGCCGACGTAAATCTGATCGGCTACATTGGAAGTAACTCCGGGCGAAAGAGTGATGAGTTGGGCCCAGTTCCGGTTATTGAGCGAAAGCTCCACGATCTGGGTGCCATTAATCACATTGCTCGCCGTGGCAGTTTGAGTATCCACCTGCAATTGCTCGGAAGTCACCGTAACTGTCTCGGTGACGTTGCCCGCTTCCAATGTCACATCGACCGTGCGGCGTTCGTTTACATTCAGTTTTACGCGGTCGGCGATATGCTTCTTAAAGTTGGTTGCTTCCACTGTAATGTCATAAAGAGCAACCGGCAACAGAGGCGCAGAAAACTCCCCATCGTCGTTAGTGGTGAGACTGCGAGTAACAAGCTTTGTCTCACTGTTAGTAATCGTGACACTCGCGCCTTTGACAACGGCACCGCCTGTATCTCTTACGGTGCCGACGATCGATCCGGTGATTTCTTGCGCGGGGGAAACGACGGCCGCACCCAACATGAGCGCGAACGCTGGAAGCAGGATGCGCAGAAAACGGAAGTGCTTTTTCATCGAAGACTCCTCTTATTAGGTAAGATTCGAAACAAGTTGGAAAATTGCCGACGCCGACGCCGAAAGTCCTACGGGAAGGCCAGTGATTCTATTAGGGTGAGACGTGCAATTAAAACTAAAAGAATTTATCAGTCCGATAAACACCCTTGATGAACGGTGGACATCATACTCCTGCAAGATCTCATGCGCGCCAAACTTTTTCAGAATAATGGATCGTTCTTCCATATTTTCGTATGCCGATGTTGCGCGGCGCACCGAACTTACCTGCGAGCTTGAAGGATTGACAGCTTGAAGTGTCGTTCTACTAAGGCTTAATCGCGCGCCATGTCCAGAGACAAGAAAACTTCTGACGACAAAAGGCTTGGCTAGTTAGTTGCCTGCAAATTTTGTGCAACGCGGTCTTGAACCTAGTCCGACTAAATATACACATCACTTTGACCGCTGGCACGCACAATCTAACAAGGCATTCATCAAGACAAGCTTTAAAGCGGCCGTTATCTTAAGGCTCTCAAGCGAACGCTTGTTTGGATTTACGAGAGTCCCTCGCCATTTTTTCAGATGATTCACTACACGGGAAATGTATCTTAGCGCTCATCTCACATTCTGGATTAACATGCAAAAAATTGAAAAAAATGCTTGACGCAGTGACTGAGGGCGATATACTGCCCCCCATATTTTTGGAATCATAAAGCTCTGTTTCAAGAGTGCTAGTCTAACTTTAGATTTCTTTCACGCCATATTTTGCGCAGCTAGTTATTACTCGCCAGTTTGTTTTTCTCGGAGAGCTGTGATGTCCGCCAAGCCCTGGCGAACGTCAGAGCTTGCTTCATACTTAGTTCGTTTCAGGAGGATCTCAACATGAAAAGACTCGCGCTCTTCGCAGGATTGGTTCTTTGCGTTGGACTTGCGCTGCTTCTTAGTGCAACGCCGGCCCAAGCGCAAACTGCCTCGTCCGGAAGCGTCACTGGCCAGGTATCGGACCCGCAGGGGGCCTCGGTGCCGGGCGCTGACGTAACCCTCACCGACACCGGTACGAGCAGCAAGCAGTCAGTAACCACTAACGACTCAGGTCGGTATAACTTCCCCGTCGTTTCGCCTGGCAGCTATGACATCGTGGTCAGCAAATCCGGCTTCAAAGTGGCGAAGTTCGCCGCACAGCATGTGAGCGTCGGAAATGTCATGACGCTTAACGTCGCGCTGGAAATTGGTTCTCTTGCCGAGACTGTCGTGGTGACGTCAGCCGCCGGTCAGGAGCTTCAGTCGGCGAACGCCACGATCGGAAACACCATTAACTTGAAGCAACTCGAGCTGCTTCCGAACCTCGGCCGTGATGCAACGTCGCTGTTGTCGCTGCAACCCGGTGTCACGCCGAGAGGCGATATAGCCGGCAGCTTCATGGATCAGAACACTTTCACAGTGGATGGTGGGAACAACACGGATGATATGGCCGGGAACACCATCGGTTACATCAATAACTTCACCGGTCTCGCGGGCAGCCAGACCAATGGCATGGCTTCCGGTGTGGTGGCCACCCCGATCGAGAGCGTCGAGGAATTCAAAGTCAGCACCTTCGGTCAAACGAATGACTTTAACGCCTCGAGCGGCGCGCAGGTCCAGATGGTTACCAGACGCGGCACCGATCAATGGCACGGCTCTGGGTACGGCTATTATTACGCCACCAATCACGGCGCCGCTAACTCCTGGGTAAATAATCATACGGTATTTACAAAGGGCGTTGCGCCCACCGGCACTCTATGTGCCGCGGGAACAACCCTAAGTTCCGGGGACAACAACTGCGTAATGCCTTTTACGCCAATCATCCCGAATCATCGGAGCCGCTTCGGCTTCACTGTCAGTGGTCCGGTCGTCCCCTGGAAAATAGCGGGCGGGAAGACCTACCTGTTCTTTAACTATGAGGGCTTTCGTTTTCCGGGTACCGGAATTTTCGAGAGAGCGTATCCCACCGCCGCGATGCGCGCCGGCGTGATTCAAGTTCCAGACAGCACCGGGGCTTACATACCATACAATCTGAATCCTTTTCCGGTTACCGTAGTCGTCGGGAATAGCGCGGTTAACGTCCCTAACTCTGGGACGCGCCTTTGCACCTTAGCGGCCTACGGCAGCACGTGTGGTGGCGCCGCCGGCGCGGCCCTGGATCCCCGAAACATCGGTATAAGTTCGACTATCAGCACGCTCTGGTCGAAGTTGCTGCCCCTGCCGAATGATCCCGGTCCCGCTACGGGCGACCAATTCAACACGCAGGGATACCTCTCGACCATTCGAACGCCGCTGACTTCCAACAGTTATGTTGGCCGTATCGACCACGACTTTAGCTCGAAGCACCGCTTCTTTACTTCGTTCCGAGCCTTTAAGTTGCTCAACGTCACCACGAACCAGGTGGACGTTGGCGGGTCTTTCGCCGGCGATACGTTGGGACAATATAAACCCACAGCTCCGCGGCCACAGTTGGGCGAACTTTGGGTCGTGGGACTTACCAGCACGCTCAGCCCCCGGCTCACTAACGACTTGCGTCTGAGCTATCTGTGGAACTGGTGGCAGTGGTCCACTCAGAATGATCCACCGCAGTTGCCAGGTTTGGGCGGCGCGCTGGAGATCGCGCCCGCTGGGACCAGCGGAAGCCCGGGAACCAGTGGCGCCGAAAGTACCGGGGCGCTGATCCCGTACAACGTCAATAATCAGAGTACGCGTCAGCGCGTGTGGGATGGCCAGGACAAGATGCTGCGCGATGACCTAACCTGGGTCAAGGGCAACCACTTGTTCCAGTTTGGCGGGCAAGTCCAGAAGAATTTCAATTACCACACCCGCACCGACAATGGCAGCTCGATCAATAATCAGGTTGTGTACACCATTGTCTATAACAATATCAACTATGGTAACGGCGCCGGTTGTAGCGCGGCTGTGAGTGGAACGGCCGGGAGTACCAGCTGCATACCGGCTGCGGTAAACACCGCGGGCCAGAACAGTTTGTATCAAAACCTCGCGGCATCGGTGCTCGGTTTAGTGGGCCAGACGCAGGTCATCTATACGCGCACCGGATCGAGTCTTGCGATACAGCCAATCGGCACCCAGGCGATCGAGGCAAGCACCATCAAGTACTACAGTGGTTACTTTTCCGATACCTGGCGTCTGAAGCCCAGCCTGACACTCAACTTCGGCTTGAGCTACATGTACGAAACGCCGCCGGTTGAGAAGAATGGCGCGCAGGTGGAACTCGTGGATGCGAGTGGCAACCTGGTCCATACGGATCAGTTCCTCGCCGCGCGAAAAGCAGCGGCCCTGGCTGGACAGGCGTACGCTCCAATCCTCGGGTTTGAAACCACCGGGAACCTGCACATCAAATACCCGTACACTCCGTTCAAGGGCGGATTTAGCCCACGACTTGCCGTGGCCTGGAGTCCGAATTACCGTTCGGGTTTGCTCGGCAAGCTGGTCGGCGAAAACAAGACGGTCATTCGTGGGGGCTACGGACGAACCTGGGGCCGCATCAACGGCGTGAACCAGGTTCTGGTTCCGCTGCTGGGGCCGGGATTGCTGCAACCAGTCACTTGCGGCTTTACCCTTAGTAACGGAACGTGCGGGACAAGCAACAACCTGACCAACGCGTTTCGCATTGGCCCGGATGGCCTGGTTGCGCCGTTGCAGTCTCCTAGCGCGAATCTGCCGCAACCCTTCTTCCCGGGTGTCGGCGGACAGGCTGTAGCCGGAGACTCGACCGTGCTGGATCCGGATTATAAGCCGGAGAAAGTGGACACGTGGGACTTTACCATCCAGCATCAGATATCGCGGAAGGTATCGTTCGAGGTTGGATACATGGGAAAGCGAAGCAGGAATATCTTCGAAGAGATTAACCTCGATGCGGTTCCCTACATGATGACTCTCGGAGGCCAATCGTTCGCTACGGCGTTTGCCAATGTTTGGAAGGGACTCTGCGCTCCAGGCGCGGGAGGGCGCTGCTCGCAGATCGATCTGGCAGGCAGCGGTGGGCTGGCGGCGTTAATCGCGTCAGTTCCAGCACAACCTTTCTTTGAGGCGGCGCTGGGTGGGCCTTCGTCAACCTACTGCACCGGTTTCACCAATTGCACCCAGGCGTTGCTCAATCAATCGGGCGTACGCACGAACATTGGCGCCACCCGGGTTTCTGACATTTGGAACTATCTGAATGCGACGGGAACGTCACGCTCGAACGGTACGCTGGGTTCCTGGGTGCTGGGCCGCACGATGCTCAGCTCGCAGGCGACGGCGATCAATACGACCACCAGCGCCGGCTACTCGAACTACAACGCGCTGTTCATGACCTTGAAGATGAACGACTGGCATGGTCTGACGTCGATCTCCAACTTTACCTGGGGTAAGGCGTTGGGAACTGCTCAGATTGCGCAGTACAACAGCTCGAATCAATGGCTTGACATCTGGAATCCGAGGGCCAGCTATGGGCCACAGGTTTTTGATATCAAGTACATCTTTACCAGTGGTTGGAGTTATCGGCCGACGTTCTTCAAGGGCGAGCACGGTTGGAAGGGCAAGCTGCTCGATGGCTGGTCTGTCTCGCCATTCCTGACTGCTCAGACCGGCTTCCCGATCGGGATCGGTTATTCCGAAGGCTGTACCGCCTGTCAGGGTTTTGGTGAGATGGGAAACACTGCGAGTTCCGGCAGTGCATTTGAGAGCGCTCTTCCGCTGACGCCGTTCACTGCAGGACATTCCGCTCATACCGGGATTGTTGGGTCGGTTATTGCGATCAATGGCGCCAACGTGAGCGTAGGCACAAACAACTCGAGCCAGGTCAATATATTTGGCGACCCGGCTTCGGTTTTAGCTAACTTCCGCCGCTGCGTTCTGGGAATTGACACAAGCTGTGGCGGCGTTGGAAATCTACGAGGCTTGAATCGGTGGAACGTGGACGCGACAGTTGCCAAGGACATCAAGTTCACGGAACGCGTAGGCGCCACCTTCACCGTGCAGTTTACCAACGTCCTTAACCACTTCCAGCCATCGGATCCCAGTAGTCTTTCTCTTACGACTCCGCAGAACTTTGGCAGGATCACAAACTCGGTTTACGGCGGACGCCAGATGGAAATTGGCGCAAGGATTCACTTCTAATAACCTTAACCAACCTAACCAATGAAAAAGGGGCCGCTCAGTTCGGCCCCTTTTTCTATTGATGTCGTGATCGAGGCTTGTGACTCTGGCCATAGCCTCAGGTCTGGGAATTGACCAATGTTAGAACTATGTTCCGAAGCGGAAGACTGCGGCCTTCGCTTCAGATTTGAACAGACCTAACGCCAACTGCAGCCATAGATTGCGCCCTGCGACTTGGCGATCTCGGCGAAACGTTCTTCGTATGGTCTAGCGTACTCCTCGACGGTCCGTTTGATTCGATTAAAGAGCTTGCAGTGAAATCTTTCCCGGGCCACGCGGTCACGGAGAAAGAGCATTGCGTTTGCTTCTCCCCAGTATTCACGATCTTCCCAAATCTCTACCGGGTTACCTCCCATTTGCTTGGCCAAATCGACCAGACGAGGATCTTGCACGTTGTAGCCGTTGCTGAGAAAGATTTTGTTGTAGACGGGCACGAGTTTGAGCTGGAGAGTGTATGCCGCCTGATCGGTGGTACCGATTTTCATGACGTGCCCGAATTCATGCGCAATTTTTGTTGCCGCCAAAACATTTCCATTGATTAACCTGGAAGCTTCGTAAGGTTGCAAGGCGTTCATTACCGGATAATAAACGGCGCTGGGAAAACCTTCATCGATACGATTTCCCAACATAATAGTCGCGGCAATGAGGTGCCCCGTTTCGTCCCATTTATACTTACCCGTCGCCGCCCCATTAACGTTGTTGCGGCCCACGCCTATGGTCAGCACGAAATGCGGGTTATTCGAAAACATCTCCCATTGCGTGCGGCCAATCTCAGTGGAGAGGAACTCGCTCTTCCATTCCTGGTACCGTGCCTTGTACTGTTTATCAATCACTTCACGAATGCCGCCGGTCTCCGCTGTGGCCGAATTAGCATTAAGTTCGACGACCGGCGGGCTAATTGAATCGCCGGCGTGGCGGCTGGCCGGCGCCGCATTAAGAGGTTGCGAAAGAACGAGCAGGAAGAGAGAAGCTAGCAACAGATACAAGCGTGGTGTTTGGACTACGTTCATGACTTACTCCTTTGAGTTTGAGCCGGGCCCCAAAGTTTCTGGTAACAGCGTCCAGGTTATGCGGCCTTCCGCTTTGTGAGAGCCTTGCTGTTCTTGAGCAGTTCGCACACCCCCGGACGCGCGAACGGATTTTGCCAGACTGTTTCATCCGCAAACAGTATGCATTGGACCAAAGCTCTTTCGGTAAATTTGGGATGGGGGTTCTTTTCTGATTCCCCGCCGCGGAGAATTCTAATCGGTGGCGACCGCAATTGCGCTTTCAGCGTCGCGATCCTTTGCGGTGAAACTTTCGCAAAGCTGAGGAACTGATGTTTACCCAGCTCAGCATTACTCTTC
>DATNNY010000236.1:0-5024 GCA_035601635.1 Pyrinomonadaceae bacterium
TCAGCCTTAGTGACTGCGAGCTGTTTGGAAGTCACGTCAGCATTGCGGAGACGGCGTATCAATGACTCGCAATCTTAAGTTCATGATAGTGCTGACCATCTGCCTAGTCTGGATTGCGATCGTTGGCTACATCGCTGGAGTAACGTGGTAATGTTCGGAGTATTTGGATGGGTCAGGCGAGAGTGACCGGCGCTTGCCTGACCCCTTTTTCTTTGCGCAGTTTTCAACTTGCGTTTTCCGCTGATCGCCCTTTGTCCAGTCGTCCGGCGCGGAGGATTTGATCTGCGGTGCGGAAAAATCTTATGGGCAGTTTTTTCGGTGACTGCTTCGGCGCTGCAATCGGTTCCTTCGGGCAATCTTTGTGTCTGTCTTTCCATTGTCGATCGCTCCTTCTTTGGGTTGGTATTTTTGAAAGGGTGTTTCCCCCTCGTAGTGAAGAAGACAGAATGACTGGGTGCTCATTCGCATCACCTATACCGCGCAACGGTGTCTGCTGAACGGACACACGCTTTCAAACGGTCCCCGACCTTGATAAGTAATTGGTCACCGGCCAAATGACCTTGGCTATCGTTGACAATTTTGAATCGATCAAGGTCGACTAAGACAACTGCAAACGCGATGAGTTCGCTTTGCTACTCGATGATATTGCGGGTTTCAGTTCAGCCCTGGCCACAGCGCAGCGATTGCTCGCTGAGATCAGTCAGCCGATATTGCTGGAGAGTGCAAAAGCGTTTACCACCGCCAGCATTGGAATCGCCTTCAACGCTCATGATTGCGAGGCCGAAACCATTCTTCGAGATGCGGATGCCGTAATGTATCAAGCCAAGCAGAGCGGAAAGGCCCGCTATGAAGTGTTCGAAAAAGCCATGCACAGCCATACCAAGCCGGTCATCCCGGGATTATGGAGGAAAGCTCAACCCTGACACTTGCGAATTAGGGTTCGTTCAGAGAACACTCTTAAGAGTGCCGCGAGTCATCGCCTCAAGTTGGAATGACAACAAACTTGATGTGATGGCGTCGTAGTCGAACATTCTCTTAATCGGCTCTTCACCTGAATGGTCCGTTAGAGAAGTCCCTCTGTTCTTGGTAACCGCCTCTACAGGTTAACTGCGGATGCAAGAAATTCTTTGACTTACCCGAGCAAAGTGCAATAGTCTGCGCTTGCAGTTTCGACCCGGGCTGAATTCCCACGAGCCTCTGCTTCCTTGCATACTCGCCCAATCCGGCCCCTTCACGCTCCATCTTATTGTTTTACAGCGTGCACTCAAAGACCATCCACGGCGGCAATGGAGACTTTGATATGAACTTAAATAGCCTTTCAGACACCGAGAAGATCAACGTCCTTCGTGAGGCTTATCGCAAACACGCCCAATCGCTGCACGACATTGAAGACACCCAAGTAAAGTTGACGGCATTGCTATTGGGAATCCTTGGGGCTGGAGCAACTTTCATTGCTGGAGTTAAGCAGCCCTTGTTGCTCGGCACGAGATTGGGTCTGACGGTAGTTATCATCGCCACTATGCTGATTGGGACCATCAGCACAATATTTCGCAGCCGCGCGCGCAAGACTACGCGATATCTTCTCGTTCGTTGTGAGAAAGCACTTGGTCTTCATGAACGAGGAGTCTATATCGTCGGTGAAATTCTCTATGCCCATGATCCAACGGTAACCCCCAATAAGCTCACGGAGTTTTCTACAAAGCGCAATTGGCTTACTTATATCAATTGGCTAGTTGTGGCGGCAGGAATCGGATTCTTGCTGGTATTGTGGTTGGACTCGATCGTGGCTCTCTTACGTGGGTAACAGGGGAGACTAGAATACTAGAAGGTGTTTCTTTGGCTGCCCTTGGATCATAGATCCGAACTGAATCAGCGGGCGTCTTTATGCGGAAGTTTACTTCACGCAGACAGGAAAAAGGAGGCCACTGTCTCCGAAGTTCATAAAACCTTTAGTCAAGCCGCTTGACATTATCTGGCGCGTGGTCTTCGAGGACCTTATATACAATTGAGGACGACTGCACTGCTCGCTTAAGGTTCTCACGCTGCTCTTTCGTTGCCGCAGGAAAGAACGTGATCGCGACACCCTAATGCCCCTGTACTGGTCCGATCAGCAGAAACGTACTGACTCCGGGCGCAAGGTAATCTCCTCGACCTTCTGGGTCAGGACGAGACAAAACGTCTTAGAGAATGAATTGATCTCACCCGAAGTAGAGCCCGCCTTAAAATAGATGAGTAGATCGGCCCTTAGATTTGGCCCGACTGGATGGAAGATCGGAGTCGTTACGTTTGAAGGGACACGCAGCGTTAAAGAGGCCAAGCAGACAAACGACTAGAAGAATGACCATTCTCAATTTCATACTTTTTGACCTACGGAATTGGTTTCATGGGTTCCTTTAGAGCATCGGGAGATCCCTCGTCCCGCTTGTATACTTCCCTTGTAACTATATTCTTACCTTCGTAAGTGTAGCTGTAAATGGCGAAAGACGGGTAGCCTGTTTTTTGACCGTCCTCCAGTTTTACAATTCCATTATTGGCATTTGCAGACAGACTAAACGAAGAGCGAATAGTGCCGACGTCATGAAAGTCGGCAAAGCCATTTTCTGCTTTGGTCGATACATTAAAGCTGGCATTGCCATCGCGCCCGATAGGTACTGTAATCGAGGTGGAGCCATTAGGATCATAAGCCGAGACGGACGGAGAATTGCTATTGCCCTGTGTACTGTTAAGCTTCGAGTTTGCTGTACCTTGTACCGCAGGGCTGATTTGTATCTCGGTCAACGGGCTCGACTGCCTAACTGGAGCCGGCTGTCGTGTTTTGCGTTATATTGAGGTTCTTCGAGTCTCCCGGAGTTCTCTCGGCAATAATGTCTACTCTGAATTTGGGGGGTTAACTTCTCGTTGTTGCCATCGAAAGTACGGTTGTTGCCTGCCCCGAAGGTCTTGAATGTCTTAGCGGCGATGAAGGCGTCAATACAGATTCCGATTTGTCCCGGTTTGAGTCCCGGAGGAGGCGAGCATCTACCGTTCGGATCGATCCTATTGCAGGGATTGTTTCGCACGTAGGCATACAAGTTCCACGATGAAGGATCTGTCTGTCGCTGATCGGTGAAGGGGGCATCGGCAAATGCAAATCGCCCTTGCGCACTTGAGTAATAACGCGCTTTAAAGTAATCGAGTCCGGTTTCAATGTCTCGTTCTTTGAGGGTTAAGAACGTGTAGTTACTCCCCGCGCCCCGGCCGGCACAAAAGTTATCAAAGAACTTTGCCAGCTAATCGATCTTCTTTAGCTCAGCCGGTGCAACATTCTGAAAGACCTTATACACAATTGGGGAAGAGTCCACCGATCGCTTGAGATTTTCACGCTCCTCCTTCGTGGCGGTAGGGAAGAAAGTGACAGCAATACCTTCGTGTCCCTTCAACGGCGGATAGATTCGCAAGACCGTTCTCACTCCCGGTGGATTATAGTAGCCTCGACCCTTTGGATCCGGCAGCGACAAAACGTCTTTGGAAAACGCATTTATCTCATCTGGGGTAATGGTGGTCTTGAAGTAGATGACTAGGTCGGCCCGAACGTCGGGTCCGATTGGACGCACATCCGAGTCCGCCCGCTTATTCAATGGACATGCGGTACTGAGCAGTCCAGATAGGATTGCTGCTACGACTACTATTTTTGAGATTCTTGTCATGGGGAATTCAGCTTTGGTTTCACTTCTGGAAGTGGCTGCATTGGTTCCTTCAATGCACTTGGAGATCCTTCACCCTGCCGGATGATCTCGGTTGTCACGAGCTTACCATTGGTATAGACGTAGCTGTACACAGCGATCGATGGGTACCCTGTGGCTTCACTACCAGGACCTATGCCCACCTGGCCAGTGTTGCTATTGATGTTTAGGTTAATCGACGTCCGGATAGTACCAAGGTCAATGGGATTGATGCTGGCGAATCCATTTTCGGCGGTGGTTGCTACGTTGACTCCCACTTGGCCATTCTTGTCGATGGGTGTGGTGAGACTGCTGGAACCGTCCGAGTTCGCTGGCTGACCGTTGAGTGTTGTATTAGCAGTGCCTCTGATCGGTGGTCCGAAAGGTAGGCCCGTTATCGGGTCACTTCCCTGACTAACACCAGCTCTTGTTGTTTGCGATACGTCGAAAGTCTTAGAGTTCTTGGGAGTACGTTCTGCAATTATGTCCGTTCTGAACTTCCAAGTCAGACTTTCGTCGTTGGCTGAGAAAGGCCGGTCATTTCCCCTTCCAATTACCTTAAATGTTTTTGCAGCTATGAAGGCCTCGATACAGACCCCGACCTGGCCTGGCTTCAGTCCTGGTGGTGGTGAGCATCGGCCATTCGGATCAGTTCTATTGCACGGATTGTTTCGCACGTAGGCATAGGAATTCCATGATGATGGGTCTGTTTGGTGCTGATCAGCAAATGGAACGTCAGCAGACGTGAATCTACCTTGCGAACTGGAATAGTACCTTGCCTTGAAGTAATCGAGCCCGGTTTCGTTGTCTCGTTCTTTTTGGGTGAACTTCTGTCGCGTGCTATCGCCAACGTAGCCAAGTTGCGGCGAGCGGCCACCCTGCGTCGTCAGCTCTTCACCGAACGGCAGTTAATCATGACGACTCATAGTCGCCTGCGAACCACTCTGATCGAAGATCATGCGCGGCGTCCCCAATTGATCCGCCACCAGCCAGTGAATGTTTGCGGAAGAGCTAGCGCCACTCCCGCTCCCGGCGCCAATCATAACATTGCTCAATGTGCTGCCATTGTCGTGGAGCGAAGTGTCGACCAGCAACGGGTAAGTGGGCGGTACCGTGCTGGTGTAAAGCAACGTTCCGTTCTTGCGGTACTTCACCACGCCGCCTTCGACCGCCACGCGAAAGACATCGCCAGTGGCGTAAGCACCAAAGTTCCCGCGCCCGTTCGAACCTTCGTTGATATAGATAGTGCCGTCAGCATTCAGGTAGAGGCAAAAGTCTATGTCCTCCCAACTTTGGTTTGTATCGCCGTTGCTCAGACCAATC
>DATNNY010000237.1:0-3353 GCA_035601635.1 Pyrinomonadaceae bacterium
GCTCGGACGCGCCGTGATCGGCGGCCTGGCTGCGGCGACGCTGGCAACGCTCTTTATTCTGCCACTCGTTTTTGCGATCGTGCAACGCCGTACTACGAGAAAATCCGCCTCGCTCGATCCCGACGATCCAAACAGTTCAGCGTTCGAGGAGCGAACGTCGAACCAATATGCTCTAGCGAAATCGTAGGATGAACGTGTCTGGACGCCTGGCTCTAATTTTCTCAGCGACGCTAGTGCTCGTGCTCATGTCGGGCTGCTGGAGATCACAACCCGGCGCTGCCGCGGTGAACGTTCAAACCGCGCAACCGAAACGCGGTCCGATTGCGAGAAAAATCACGCTTCCCGCGGAGGTCGCTCCTTATCAGCAGGCAACGCTCTACGCCAAGGTCGCCGGCTATTTGAAATCAATTTCGGTCGATAAGGGAGACGTTGTGAAACAAGGCGATTTGCTGGCCGAAATTGAAGTGCCGGAGTTGTTGGCCGACAAAGCAAAGTTCGCTGCCGAGGTGCAGGTCGCGGAGATCGATTACAAACGAGTTCAGAACGCGCAAAAGAAGGCGCCTGATCTGGTCGTTCCGCAGACCGTCGACGATGCCAAGGCGAAGTTCGATGTCGCGCGCGCGAATCAGGAAGGAAACGACACCTTGCTCAGTTTCACCAAAATCACGGCTCCGTTTTCCGGAGTAATCACGAAACGTTTGGTCGATCCTGGCGCTTTCATTCCGGCCGCTACCTCGGGGAGTGCGGCCCAGACCGCTGCTCTGCTAACGGTGATGGACTTCGATACTGTCCGTGTCCAGGTGGCGATCCCGGAACCGGAGGTCCCGTTCATCAAAGAAGGTTTGCCGGTCACGGTGACGCTGGACGAGTTAAAAGGAAAAAAGTTCGACGCGAGTGTCACGCGTTACTCTCACGCGCTGGATGATTCGACCAAAACCATGCTAGCCGAAATCGAAATAGCCAACGAGAAACACGAACTGCGGCCTGGAATGTACGCAACGGCGGTCATCGCGGTGGAAAAGAAGGATAACGCGCTGCTCATTCCGGCCGAGGCATTGGTCGTCGAGAAAGTGCGAAACTCGGTATTCACAATCGTAGACAAAAAGGCAAAGAAAGTCCCGGTTAAAGTCGGTTTCACCGACGGAGGCTCGGTAGAGATTCTCGAAGGGCTGCCACCGGACAAAGCGGTGATTACCGTCGGAAAACAAAATCTAAACGACGGTCAGCCGGTGATCGTGAAGGTGCCGGCGAAAAAATGATGCACTTGCACGCCGCGCGCGCCGTCACGATTTCGCTGATTCTCGCGAATGCGGCAGCCCCTGCCGGGGAAAGGCCGACCACGAGCATTGGCGGCAGTTATCGCATCGACCTCCCGACTGTCCTGCAACTCGCCCACGCGAGAAACCTCGATATCCAGATTGCACGAGAGCGGCTCGCAGAAGCGCAGGCCAATCAGGAAGGGGCGATTTGGCAGGCGCTGCCGTGGGTCTCTCCGGGCGTCAATTACCGCAATCACCAGGGTCTGATTCAGGATGTTGCGGGAAACATGATTGAGGCCCACAAACAATCGTACGCCCTCGGGCCGACATCGAATCTTCAACTTGATATTGGCGATACGCTCTATAAGAACCTTGTCGCACGTCAGCTAACCCAAGCTGCAAGGCATGCGCTCGCGGCGCAAACGCAGGACTCAGTCTTCACTGCGGTGCAGGATTACTTCGATCTTGTCCGAGCTCACGAGCTAACAAACATCGCGCGCGAGGCGGTTGATATTTCGCAGCGTTACCAGACAGAGACCCACACTGCGGTAGAAGCCGGTATTGCGTTCAAAGGCGATGAGCTTCGCGTGCAAGTTCAGACCGAACGTGACAATCTTGCCCTGCTCCAGGCACAGCAGAACGAACGCACGGCCGCGGTGCGCCTGGCGGACGTGTTGTATCTGGATCCGGCGGTTAATCTCATCGCGACGAACCGCGACATGGCCCCGCTTTCGATTGTTCGCGAATCTCAAGACCTAGGCAGCCTGATTTCACAAGCGTTGATTACGCGACCGGAACTCGGTCAAACCAATGCTTTGCTCAAATCAGCAAAACATGCCGCTAATGGCGCGACATATGGACCTTTTCTGCCCACGGTAAGTGGACAGGCGTTCACTGGAAACTTCGGCGGTAATAGTGACGCTGGTCCTGCGCGCTCCGGCGGCTCCGAAGACTATGCAGTATCGCTAGGCTGGCGGATTGGACCCGGCGGCTTATTCGATGTGCCTCGCATCAAAGCAGCTGATGCGCGGTTTCGTGCCGCGCAACTGACGGCTGACAAAACACGGGACAACGTGATCGCAGAGGTGGTCGATGCGCAAACGCGAGTACTGTCCCTGCGTGGCCAAATAGATCAGGCGGCACGTGCCGTGGACACGGCAGCTGAGACTTTGAGGTTGACTGAGGAAAGGAAGGAATTTGCCGTTGGTAACGTACTCGAAACAATCCTGGCGGAGCAGGACCTCACTCGCGCGCGTGCTGACTACGCAAACGCCGTCGTGGATTACAACAAAGCGCAGTACGCGCTAACTCGCGCCATCGGGGGGTTGAAGTAACTCGACTAAGACTCTGATTCAGTGATGTATTCAGATCTGAGAATGATGCAGGCGATTTGCGTTTATGCCCCAGACTGGGGCTGGCTACGGTTCTTGATGCTGAGTAGCGGGGTCGCAGTTAGGCGAATGCCGTAGTCGAGGATAACAAAGCGCAATACGAGCTCACGCGCGCTATCGGAAGCTAAAGTAACCGCACTGACTTTTATACCGACAACATCCAAATCTGGAATTCTGAAAAGGATTGGTGTCTATGTTATTCGGTGAAAGGCCCGCCAGGCGCTCTCCCGGCGGGTTTTCGTTAACCTAACCAAGCTGTTCAATGCTCAGAACTTCACGTTCAAGTCGGCGGTGAAGAAATTGTATTGATCCATTGGATTGATTGCGATGGCCTGTGCGACTCCGCCCGTGCCGAGATTGTGATTGTACCACCAACCGTGGCCGTAGTTGAGGGTGAGGTTAACAGCGGCACTCAGATTGTATGCCGCTGTGATACCGACGCCGTGAATATTCAATTGGCCATTGAACCAATCATCATCGATCAGGTTCGGGTCGAGCGCGTACTGCTCGGCGTGTTGATACCAAACGTCTAGCTGCCAATCATTCTTCTTCTTTAACTGGCCGACGCTGAGTTCGTCAGGTGGGGATCGCCGCCCTGGTAGTGGATGTTAAATGTATCGCCATTGCCGGTGTAATTGTAGAGGGTCGGCGCGACCTGGAAGTACAAGATGTGCGGAAACTCGAACTTCGCGCCTAGCTGCCA
>DATNNY010000238.1:0-7221 GCA_035601635.1 Pyrinomonadaceae bacterium
GCGCCCAATGAAACCGTGACCATCAAGCAAAACGGCGAGCATCGCGTCGATTGGCGCGTGCGCGCGGATCAGGTCGGCAAGCTGACGCTGCTGGCCAAGGCGCTTACCGACACGGAATCCGACGCCGTAGAGATGAGCATGGAAATCGTGCCGCATGGTCTGAAACAGACCATGGGCAACACGACCACCCTGACCCAGAACGATGCCGAGCAAACGGTTTCACTGGATATTCCCGTCAATCCCAACGTGTCTGCCCGCTCGCTGCGGATCGAAGCAACATCGTCGATCGCCGGCACGCTGTTCGGGGCGCTCGATTACTTAACAAGTTATCCGTACGGCTGTACTGAGCAGACAATGTCGAGCTTCCTGCCAAACGTGATCGTGGCCCAGGCGCTCAAAGACGTGCCTTCGGCGAAGCTGCGTGCTTCAAACGATTTGGATAAGAAGGTGCAGAAAGGCATGGATCGCCTCCACGCCTATCAGCACGATGATGGCGGTTGGGGCTGGTGGAAGGACGACAAGACCGATCCGTTCATGACGGCCTATGTAGTCGATGGGCTGACCCTGGCCACGCGCGCCGGCTATCAGATCGACACTGCGCGGCGCGATCGCGGGCGCGAGAAACTTTCGGCCATGCTGACCGCCGGCAAGCGCGACGACGGCAATCCCATCGACGATGAAACCCGCGCCTACATGATCTATGCCTTTACCGAAAGCGGTGACAGCGATGGTCACTATCTGGAAGAGCTGTACGGCAAGCGCGACAAACTCGGACCGTACGGACGCGCCTTACTCGCCCTGGCCTTGCACGAACGCAAGGATGGCCGCGCCAAAGAAGTCGCTAACACAATCGCCGGCGCGGTCCGGGCCGATGAATTCGAAGCGCACTGGCAAACCGCGCGCGTTAATGATTATGGCCGCGACGTCTATCTGGATTCTGAAGCGACAGCCTTGTCATTGAAAGCCCTGGCGCAAATTGATCCGGGTAATGCTTTGCTGCCAAAGGTCGCGCGCTGGCTGGTGAAGAACCGGAGCAACGGTTACTACTGGCTTTCGACCAAGGAAACCGCCTTCGCGATCTATGGCTTGACTGATTACTTGAAAGTCAGCAAGGAACTGTCGCCTGACTATTCGCTCGAGATCTATTTGAACGGGACGCAGGTTGCCATGCAACACGTCGGCGCGGGCGATGCTACTAACGCTCAGGCGCTGGTGATCAGTAAGAAGGGCGGCGAAGTCAGCACCGCTAATCAGATTCGGATCGTCAAGCACGGTCGTGGCGCGCTCTATGTCTCGAGTGCTTTGGAATACTTTACCGCCGACGAGAACGTGCCGGCGCAATCTTCGCAGAATTTGAAGATCACTCGCGAGTATCTGCGTCTGCGAGTGACTGAAAATGAAGGCGGCAAGTCGAGTTGGAAAGTCGAGCCGTTATCGGGCGAACTCCGCTCTGGCGATTTGATCGTGGTGCGATTGCACCTGACCGGCGCGCGCGCACAGTACGTAATGATCGAGGATCCAATTCCCGCGGGTGCTGAACAGGTGGCAACCGTTAGCGGCATCTATCTGAACTACTCGACCGGATCGTGGTCCGATTGGTATAGCAACCGCGAGTTCCGAGACAACCGGACTGTCATCTTTAAGAATTATTTTGATGGCAACGCGACGTTCCAATATGCCATGCGCGTCGAAGTGCCCGGCGAATTCCGCGTCGCGCCGGCGCGCGCGGAATTGATGTACCAACCAACCGTCCAGGCGAATACGAGCAATGACCGTTTGCGGATCCTGGATAAGAAATGAAGTCGACGTCTTTCAAATCGAGCGCGGCTCTGCCGCCCGATGCGCGGAAAGGCTCGGCCTTTCCGTGACTAACAAAGGAAACTCGCGCGGCTGCGCCGGGCGAATTCGGAGGCGCAGCCTCAAAGCAATTCTCAAATACAATACGGAAAGCCATAGGCTTTCCGCACATCGGTCGGCGGAGCCGAAGAGGACGCGATGATTACTATTAAGAGATTTCTCGAGACAACCAAATCACTGCTCACCAGCCCACGCCCTCTCGCCCTTCTGGCCGCTCTCTATGCCGTGCTGCTGGCCACATTCTACGGCTTCATCTCGATCCGCGAAGCTACCGTTTCCCAGGTGGCGATCACGTTCGTTTTACTGGTCCTGATTCCGATCGAGTTCTTCGTCCTGCAAGCCGCAATCTTGCACCAGGCGCGCACGCAGAAGTTCCATTGGCCGCAGATCGGGCGCGATGCAATCAAGCTCGCCGTCGTTACTATCCCTATTGTCCTGCTCGGGTTTCTGGTGAACTACTTTCTTAACAAGTGGCAGGCGCACTACCTTGCGCCCGAGCCTTTGCTGACTTTGGCGGGAACCAGAACGCCGCCTGCAGCCCAACCTCTTCATTGGCCCACGGTGCTGTTTGCTACGGTTCGTCTCCTGTTGCTGGGAGTCGCGCTACCATTGGCTGCGATCCATCTATGGATCGAAGTTGCCGCCCAGGACGCGCGCTCTTCATTTAGCGGCGGCGCCCGGTCAGTTCTGCACCGTTTTGGCAAAGCGTTTGCCCGGGCCTTCGCATTTGATTCAGTCCTCACGTTTGCGCTCGGCCTGATCATCTTTGTGCTCGTTCCCTACGCGATTCTTTTCATGGGTCATCCGCCTAAAGGAAACAAGACCGACTTCGCTATTTTCATCGCCCGTTTGCTGCTCGTCTTTCTTTTCACCCTGATTGGCTGGATCGCAACCCTGACCACGCTGGCGAAACTGGAACCAACGCCGCCTTCGCCGGTCAGTAAGATCTCGGAAGTTCGTGCTGAGGCGGCTGCGTGAAGATCGCCTGGCCCGGGACGAGCTATCTGGAACGCATGACGCGGGAGCATGCATGGCTACTCGCGTGCGCGTGCGTTGCGATCCTGTTTCTCAACTTTCCAATTCAGCGTGTTGGGTGGACGCCGATGCAGCGCGCGACCACAGAGTCGGACGAAACCGAAATTGACTCGGCCTTGCAGTCAGCGGCAAACGCCGCGCTTGGCCAACGCGAAGGCACGATTATCGTCATGGATGCGCGCAGCGGACGCGTGCGTGCTTTGGTAAATCCGCAGGTAGCTTTCAACCAGGCGGCCATGCCGGGCTCGACGATGAAGCCATTTACCGCCCTGGCCGCGCTGCGAGCGGGACTAATTGATCAGGACTCACGCACGGTTTGTCCCGGAAGATTCAACGGTCTTAACTTTTCTCTGCCGTGTGTGCACGCAGACCATCTGCCGCCCTTCAATCCATCACAAGCGATCGCGTATTCGTGTAACTACTATTTTGCGACGCTGGGGCAACGCCTGGGCCGAGACAAATTGATCGAAACACTTCGGTCGTTCGGGCTTGGCCACCCTACCGGAGTCAACGAAGATGTGGCTGGAACATTGCGGCCATGCGAATCCGGAAACAGCGCGCGCATCCGGAACGCTCATCACGCGTCAGCGCAGAGCGACTGTGATGCGCGTGAAGCGGTGGGCGAAAGCGACCACATCCAGGTCACGCCGATTCAGTTGCTGTTGGCCTACACGGCTTTGGTAAACGGTGGCCATTTGCTTCAGCCTCGACTGGGAAACGATAACCAGACTGATAAGGTCGAGCGCGCTACTCTAAATATTTCTCCGCTGCACCGCGCAATCATCACTGAAGGCATGGCGGGAGCAGTGCGCTACGGCACGGCCCGCAGCGCTCATCTTGACTTGCTGCCCCTTTACATTCTGGGCAAGACCGGAACCTCGGTGCCACCGAATGGCTTTCGGACCAATGGTTGGTTCGTAGGATTTGCCGCCGAAGCACAGCCGCAGGGCGAGTCAAAAGCTGAACAGATCGATCTCGCGGTTCTGGTTCTCCTGCAACGATCGCATGGCGCTGAAGCGGCCGCGGCTTCGAGGTCAATCTTCGAGGCCTACGCCGGCTACCGTTCGCGTAAATCTGAGACAGCCTCAGCTTCCCTCAATGACAACGCGCTCACTCGCAATTCAAGCGCGGAAATAAAAGTGCATTTGGTCACTGAGAACGTCACTCAGGATCTCTCTCTGGAAGATTACGTGCTCGGCGTGATGCGCGCCGAAGGCAGCTTGGAAACCGAACCCGAAGCGCTGAAGGCTCTGGCGGTGGCGGTGCGCACCTATGCTTTAAAAAATCGCGGCCGGCACGCGAAGGATGGTTATGATTTCTGCTCGACTACGCACTGCCAGCGCTTTGTGTCCGGTGTCCGTCGGGGCAGTAGCCCGACCCCGGGGTCCCCGGCCGGGCAGCCCGGCTGGGGTGGGACGGTTAGGGAGGGCTCCGCAGCGGATCAGGCCCTCCCTAACGGTCGGGCTTCCGACGCTATCGTGGCGGCGGTTCGCGCCACCGAGAGCCAGGTACTGCTCGACGCTCGCGGCCAACTTGTCGATTCTTACTTCGGCGCATCTTGCGGCGGCGAGACGGCAAACTTGGGCACGCTCTGGGGCGTGACGCCGCCTGAATATTTGCGCGGCGTGCAAGACGAGTATTGTCTCGCCGGTCCGCACGCTCATTGGAGAGACACGATCACGCGCGCTGATTTGCTACGCGCGCTGCAAAGCGACACGCGCACCAACGTGGGCGCCAGACTCGATCAAGTGCTCGTGAGCAAGCGCGACGAAACAGGACGAGCGGAATTCATCACCCTCGAAGGCGAGCACCGCAAATCTGTGCGCGGCTGGGATTTCAAGATCATTGTCGGCCGGGTGCTGGGATGGAATGTCTTGAAGAGTTCACGATTCGAAGTCGCTCGCGCCGGATCGAATTTCACCTTTCGCGGCAGTGGGTTCGGGCATGGCCTCGGCCTCTGTCAGGAAGGCGCGCACGTGATGGCCCAGCGCGGCGCAGGATTCCAGCGGATTCTGGAAAAGTATTTTCCGGGGACGAATCTAAGAAAAGACAATCGCGTTGCGACTGGCTTGAGTGACAACGAACGTTGGGGTTTGAACGCAAAGACCGCAAAGGTGTTCGCAAAGGAACGCGAAGGCTTTCCTCTGCGTCCTCTGCGAAATCCTCTGCGCCCTCTGCGGTTAAATCCCCCGTTCGATGATCACCCAAGTCAGATTTGGAAAGCAGACCTCCTGAGCGCGCCCGTTGATAAACACTCGGTGAGTGCAGAGCCGAGCGAAGCACCCAGGTTTTTCACGATCTCCAGTGAACACTTCCGCGTGACCTATCCGACGGGTGTAGATCGTCGCGATGCTAATCAGGTCTTAAGTACCCTGGAATCCGCGCGCTCCGACTTCGTCAATCGAGCTAACTCAGCCTCAATCGCAATCGGCGATCTTCCCACGCTGGAGATTCGCCTTAACGAAAGCACGGGCGATTTCACGGCGCGTACGGGCCAGCCGTGGTGGGCAGCCGCGGCTACCAAGGGAAACCGGATTGAGCTCCAACCCGCCGGAATATTAAAGCGGCGTGGCGTCCTGCTAACAACACTGCGTCACGAGTTGGCCCACGTGGTGATTGATAAAGCGAGTCACAACCGCGCGCCGCGCTGGCTGGAAGAAGGATTCGCGATCTATCTCGCGGGCGAAGGCCCGATGATCACGCGTTTCAATACACGCCGCGCGCTTTCAACAGACGAGCTAGAGAAGAAAATCGAACGGCCAGGCTCCCCGGACGGTATGCGCGCACTTTACGCTCAAGCCTACAGCGACGTTCTCTATCTGGTCAGGAACAACGGCGAGGCGAGCGTGTGGAAGAGACTTGCAGCGGCTTAGCGTCTATCCTTACCAAAGACAATCACCACAGAGACACGGAGCAGCACAGAGGACCACAGAGTTTGTCTCTGTGAACCTCTGTGTCTCTGTGGTGAAGAAGAGATTCACCGGCGCTTCATCGAAGAACGCGAATCTTACTCACAAACGGATTATCACGCACCCAAAACCGCCAGGGCTTTTTGATCCAGCTTTCGGCATACTCAATTCCCACCCGCGGTCCGCGGGCGATCTGTCGCGGTGAAATCGAAACCCCTTCTTCGATCCATACGCGTTCACCGAGCAGATCTGCCTTATCGAGTTGCCGATCGATTCCCAACGCAAGACACAAACGCCCCGGGCCGCTGGTCAATTCATATTCTGACCGTCCACGGCGCCGGTGGCGCATGACATCCAGTCCCTCCGTCGGTTCGACCGCGCGGACCAGAATTGCATGCGGCACGTCCTCGACATTCGTGACCACGTTGAACTGGTTGTACATGCCATAGACAAAATACACGTAAGCAGTCCCGCCGATTCCAAACATTGTTTCCGTGCGGTTAGTGCGACGGCCGCTGTAGGCATGTGAGGCTCGGTCTTCCGGCCCGCGATAGGCTTCAGTTTCGACGATGATTCCGGCCACACGCGAACCGTTTCGATTTGGCACGACCAACTTCTTGCCCAGCAGATCGCGCGCGACTTCGAGGACATCGGAGCGAGTGTAGAAATCGCGAGGCAGTTTCTTCATCCTTTAGAACATCCACAGATTACGTCAGATTACACCGATTAGAAAAAGAAAATCGAGACCGGGCAGGCTGCGACGAGAACAGCGTCTGGTCTTTTCCAAAAAACAATCTGTGTAATCTGCGGACTCCGGTCACCTCATCTTCCACAGCATCACGATCGTAATCGCAAATCCAATCATCACAATCGCGCGACGAATGAACGTGCGGCCGAAGCGCTGCGCGGTGCGCGCCCCAAAGTAGCCGCCCAGCGATGCAGCGACCGCCATTAACAGGGCCCTGGGCCACGAAACCAAATGCATCATTGAAAAAGCCACGACCGCCACGCTGTTGATACAGACGCCCAGAAAATTCTTGACGCCGTTGGCGCGATGGATGTTGTGCAAGCCCAGCAGCCCCAACACCGCCAGCATCATGATTCCATTGCCGGCGCCAAAATAACCGCCGTACATTGCCGAGAAAAATTGAATCACGACCGCCCCAATCCACCAGGCCGTCGATATCGGCTTACTTCCGGGCGCCGGCAAGTGCAGCCAACGAGTCACCGATCCCTGGATCATGAACAGTACCGTCGCGAACAGAATCAACAAAGGAACCAGTCGCGCGAAGACTGGTGACGGCGTCACAATTAACAGCCACGCGCCCAGCCCTCCGCCGATGATGCTGATTACTCCCAGACGCATCAGCAGCAGCGAGCTGTCATTCATCTCCCGGCGATAGCCGAACAAGCCGGCAAA
>DATNNY010000239.1:0-2486 GCA_035601635.1 Pyrinomonadaceae bacterium
ACGATGCGGGACTGGCTGTCCTGCGCATAAACTTTCGCGGCGTGGGACAAAGCACCGGCGAGCATGATGAAGGCCGCGGCGAACGCGACGATGCGCGAGCGGGACTCGAGTATCTGGCGGCCAATTATCCGGGACAAGAGATTACGCTTTGCGGATTCTCTTTCGGTGCGCGCGTAGGCCTGGAAGTTGGAATTGATGACGAGCGCGTGACGCGATTAATCAGTATCGGCACTCCGGTAGACAAATACGATTTCAATTTTATGGATCGATGTCGCAAGCCGATTCTATTCGTCCAGGGCGATCGAGACGAGTTCGGCGCCGTTGAGCGATTGCGGGAGCTGGTGGCAAAGATCAACGCGCCGGCGCAATTGAAAATCATCAAGGGCGCGGGTCATTTTTTTGATAATCAACTGGATGAGTTGAAGAAGGTGATTACGGCGTGGATTTTGATTGAGTCCGCTAAGCGGACGGACGATCGAAAATAGCCCGGCACTTTAGTGCTGGGGTCAAAGCGTTTTCATTTTAAAGGAGCCCGTGAAACGGCCGACAGAACGATCCGCGTTGATGGTCCTCCTACAGTTTCTGCCGTCCGCTACGCGGACTTGGTTTTGAAAACCTCACTCCACCCCCAGCGATAAATCGCTGGGCTATTTTCGGTTGTCCGCTGCGCGGACTACATCACCCTAGTTCATCAGTCGTATCGAGATAACCAACAATGCAGTCGCGAATCAGTTTGTAGCAACTTTCGTAAACACGGGCGCCGCAGCCAAACGGATCGGCGATCTCGACGCCGCGTTGCTGCGGGTCAAAGGCGCCCAGCAAACTGATCCGCTCCGGTGAGATGCCATAATCGCCTGTCAGCACATCTGCGTGAGCGTGCTCCATCACCAGAAAACGATTGATCGAGTCGAGCGGGAGCTGACCTATCCAGGTTGGGGCTTCCTTGGGCGGCGGTGTGTTGTGCCGCATGCAGGTCATCGTAGTCTCATCCAAAGAAGGAGCGTCTGAGAAATCAAAGACGCCGGCAGAATAAATTTCAATTGCCAGAGATCGTTTTCCGGCTTCGGCTACAAAGATCGCATGAGCCATCACACTGCGACACCTATTCGCTGTGCAGATCAAAGCAACTGAAAACATAAGTGCAAACGAGATGAGTAGCTAGTTCGTCGTCCTGGCGCCACAGGAGATCTATCAGGCTGATGAAAAACTGGACCACGATCCACGAAACACCACTAAGCAATACTAGGAAAATTCCTACTTCGAGTCTTTTCGTGTGATTCGTGGATCGTGTTTGCGCCTCCTAACCAGCTCTACTGCTTTTTCAGCGGCCTGGAATACGCCAACCATCCAAAGCTGTGTCGGGCTGCGCTTGACACACACTCCAAATTACAAGTAACCGCGCGCCAGCAGCAACTCGGCGTTCAAGATCGCCGCACCCGCCGCACCGCGAATCGTGTTGTGACCCAGCGCCAGAAAACGATAGTCAAGCACATTGTCTGGGGCGATCCGTCCGACGGTCACGCTCATCCCAAGTCCCGCATCCCGATCCAGGCGCGGCTGCGGGCGATCAACTTCGTCGCGAATAATAATTGGCTTAGCCGGCGCCGAATGTAATTTCAACTGCTGCGGCTCAGAAGTAAATGAAGCGAGCGCCTCGCGAACTTGATCGAGCGAAACCCGCTGAGATAGCTTCACGCGCATTGCGGCCAGGTGGCCGTCGATCACGTTCACCCGATTGCATTGCGCGCTGACCTTCATCGGCGCTCCTTTGATTGTTGCCCCATCGACCCGGCCTAGGATCTTCACGGTTTCAGCTTCGATCTTTTCCTCTTCACCGCCGATAAACGGCAAGACATTGTCGGTAATATCGAGCGAAGCCACGCCGGGATAACCGGCGCCGGAGATCGCCTGCATCGTCGTCGCGACGCATGACTCGATCCCGAAATTCCGATGCAAAGGGGCCAGGGCCATCGCAATCACTATCGTCGAACAATTCGGATTAGTGACCATGTAACCGCGCCCGAAGCCGCGGCCGTCGCGCTGTGTGGCAATTAGTTCAAGATGTTCCGGGTTTACCTCGGGAATCAACAACGGCACGTCGGCATCCATGCGATGTGGAGATGAATTCGTAATGACCGGAAAACCAGCGCGCGCAAAACTCTCTTCCGCGTCACCCGCAATTTCGCCTGGAAGACTCGAGAACAAGAAATCGCAATCGAGCGGCGGCGCCGGCGATTGCACGACGATCATTTTCACGCGCTCGGGCATCTCGCCCGGCAGACGCCAGCTACAGGCTTCCACATAATTCTTGCCCTGCGATCGATCAGAGGCCGCCAGCGCCGTAACTTCAAACTGAGGATGATGTTCCAACAGTTGAATAAAGCGCTGACCCACTACACCGGTTGCGCCCAGAATACCTACGCGTAATTTCCTGTTCATTGAGTCGGTCATGTTTACCTTTGCTCAGATCTAATTTACCGCAAAGG
>DATNNY010000240.1:0-4888 GCA_035601635.1 Pyrinomonadaceae bacterium
CTATTAAAGCGATAGTCGCGCTCAACATACAGTTAGTGGCCAAGCCATCCGCGCGGCTTGTAAAGCTGGGGCTCAAAAAGGGGAAATAACGAGAGAGGGGGCAATGGCCGAAATGCTCCACTTGCTGCTCGATTGGGAATACCCTCATTGGATGATGATGGCCGGAGCCATCCTTGTGGCAGCCGGGTTTGTCGGTCTTACATTTCATCGAAACAGGAACGTTGAGACCGATGAGAAATAACTAGGGCGCGAAGTGGACACATAGCAACTCCAGAACCTTAAAAATCCATCCCCTTTCGTGGCGCTTTGACGCGGCTGCGGTACACGTTACGCTGGCGCGGTACCAAGAGGACTAGAACCCGGAGAGATCGGTAATGCTTAGGACTTTGTTGGCAGGGATGATATCCGTAGCTTTCATGATCAGCGCAGCACACGCGGCTGACTCCCTCCAGTTTATCTGCAGTGGCGACATGATCGAGCCCGCGGGGCTTGCGAGAGCTCCTAAAACCCTGACCGCGATCTTTAGTCCAGCAAATAAAGTGTCGAAGGTGTCAGTCGATTTCGGGCAGGGTAGCGTCAATGCACCGGTATTGAGCAACAACATGATCCAGCTCAAGTTTCGCACGAAGGATTTCACCGGCGAATATTTTCATTACGATCGAGATATGTTTCTTATTTACAAATCAGGACACCTCGCCCGGCTGAGCTGCAAACCGAATGGCTGAAGGCGAAGGGGAAATGAACGAGCTAGTGGTTTGATACATTCGGACGATTCCCAAATCGTCCGAAGCGGTTCAAGCTCTCGGCATGAGAGCAGGAATAGTCGTCAACGTCACAGCAGCAGACCGCCGCCAGCTTGAGGCGATTGTCGCGAACCGCAGCGCGCCGCAAAAGCATGTGTGGCGCGCCAACATCATCCTTGCCCACGGCTGACGGCTGTGGCACCGCCGAAATCATGCGCCGTTCGGGCAAATCGAAGCCGGTGGTTTGGCGATGGCAGGCGCGCTTCATGGCGGAAGGCGTTGCCGGGCTCACACGCGACAAGACGCGCAAGCCCGGCAAAAAGTCGTTGCCGGCAAGTACCGTTCAGCGGGTCATCGACCTGGTGCTGGTCCCGCCAAAGGCCAGCGGCTCCTTCGTCGCGGAAACGTTCCTGCCAGCGCCAGATCACCATCTTGGCCTTGCCGGTGGCCTGCATGATCTCAGCCGTGCCGCGACCATCGGCCGTCAGAAGCACGATCTTGGCCCGCCAAGCGTGCTTCTGCGGGCTATTGCGGTTGGCGACCACACAGCCTCAAGCTTGCTACGGTCGGCTCGGCTCAATTGGATGTTCGTTCGCTCGTGCATCCCCTAGACTCGCACACGCCAGTCCTTCAGGGAATCCCCAAGCGAATCGAAGTGTCAGATTTGGTCCACTAGGTCGGGTCCTGAACGTTCATCAAACGCTAACCAAGGAATTTAGCCTAACATTAATCGCGTTCCTCAATGGGAATTACATCATCAAATCGCAGGCAGGTTTTTGACCATTTGTTAGATTCTGCTCCCTAGCTTTCCGGCCAGTCAAGAATGACTTGATGAAACCAGGAGGGATTCAAAATGTCCGCTATCGTTCTTTCGGCATCGGTTCGTCAGAACCTGCTCTCGCTTCAGTCCACCGCGGATTTGCTTTCAACCACGCAGAACCGCCTCGCGACGGGCAATAAAGTCAACTCGGCCCTCGACAATCCAACCAACTTCTTCACGGCGCTAGGGCTCAACAACCGCGCCTCCGACATCAACAACCTGCTCGACGGCATCGGCAACGGCGTGCAGGTTCTGCAGGCTGCCAACACGGGTATCACCTCGCTGCAGAAGCTGGTCGATACCGCGAAGTCGATCGCCAATCAGGTTCTGCAGACGACCGTGGGTTATTCGACGAAGGCCAACGTTGACGTTACTGGGACGGGTGCTGGCACCGGTACCGTGACGGCTGCCAACCTTGATACTGGCAAACTGGCTGGATCGGTTATCACGTTTAAAACGAGCACCGGCACTCTCGCTGTGACGATTGGTCCGACTTTTACCACTGGCTCCGGAACTGCTACCGTCAGCTCTCTCGACCAGCTCAATAGCGTTCTGGCTTCGAACGGTGTTCAGGTTAACGCGAGTGTTTCTGCGACGGCAGACACCCTAACCTTTACATCGACAAACGACGCGGCGAGCCAGACCATCACTACAACGGGCACGGCGCCGACCGGCGAGGGCGTTGACATCAAGGGCACGACAACGGCCACGGCGGGCTCTGTCACTGCAGCTGTTGCCGATCCAGCCTCGCAAGCTATCCGCGCCAATCTGGTCAGCCAGTACAATGGCATCATCGCGCAAATTTCGACGACTGCGCAGGATTCGTCCTTCAATGGTATCAACCTGCTGAACGGCGACACTCTCAAGCTGACCTTCAACGAAACCGGCAAGTCCAGCTTGAGCGTCCAGGGAGTGACCTTCAGTGCGTCGGGCCTTGGCCTTGGTGCGTTGACCAGCGGCACTGACTTTTTGGATAGCACTTCGGCGAACAATGTGCTCGCGGCGCTCGGCTCCGCCAGCACCTCGCTGCGCACCGAAGCGTCGGCCTTGGGTTCAAACCTCTCGATCGTGCAGATCCGTCAGGACTTCTCGAAGAACCTGATCAACGTGCTACAGACCGGTGCGTCCAACCTGACGCTCGCCGACACCAACGAGGAAGCGGCCAACAGCCAGGCGCTGTCCACCCGCCAGTCAATTGCGGTCTCGGCGCTGGCGCTGGCCAATCAGTCCCAGCAGAGCGTGCTTCAACTCTTGCGCTGATTTCAGCTACATCGCAGATCAAGGAAGACGGCGGGGGAAACCCCGCCGTTTTTTTAGCAGATTATTAACCAACCTGGCGCCAGATTGCCCGCTTGCTCAAGGGTTTTGAAATGCCACTGCGGTTTGATCTAGGGCCTTTTGAGAAACTCTTTATCGGAAAGAGCGTGCTTACCAACAACGGCGATCGAACGATGTTCATCGTTGAAGGTGACACCCCCATACTACGTGCGAGGGACGTTCTGACGCCGGAACGGGCCGTCAGTGCCGCAGAAAAGCTCTATCGCTGTGTACAGCAAATTTATCTCGAGGAAGACACTCAGAAATATAAGGGTTCATATCTCGCGCTAGCGGCCCAGGCGATTTCAGAATGTCCAGCCTGCTATGCCGAGCTTAAGATTGCTGATCAATTGATCATAACCGGCCAGCATTACAAGGCCCTGAAAAGCTTGAAAAAACTCGTCAGGCCAGAGGCTTTTTCATTGAGCAAACCTGAATTAGAGGGGCACATACCACGGGTAGCGACGCATGGTCGCCAATAATTAGTTCGGTTTGTCGTCGAGCTACAGGTTCGAATTATTCAACGCTTCCGATTTGCTAGTTGTACAACATTGCTTGAATCGCTCGGCTTGCAATATGTGGCCCGCGCTTCCACATGCTCTCAGTGTTTCTCCAGCGCATCGCTGCGGCGGTAACCAGCACCAGTCACGCCACTACTCGCAGTTTCTGCCTCTCCAGTTGAAGGCGCGAATGGAAGGCATTCCCACACCGATTTACGTCTTCAGAAGATCCACCATCTTGGCTGATCAGCCTATTCGATTCCTTTGGGCAGGGTCCGCTAGCATGAGTCCGGAGATGGCATGAATGTGAAGTGCTTACCGCTCTGAAATTGTCTGCTTTTGGGGCAAGACCGGAAGTGAGCGGCGCACGGTCAAAATGACGCTTTGGACCCAAACCGGAAGTCGGCTAATCGCAAAGATATTTCACTCGATCGCCCCAAGTCTTCCAACGATCGAGGTCCGACAGCTACACTGCCGCATTCTAATCCCCATGGGTGGGCAATGCGATGCGTACCGCAAAAAGGGAAATGAGTGTGCCCCGAAGCCATTCCGCGACTGTGAGATTCCTGATCTCACGACCGAAAGCATGATAGGGTCTCGAGGCGGGCGCGTCGTCCCCGCTCACGGAATCCACAGATCGCCAACAATGCTTAAGGGAGGAGAAGCCTATGTCGGCAACGCTATCCCGTAGAAGCTTAACTAACTCAGTGATGTTCGGCTTGGCCGCCCATCTCGCGGTGTTTTTGGTGCCGATGGCTGCGGTGAACGCTCAAGCCATGAAACCGATACAGGAGCCCATCACAGGTAACGAGGAACTCGGAGACCTTAGCCAACCGCAACAAGGATTGGCGCAATTCTACCGCGCGTTTAATAGCCGCGATCTGAAGATGATGGACGACAATTTCGCCCACTCCGATGAAGTCGCGATTGATAACCCTCTTGGAGGAATTCGGCGTGGCGCGGATGAGCCGCACAAGATGTATGAGGGGGTATTCAAGAGTCCGGCGGACGTTCACGTTGAGTTTTGGGATTATACGATTCATCGCGCTGGCGACGTATTTTGGGCCGTGGGGCGGGAACGCGGCACATATCATGATGGTGAAATCGTGAAAAATCTGAACGTTCGCACGACCCGAATTTTTCAACTGATCGATGGGCGCTGGCGACAAATGCATCATCACGGGTCAATCGAAGACGCGGCGCTTCTCGGTGAGTATCAGAATGCGGTGCGATCCGCATCCTCGAAAGCGCTAAAGTAAGCCCCGGACTTGAGGCAATCGTATCACGACGAGTTCGCCAAAGTTCGTTGAGCGGCTGGAATTGATTCCGCGCCATGCGACGCTTCCGCTGTTGGCACGAACCGGACCAACCTGACCGGTCTAACGATGTCCGTTGATCCGGTTAGCCCGATCTATTCACGAGAGCACGGTCGTTCTTAACGTCTGACGGGGGGCTGGCGGCTGGCATGGGTGACCGTCCGGCTTTTTCACCGGGTTCTACATCAACCT
>DATNNY010000241.1:0-16202 GCA_035601635.1 Pyrinomonadaceae bacterium
TTACGCGAAGATATCGATAATCTGGGCGCCCGCGGCGAGATCGTGCGCGTCAAGGCGGGTTACGCCCGAAACTATCTGCTGCCGAGAAATCTGGCGGTTGAGGCCACCGTCAACAATGTCCGCCAGATTGAAGGCGAGCGCGCGGCGCTGGCCAAGCGCGAGGCGAAGGATCGGTCGTCGGCGGAATTACAGGCCGGCGCGTTGCGTGGTCTGAAGTTGAAGTTCGAGCGCAGAGTCGGCGAAGCCGGAGTACTCTACGGTTCAGTTACCTCAATGGACATCGCCCACGAGCTGAAAGAACAGGGCTATGAAATCGATCGCCGTCGCATCGTCTTGCGCGAACCAATCAAGCGCTTCGGCAGTTACGAGGTGCCGGTGCGCTTGCACCGAGACGTAACGGTCCAGTTGCCGGTGAGCGTTCTCGGCGAAGGCGGGATCGAGATCGACGTGACGGCGCTGGATGCAGATGCTGGTGGAGAAACTGCGATCAACGAAGTGCCCGTGAGTGAAGCGTCGGTGCAGGACGCCAACTAGCCAGACGAAGAACTCCGAGCCCAACGAAGGGCTTAGAATGCTAAATTAGTGTGAAGTATCCTCGAAACGCGAGTTTTCCTACGGTTGTTTTGCGTCGCTGGAGAATCCGTCGCGCACTGGAACGAAACTTGGCTCGTGCACATGAGGATTATCAATCTGTTCTACATAATCCCAACAAAACGAAACAAGCTCTCGTGCTTGCCACATTAGAACTGCAAGGATGTCATTGGGCGCTCGACCAACATAAGTCTCACGCAATCCTTTGGAAAGCTGAGAAGTTGGCCTTGGATGTTCCTAATTACCAAGAGAAACCGGCTTGGTGGCGGGATGACAGTGAAAATGGGGAGGAAGCTGTAATTCGTTGGCTATCGGAAAAAGGAAGGCAAGGGGTATCGAACCTAATTCGAGACGAGCGCCGTAAGACTTGGGAATGGCGAATTAAGATCTTCACACCAATCCTGACAATTCTGTTTGGCATGTTGGGTTTGATCGTAGCGCTAGTTACGCTACTGAGTAAGTTCAGCGAGTCAAGATCCAAATAATCTCTTCGAGCGAGAAGGTTTTCGAAAGATAAAACAGCGACGCCGCGCCTAAGTTGTTGTATATTTCGCAGCCGCATACTGCGATTGTTCGATACGTTTCTAATTTAGTTGTGATGGCTACTCCTAATCCCATTCGTGATCCAATCCTTGAAAGACCTCTTCCCAGTAGCTCCGAAAGTGAACGATCAATTCTAGGCTCAATCATCCTAGACAATTCGCTCATCGCGCAGGCTGTCGAGCTGCTGGATCCAGATGATTTCTACTTACCGTCACACCGGCGCGTATTCAAGGCGATGACATTCTTGTTTGAGCACAGTTCCGAAATTACGCCTATTCTAATTGCTGAAAACCTAAAGCGTGATAACGCTCTCGAGTCAGTCGGCGGAGTTCTCTTCCTCACGAATCTAACATATGGTTTGCCACACATCTCTTCGCTTCAATCGTATGCCAAAATTGTGCGGGGCAAGTCTTTGCTGCGGCAGTTGGTCAAAGTCGCCAACAAGATCAGCGCCGAAGCCCTGGAAGAAGAAGACGAGCCACAAAACATTCTGGATCACGCCGAGCACGCAATTTTTGCGCTGGCCGACGAACGCATTCGTCAGGGTTTTGAACACATTAAGCACCCGGCTGAACGGGTTTTGGAGAAAGCCGAGGCCGTCGAGCATCGCGATCTCGTAGTAACCGGCGTGGCCACCGGTTTTCGCGGCCTGGACGCGTTGACCTCGGGTTTCCAGAAGCAGGATCTAGTCGTCATCGCAGCGCGGCCTTCGATGGGTAAGACCAGTCTGGCGTTGACGCTCGCCCAGCATGCGGCTATTGAGAGTAAGGCGGTCGTCGGGATTTTTTCGCTGGAAATGTCAGCGGAAGCACTGGCGATGCGCATGCTTTGCTCGGAAGCCAGCGTGGACGCGCAAAAGTTTCGCAGCGGTTACCTTTCTAACGAAGAATGGTCGCGTCTGGGCAAGGCCCTGGGCAAACTGGCCGATGCGCGCATCTTCATTGACGATACCGCAGCGATATCGGTGCTTGAAATGCGCGCGAAAGCCAGGCGCCTGGCAACAGAACAGAAGCAACTCGACATGATCGTGGTTGACTACTTACAACTCATGTCCGGTTCGTCGGGCCGTTTTGAATCGCGCCAGCAGGAGGTTTCGCAGATCTCGCGCGAGCTGAAAGCCCTGGCAAAAGAATTGAATATCCCGATGGTGGCGCTGTCACAGTTATCGCGCGCGCCTGAGAACCGCACCGACCACCGGCCACAGCTTGCCGACCTGCGCGAGTCGGGCGCGATTGAGCAGGACGCCGACGTGGTGGCTTTTATCTATCGTGAGGAGCAGTACCACAAGAGCGATGAGAACAAGAATATCGCCGAGTTGATTGTCGCCAAGCAACGCAATGGCCCCACCGACACTGTCTACCTGGCTTTCCTCAATCAGTTTGCCAAATTTGCCGATCTTGATCGGGACGCGCTCGGTGCTTATCTGGCCAGGTTCGATCGCTCGAAGGGCTCGCCGCGCATCAGCCGCGGTGACGAGTTCTAGAGTTCTAAGAATCACTTCGGTTAATGGCGATATCTCATTAGCACCTGGCTTTAGCCAGGTGTCAGGATTCAAATGCCAACCTGAAAACCGTTTAAACGGTTTGCCGTCCCCATCGTCTTAATGATCACCTGGCTGAAGCCAGGTGCTAATGAGATCATGACTACGTCGGGCTCATCGCGCGAAGCTAGTCTGCCGACGAAGTAAGAAATCGGATCCTTGCTTCTCTGTTGCCCCCGATCTGTGATTGACTAGACCAAACCAACGATGACGACGGAAGACAATATGACTCGGCGTCTGACGTGGGCTGAGATCGATCTCGATGCTCTCGCGAACAACCTCCGCGTGATTCGCGCTGAGGTTGGAAGCGAAGTTAGCGTGATGGCTGCCGTGAAGGCGGACGCGTACGGTCATGGCGCGGTTCCCTGCGCTCGGCGTCTGGAAGCTGAAGCCGTCAATTGGTTTGGCGTGGCTATGCCGGAAGAAGGTCTTGAGTTGCGGCATGCAGGCATCAGCAAACCCATTCTTTGTCTCGGAGGATTTTGGGCCGGCCAGGAGAGCGCTTGTTTGCAACAGCGCCTGACTCCGGTTGTTTACCGGCTGGATATGATCGAATCGTTTGATCGCGCTGCGCGAGACGCGGGCCTGGTCGCCGATGTGCACGTCAAGATCGACACTGGCATGGGTCGATTGGGAGTGCGTGCCGACGACGTTCGACAATTCTGTGAAGCGCTGTCTGCTTTCCAAAATATTCGAGTTGATGGATTGATGACGCATCTCGCGGCCGCGGACGATCCTGCTCAAGAGGATTTCACCAAGGACCAGCTCAAACGATTTCAGCAGGCGGTCGATCTGTTTCGAGAGAGAGGCTTTGCGCCGCGCTATGTGCATGCGGCGAACTCGGCGGCCACCTTTGCTTATCCACAGGCGCGCGGAAACATTGCGCGCCCCGGCGGGACTCTCTACGGCTTCCGGCGCGACGTGCTGCCGCCGCAGATCGAGGCTTCACAGCTACGGCCCGTCTTGTCTCTGCGCTCGCGGATAATGCTTTTGAAGACAGTCGGCAAAGGCGAGAAGCTGGGTTACGGCTGTACTTTCGAAACAACGCGACCATCTCGAATTGCGACGGTCCCCATCGGCTATGACGATGGTTACCGGCGCGCGCTCTCAAATCGTGGCCGCGTGATCATAGGCGGAACTTACGCGCCGGTAGTCGGCCGCGTCTCGATGGACTTGACGTCGATTGATGTAACGGACGTGCCGGGAGTTACGCTTGATGATCAGGTGACCATGCTGGGACGCGAAGGCGCATTAGCGATTTCAGCTGAAGACCTCGCCGAACTCGCCGGCACGATCTCTTACGAGATTACCTGCGGCATCAGCAGCCGCGTGCCGCGAACCTACCTGGAAAATTCAGATCGATAACTAGCCAACTTCCTCTCCGGTGCAAGCAGGCGCGCTAAGCAGCCGAAGCCTCAAACCGCCAACGCCGATGTGGCTAAAAAAACATTGACGGGGTGGGGAATCTGGCATATTGTCCAACCGCCAAACACAGGGAGTTTACAGGCTGGTCCTCAGAGCCTCAGTGTGCTCCTAGCGTGCCAGCCAAAGTTTACGCACAGTCTTATCGCCCGGCTTAATCTTTCCCGGATCTCTAACGAGTGCTATCGCCTTTCGGAAGGCAGAAAACAGGAATGGACGCGAGGATGGCCAGGAAGTGCGATGGAACCTGAAACGCTGACTATTACGATCGACGATCGCGACAGTGTGACGGCGCTTCTGTATCTGGCGTCGAAAGGGAAACGGTCCGATGTTACCGTGGTTCTGGGACACGGCGCCGGCGCGAACCAGTTGAGCGCTTTCATGGTCATGATCGCCAGGGGCCTGGCGGCGCGTGGATGCGACGTCATGACTTTCAACTTTGCCTACAAAGAACTCGGGCGCAGCATTCCGGATCCCAGGGCGCGACTCGAATCTTGTTATCAAGCGGTAATCAAGACGGCACAGACGAATCGCAAACTAAAGAAGAATCGCCTGGTGATCGGGGGCAAGTCGATGGGCGGACGGATCGCTTCACAGGTTGCGGCCATCGCGCCAGACGGAATTGCGGGATTGGTCTTCCTGGGATACCCGCTGCATCCTCCGGGCAGACCTGATAAGTTGCGCGATGCGCATCTGAAAGAAATTCATGCGCCGATGCTTTTTGTGCAGGGCGCGCGCGACACGTTTGGCACAGCAGACGAAATTAGCGCCGTGATTAAGAGACTGCGCCTGCCCGCGACGCTTCAGGTAATCGAAAGCGGCGATCATTCTCTCAAAGTTCCGAAACGGCTCGGCGAGCCACAGGAGAAAATCTACGCGACGATACTTGATAACGTCGCCGAGTGGTTGCAAATAAATTAATGGTTCCTCGCTTGGCCAGCGAGGCGACGTTCGATCAGGATGTGACTGACAGACTAAGTTTCCACTAGCTCAGATCGACCTCCGCTGCAGTCTCTTGATGAGCGGTGGTTAGTGAGCCAGGCGTTGACATTTAGATCTCTTGCCAATATCTTGCGGGCGTTTTTTGGGTACTTTAGGTGTCTCATATCCTTGCGACAGGCGACTCTCTAATTTCTCAGGAGTGTTTCGGTTTTGTTCTGGGAAAGCCGACTGCGGCGGTCTGACACGCTCGTCCCAAACTCTTAGAGCTATCTCACGGAGGCTCCCATGACAACTTCTTCCCCAACCAACATTGATTACACGCAGGAAGTGCGTTTTGCAGTGGTGATGTACGGCGGCGTGTCGCTGGCGATTTACATCAACGGAGTCGCCCAGGAACTCCTGCATATGGTGCGGTCGACCGCATCGAACGGTGCAGCGAAGCTCAGCGGGACTGAACAAGTGTACCGCAGAATTAGTCATTTGCTCGCCGAGGATCAGGATGGACGATCGAGCACGGATGCTGAAAATGATCAGAGTGGCCCACCGCCCACACGATTCGTCGTGGACATTGTTTCCGGGACCTCGGCCGGCGGCATCAATGGAGTTTTTCTGGCCAAGGCGCTGGCGAACGGACAAAGCATGGATTCGCTCGAAGGCCTTTGGATCCAAGAGGGCGAGATTCAGAAGTTGCTCAACGATAACAAATCCATTGAGTACCCACTGGAGCTACAGGACCCGCCGCAGTCTCTGCTTAACAGCCAGCGCATGTATCTCCAGTTACTGAAAGCGCTCGATGGCATGGATGATGAACGGACGGCCGCGGCGCGATCTCCTTATGTAGATGAATTAGATCTCTTTGTTACATCCACCGACATCCTCGGAGTTACGTTGCCCATTCGCCTGGCGGACAATGTGGTTTATGAGCGTCGTCATCGAAACGTGATGCACTTTGCTTACTCAAAATGTGAAGTCACGGGAGATGAAGATGATCGAAACGATTTTATTGGCGACAACAATCCGTTTCTGGCCTACGCCGCTCGTTGCACATCAGCCTTCCCGTTTGCTTTTGAGCCGATGCGTTTGGAGGACATGGATTCAGTATTGCAGGGTCGCCCGAGGTACAAGGGCGACGACAGCTTCAAATCTGCCAGCAGGCGTTGGGAAAAGTTCTATAAAAATTATGTGAACGCGGGCGGGCTGGGCACGGCCCCATTTCCCGAACGATCCTTTAACGACGGCGGAGTCCTCGACAACAAGCCGTTCACTTATGCTACTGAGACCATTGGTCACCGGCACGCCGATGTCCCGGTGGATCGCAAGTTGATTTACATCGAGCCGTCACCCGAACATCCTGAACTTGAAATGGAGCGTGGCGAGAGACCCAACGCGATTCAGAATGTGAAGGCTGCCATTCTCGATCTGCCTCGCGCCGAAACGATTCGTGATGATTTGCAGCGGGTACTCGATCGCAATCGACTAATTCATCGCGCGAATCGAATTATGCAGGGCGTGGAAGCTGACAGAGAAGTCGCTGAACGTGCCACAAAAAATCTTGCGCCTGGTCCGGGTGGCGACTCCGATGTCCAACTATGGAAAACTCTGGGCGCGCTGGCGCCGCATCCGGACGTTGATGAACTCTGGGCCAAGCCCAACCTGAATGATGATGACTGGTCCAAACTTGATCTGGCAGACATGGTGAAAAGGAAAGGGCAGAGCTACGTCGCCTATCATCGACTGGAAATCGCGGAGACAACCGATCTGTTGGCCAATTTGTTGGCCCGAATTGGCGGGCTTAATGACGAATCAGACTATTTTCTGATCGTTCGCGGTTTGGTCAGGGCCTGGCGAGACTCTTTTTACGTCGAGTATCGCGGGGACGACCAGGCCAATCCGGCCAAACCTACGATGAACAGTTTCCTCGTCAGCTTTGGTTTGTCCTATCCGATTCGGCGCATTAACTTTCTGCGCGCGAAAGTCGACAAGCTCTACAGCCTTGACGACGAGGCGCACAAGATTCTTAGCACCCACCTTAAAGGGTTCTGGGATGAAGGAGCTTCGTTGAGTCCGGACCAGCGGCGTTTGTTTCGCGAGGCACTATTGCGGATTAAGCCGAAGCTGAACGAAATCTTTATTAGCTTGCGCCGGGCCGGGCGCTTGCTCCGATCACGTCCTTCGACGGAACAGTTAGCGGGTGCTAACGAGCCGGCGAAACAGGAGAACCCCGTCCAGGAGAAGATCGCGGCACTATTCAAAGCAATCAGGGAAGCCGCGGCCAGGGACATAGCAGCCAAAGAAGCAGTATCCAGCGAACCGAAGAAAGAGTCACGCACGCCTTTAATGGACTACTTCCTGGGCGACGGTCAGAGCGCTGCGCAAACCTCCAGAAACCAACGCCGGCGTTTATCCGAGAGCCGCCTCGAAGAAGAATGTACGGTGCGGGCCAAGGCACTCCTGACGGATCATTCGGAGCTGCGCGGCCTGATCGACGAGGCCGCGATGATGATTGCGGAACACGTGAGCAAAGCAAGACAGGAAAGCGAGAGCCTCGCATCGGATCTGCTGCGCCTGGAGTTCGCGAGCACGTCCCCGGGGGTAGATGATGCGACCATCGCGGCCCGAGTTTGCTTGCGCCACTATTACGACAACTATGACGATTATGACATGGTCAGCTTCCCGCTGTTTTATCAGACTGACGTCGGGGAAGCGGACGTGGTGGAAGTGATCCGTGTCAGCCCGGAAGATGCCAGGTTGCTCATCGATGAAGGCACCAGCGGCTGTCGAAAATTGGCCGGCACCGCGATCGGCCACTTTGGGGCCTTTCTGGATCAGCTTTGGCGGAAGAACGACATCCTGTGGGGAAGGTTGGACGGCGCTGAACGGATCATCACGGCTCTTTTGCCCAATCACCCCGAAACGCGGCGGTTGATCGCGGACGCTCAGGCGGCAATTGTCTGTGAAGCCACCAATGGCCTGGGCCAGATAGAGCTCCACGATCTGCTGGTCGAATCGCTAATGAGGACCAGAAGCGGCAGCGCTGATGACGAGGCGTTGAAAACCCTGAGTTGTTTTCTTGGCAATCTTAAGAATTACTGCGCACCGGATTTGAAAGAAGCGCTTGAGGCCCGCATCCGCGACGCAGACCTGAGGGATTATTATCGGAAGGTCTTCAAAGATCGCAGCCGGCTGGAGCCGGAGCCGACGCTCCGTACAGCGGCGCGCGCGACTACAATAATTGGTGAAGTGCTTTCCGGCATATCGAAGGACTACAACGTTAATGACCGGTATGCGGGTTGGATCGCGCGCCTGGGCACAATCTTCTGGGGGTTCGTCGAAGTCGCGGTGCCTAATAGTCTCGCGCACTTGTTGTTTCGACATTGGCTGAAGTTACTCTACACGTTCGAAGTTTTGATGATTGTCGGCGCTGCGATTTTCGCAAAACCGGAAGTATCCCAGTTTGGATGGATGGCTTTCGGAGTTACCGCGGGACTTAATGTCGTAGCCTGGCTGTTGGGAGATTTTATCAGGGGCAGGGGTCAGGTTAAGCGCTTTGTCGTTTTTCTGTTCGTGGCTTTGTTTGTGTTTCTGGCTTTGATTGGTGCCCTCAAAACAGGGTCAGTGCTGTTTGGCTGGAAGATCCAAAGCCTGCCTGTCCTGTCCTGGGTCCATCAGAATATCCACGATTTTGTCGGTTTGCTTAGCACCTTTATTCCGCTCTCCTGGTTGAAAGTCGCCTGGTGGATCGTTCCCATCGTCGTGGCCCTGGCCCTGGTTGTGATTTTGTGGCGCCGGGCCCGCGATTGAGAGAGAGTTCGCAAGTCAAACTTCGTATCGCTGCTTGACCAGCACGTCCTTGTGCCGGATGATCCATCGTCTTCCCAGAAACAAGTTAGCGGAGGCATGATGGATTATCGATTCATTCAACTCGACGTTTTCACCGACCAGCCCTTTTCCGGTAATCCGCTGGCTGTCTTTCCGGAAGCCGAAGGAATCACTGACGAGCGGATGCAACAGATCGCTCGCGAGATGAATTTGTCGGAGACAGTTTTCGTCCTCCCTTCTGAAAAAGAAGAAGCGTTGCGTCGCCTGCGGATATTTACTCCGGGCAACGAACTTCCGTTTGCGGGCCACCCGATCGTGGGAGCATGGAATAGTCTGGCGCGCGAAGGCATTGTGCCAATTCCGGAAAGCGGCAACGGCTGGGTTAATCTGAAACACGAAGTTGGCATCGGCGTGCTGCCGATTGATATCGAGTTCAAAGACGGCGAACCCGCACGCGTGGTAATGACGCAGGGCAAGTTTGAAATTCGCGGGGAAATTGACGACTGGGAGCAGCAGGCGCAAATTGCGCGTGCGCTGGGTCTGGCCCGCGAAGATTTGGACGAGAGTTTGCCAATTCAGGCGGTCTCGACGGGAAACACGATGTTGTTGGTGCCGGTGCGATCACTGGCTGACCTCGGTAATTGCAAAGTGAATCTGCCGATGCTCGAAGAGATCTACGAAGGTAATAGTGCATTCGGCGGCGGCACGGGTTGCTATGCGTTCACCCGCGAAACGCTCGAGATTGGCGCGGCCCGCGCGCACGCACGCTTTTTTATTGGACAGAATATTGGTGAGGATCCGGCGACCGGGAGCGCCGCCGGGCCGCTCGGAGGTTATCTGGTTCATCATGGCGCGACGCGGGTAGAACCTGTCGAAGGTGTCTACAAGTTTGTGATCGAGCAGGGTGATTTTATTAATCGTCCCAGCCGTATTGGTCTGGAAGTTAAGGGCCAGCCCGGCAAAGTCGAGCGGGTTTGCGTGAGTGGCGCCTCGGTGGTGGTCGCGCGGGGAGTTTTGGAGTTCTGAAGACTAAACTCCCTCTCCAAAAGGGAGAGGAAGAAAATAACCAGA
Organism: Pyrinomonadaceae bacterium; assembly: GCA_035601635.1. Lineage (GTDB taxonomy): Bacteria > Acidobacteriota > Blastocatellia > Pyrinomonadales > Pyrinomonadaceae > UBA11740. The sequence continues at coordinate 9,929 of DATNNY010000241.1, forward strand.
AGCGAAGTCACTCAAGATGGATCAAGAACCACTTGATCTTTTAATTATCGGCGCCGGGCCGGCGGGGCTTTCCGCTGCCGATGCGGCAGCTCGTGAAGGTCTCGACTATCTGGTGATCGAGAAGGGGACGATTGCGGACACGATTCGCAAGTATCCGGTTGGTCGCACTCTGTTCTCGACGCCCAATGAATTGGAGATGAGGGACGGCGCGCTGCATCCGGTCCGCGAAAAGCCAACGCGCGAGGAACTGCTATCGCACTACATTCATTTCGTCCTCGATGGTGATTTGCAAATCAACACCGGAGAAGAAGTCACTCGTATTGAGCACCCGGAATCCGAAATCTTCAACGTGCACACCCGGAGCCTGAACACGCTTGGACAAGAAACCCACGCGACTTACCAGGCGCGTCGCCTGCTGTTTGCGATCGGGGCGATGGCCAAGCCGCGCCGGCTGAATGTGCCCGGCGAAAACCTACCGAAAGTTCATCATCGATTCATCGAACCCTATCCCTATGTGCGCAAAGAAGCGCTGGTGGTCGGCGGCGGCAACAGCGCTGCCGAGGCGGCCTTGTTCCTGTCTGAAGAAGGCGCGCGCACGACGATGGCCATCTGGCGCGAAGATTGGGAGAATCGCGATCCGAAAGCCGGGGCGATGAAGCATTGGGTGCGTTCCCCGCTTGAGCGCGAGGTCGCCGAAGGTCGCTTGCGTGTGATTCTCTATCAGCAGATTAACGAAATCACCCCGCACGAAGTTACCCTGACGACTGAAACCGGAGAGAAGCGGACGATTCCCAACGACGTGGTCTTTGTGCTGGTGGGAAGTGATGCCGATCTGACTTTGCTGAAGAGTCTGGGGGTGGAAGTTACTTCGGGAAAACTAACCGAGATGCCGGTCTACGATCCGGAAACGTTCGAAACCAACGTGCGTGGAGTCTATGTGGCCGGGCACTTCACGAACGCCCGCCATATCAAAGCGGCGATCGATGTGCCGCGCAAGATTGTGCCGCTGATCGCGAAGAGTTTACAGGGCCCTGCCGTTTCGTCGTCGAGTTAGCGTCTACCAATCATTTTCTATTGAAGAGGATCGGGGAGAACGCTGTATTAAGCGAGCGGTAAAAGCCCATCCACGAAATCACACGAAATAGGAATTGTGATTCTTCTTAGCGTTGGTGTGGTTTCGTGGATCTAATCCGGGCTTGGTCTTCCAAAGAATTCTACTGAGAAAGAAGCCAGATGGAAACTCCGCTAACCCCGATGGATTTTGCGCGCCGCGCACGCAAGCTCTACGGCGATCGCGACGCTGTCGTTGATGGGGATTTGCGCCTGACTTATGCGCAGTTCTTTGATCGCTGTGATCGCTGGTCCTCGAGTCTCCAACGGTTAGGCGTTGGCCAGGGTGATCGGATCGCCTACATCGCATCGAATACCCACGCGCAACTGGAATCTTTTTATGCGGTGCCGCAGATTGGCGCGGTGTTGGTGCCCATCAACTATCGCCTGACGGCGGACGATTTCGTTTACTTGATCAATCACAGCGGCGCTCGAGTGGTTTGCGCGCAGTCAGATTATCTTTCCGGCATTGAAAGTATTCGTTCACAGCTTCCTACAGTTGACCACTTCGTGGCCCTCGATGGCGCGTGCGATGGCTGGCTCGATTACGAAGCGCTTTTGGCCGAGGCCGCGAACCACTTTGCGCATCCGAAGATTCAGGAAAGCGATTTGCTGACGATCAATTACACCAGTGGCACGACTTCGCGCCCCAAAGGTGTGATGATCACACACCGCAACGCTTACCTGAATACCGTGGGGACGTTGCTGCATGAGCACATGGACTGCGCGGATCGTTATCTCTGGACGTTGCCAATGTTCCATGCCAACGGCTGGACGTTTGTCTGGACGGTCACAGCCGCCGGCGCCGCGCACGTCTGTTTGCCGAAGGTCGATCCGGTTTTAGTGTTCGAGCTGATCGAGAAGGAGCGGATCACGATGCTGTGCGCCGCGCCCACTGTTCTGATCGGTTTGGCTAACGCAGATGAGGAAGCGCGCGGAACGGCGCCCCGCCGGGTGCGGGTGTTGACGGCCGGCGCGCCTCCGGCGGCTTCCACAATCGAACGTTTGGAAGGCGAGCTCGGCTGGACGGTCACACAAATGTACGGGCTGACTGAAACAAGTCCTTTCATTACTGTATGCGAGTCGCGAGCGGAGCATGAACAACTTTCTATTCTTGAAAGCGCCGTCGTCAAAGCCAGGCAGGGCGTTGAGTTGATCACCTCGGGCGAGACCGCGGTCATCGACGAATCAGGCGCCGAGGTCCCGCCCGACGGCGCTAGCGCCGGTGAGATCGTCGCGCGTGGCAATGTGGTAATGGAAGGCTATTACAACGACCCGGAAGCTACCGCCGAGGCGATGCGCGATGGCTGGTTTCACACCGGGGACGCCGCAGTGGTTCATCCGGACGGGTACATCGAGATTCGCGATCGCTTGAAGGACGTGATCATCAGCGGGGGCGAAAATATTTCGTCGGTCGAGGTCGAGGGCGTGCTGTTGCGTCATCCGGCGGTAGAGGAAGTCGCGATTGTGGGTTGGCCGCATCCGCGCTGGGGCGAGGCGCCGCACGCATTCGTAGTGCTGCGTAGCGGTGCCTCCGCGACGGAAGACGAGCTTCGTGAATTTGCCCGTTCACAGTTGGCGCACTTCAAGGCGCCGCACGACGTGACGTTTGTTAAGGAACTGCCGAAGACTGCGACGGGTAAGATTCAGAAATACGTTCTTCGCGGCGGGCGGAGCGCGATCGCAAAACAGTGAAGACGTACCCAGGTGGGCTCGGCGGATAAAGCAGGACAAGACAATTTCTAAAGTGCGACTCGTTGGCATTATTGCGCAGCCCGATCGTGAAAAAGCTTGCGTGGAACTGCTAACCGTGATAAACGAGCAATCAAAAAAGCAGTTTCACTTCAGTTAAAGAGGAGTCCATCGCATGCTGAGAAGCACTCTCGGAGTAATCGTCGGTTACATAGTGATGTTTATCCTGCAGGTCGCCACCTTTATGACCATCTATTCGTTGATGGGCCCGAACTGGTCATTCAGGCCGGCGTCGTATGACGCATCGACCCGGTGGACTGTGATGCAGTTTGGCGTAATTCTCGTAACGACGATTATCGCCGGGCTCATTTGCGCGGCGATCGCCAGGGGAGGCAAGGCGCCGCTGGTGCTGGCGGCCGTTGTGTTGGTGCTCGGTCTCGCGCTGGCGTTTGCAAGTACGGCGTTGCGACCCGCCGATACTCACGAGATTAGGACTGGCAACGTTCCCAACATGGAGGCGATGAGCAAAGCCAGACACCCGGCGTGGGTAATATTTCTCGGTCCGGTTATCGGAGCCACAGGTGTTGTGATTGGCGGCAAGTTAAAACGGCAATCGTAATCGAGGTGGAGCGCGGACATCCTGTCCGCCTGAGCGCAAAGCGCAAACCTCATTATGAAGATAAAAAGTGGTGAGACTGAGCGTGCTGCGCACGCTCGCGGACAGGATTGTCCGCGCTCCATATTGCGCAAGCAAAAGGGCGAGCTTAATGGCTCGCCCTCAATCTTTGGTGGGGATGAGAGGACTTGAACCTCCACGATGTCACCATCACAGGCTTCTGAGACCTGCGCGTCTGCCAGTTCCGCCACATCCCCGTGAGATTCGAATATACGAACCCGATCAAGGAGTGTCAAATGTGGCACGCGCATCTTGCGCGGGTCTTCACGGGCGGGACTCCCGTGCCACGTCAAACTGCCGAAGCACCTTCTCTTGAGCTACCGCAGGCGAATTCCAACCCGCAGCCCATTGCGGCGATGGCGGCGGTTCCATGATTCGTCATAGCGATAAGTCGGGTTAGCCCATGCGTAGGTGGATCGATTAGCGAAGTACGGCTGCGAATCCCGGTACGAGTAGTACCCGTTGCTGTAGTAAGGCTGAGATGTGCCGTACGTATAGTATTCGTTGCCGAAATAGTTTTGCGGATAGCCGTTACTGTAATAAGACCTGCGTTGGTAAACCACGTAGGGCCTCGGTTGATAGTTATAGACGACGATCCTACTCCGATGCGGGCGACCCACCCATCTTCTTTGACCCAGGGCGGCTACCGGGAAGATTGCGCTCAAGACGAGCGCACCAACCGCTCCATGAAACAGTTTCGATAAAACTCTTGACTTCACGATGCGTCCTCCAATGCTCTTAGCTAATCTGGCCGAGCGCTCTTGTCGTATTCTTAGAAACCGCGTCGATTAACACGCCGATTCCAGTGTCGCGATCTTTGCGAACGCAGGAACTGGTTGTTATCAAAACCACGTCGGCGCAGCCCGCGGTCACTGAATTGATCGTTTCTGTCAAAGTTCCGATTGCGGAATCGATTCGAGCGCCTGTTCCGCATGTCATTGCCAATCAGAGATCGCCGCGAATACCCTGGGCCGCGCCCGTCCCAACGGCCGTTACGCGCGTCGTGACCATTGACAAATTTGTCCAGCTTTTTATCCTGACCGCGGCCGCGACCCTGGCTGAAACTCGTTGCCGGCAACAGTGCGAGCAGAAAAATGCTGGCGACTACCAACCACATCTTGCGATTGCGTTTCATCAACTTCATAACACCTCCGCGAAACTAAAGATTTTCAGATTACTCCGCGGTTGGTACAACAAGATCCATGCCGCCGGCGCAATTTCGAATTAACAAGGGTCAGAGCATGATCGAACCGATCATCAACGTACGATATCGTTTCGTTATCTTCGCTTATGGCGTGCACCGGGCGAACACCGTTTGCGGGCTTTCAGAGCGATTGTTATAGTTGGCGTTCAATTGTGTTGCTGGAATGAATTCAGAATCGCAACGTCAAGCAGAACTCCGCCAGAGTCTGGAGCGAGTGCAAGCGCAGATAGCGGAGGCGGCGCTTCGCGTTAATCGCAAACCACAGGACATCACGCTCGTAGCTGTCAGCAAGACGCATTCTGCCGATACCATACGGTTAGCGATTGCCGCTGCAGTATCCGAACTTGGTGAAAATCGCGTCCAGGAAGCGGAATCAAAGATTCTCGAAGTCGGTCGAAATGCCGCGCGCTGGCATCTGATCGGTCACTTGCAATCGAACAAGGCCCGGCGAGCGGTCGAGTTGTTTGATGTAATACATTCGCTCGATTCAGTGGCATTGGCCCAGCGGTTGGATCGCGTTTGTGAGGAAGTGAACCGGGAAGTATTGCCGGTGCTGATTCAGGTTGACCTGGGACAAGAGGCGACGAAATCAGGAGCAGCCGAAGATCAGGTAGAGAAGATTGTCGATGTCATCAAAGGGTCTCCGCGCTTGAGCTTGAAGGGTCTGATGACCTTGCCTCCCTACTTTGATGATCCCCAACAAACTCGGCAATATTTTCGGCGATTGCGGGAACTGCGGGATGATCTTTTTGGACGGGGCGCATTTGGGAATCAAGGCGGGGAGCTTTCGATGGGTATGACTCACGACTTCGCAGTCGCGATTGAAGAAGGTGCGACGATTGTGCGGGTGGGCACGGCGATTTTTGGCGAGCGAGTGTCAGAACCGCCTGCGGTAGCGGGCAGTTGATCGCACTTACTAACGACATTCTCGGCGGCGAAAGATCAACCGCCCGCTACCGCAGGCGGTTCTGACAAGAGCCATGCTGGTAATCCAGTCTCTTTTTCTTTTCATCACCTGGGGCATCACGGCGATTATCGTCGCGGCGATTGTCCTCATCGTGCTGCGCTCTGTCTTTAATTACATGGATGGGAATCCCTTCAGTTGGTCGGCGGTCACTTTGCGCCGATCGACCGAGCCGATCCTCTCCCCGACGCGGGCCATGCTGAGGGGGTTTGGGCTCGATTCCAAAGTTGCGCCCTTCATCGCGGCGATCCTGGTGATCGTTGCCGGGTACATGGTGATTCAGGTTGCGGGGAGCGTTCTAAACACAATCGCCGGCATTATCTATGCGGGATCGAGCCGGCAATTGGGCGCGCCGGTCGCGATTGCGGGTTATCTTCTGTTTGGTTTTCTTGGACTATATATATTGGCGATCTTCATCCGCATCATACTGTCATTCGTGGCGGTGGGTTATGGAAATCGGCTGATGCGATTTCTCTACCTGATCACAGAACCGTTGCTTGGTCCTTTGCGCCGAACAATTCCGCCTGTGGGCATGTTCGATGTTTCGCCCATCGTGGCCTTCGTCATTCTCTGGTTGTGCCAGGCGGCGGTTGCCGGCACGCTGTTGCGAGGCTGGCCAACGCGTTTC
>DATNNY010000242.1:0-9156 GCA_035601635.1 Pyrinomonadaceae bacterium
GCCGGCGGATTGACCGGCATCATCGCCGCGTATCAGCTCAATTATTCACAGGCAGCCAGCGAGGTTGCCGCGCTGGCGACCTACCGGCCCAGCGTGGTGACGCGCATCTATGCCGACGATGGCCAGACGGTGATTGGCGAGTTCGCGCTGGAAAAACGTATCCCGCTGAAGTACGAACAGATTCCCGCCAACATGAAGAACGCGATCCTCGCGGTTGAAGACGCGCGCTTCTATGATCACATGGGCATCGATCCGATTCGTATCGTCGGCGCGACCTGGAAAAACCTGACCAGCGACAAGGTCGAAGGCGGCTCTACACTGACACAGCAACTCGCCAAAAATTTATTCCTCACTCGCGAGCAAACTCTGAAGCGCAAGATGAACGAGTGGCTGCTCGCTCTGCAGATCGAACGTTATTACACGAAGAACCAGATCATGGAGTTGTACGCGAACCACATCTTTCTGGGGGCGAACGCGTACGGAGTTGAGGCCGGGGCCGAAACCTACTTTGGCAAACAAGCGAAAGATCTAACACTGGAAGAAGCGGCTTTGCTGGCCGGCGTTCCCAAAGCGCCGAGTGAATACTCGCCCACCGCGAATCCTGCGCGAGCCAAAGAACGGCGGGATTTGATCCTCGACTTGATGGCCAAGACCGGCTTTGCCAATCAATCAGATGTCGATGCCGCAAAAGCGAAACCAATTCAGCTTGCTGATTCGGCTTATTATCAGGCGCCCCAGGCGCTCTCTCCCGCTTTCGATTATCCGGTGGAATACATCCGTCAGGATTTGGAAGACAAGTACACGACGCGCGTCGCGCAGACCGGACTCGCAGTCTACTCAACCATCAATGTCGCGGCGCAAAAGAAAGCTTATGAAGTGGTGCGCTCCGGCTTGCGCCGCTATGACAAAGGACATGGCGGTTGGCGCTCTTCTTATGAAGCGATTCCCACCGCCGCCAACAACGGAGTGCCGACCACTCAGGAATTGGCCAGCTTCAAATATCCCGATTGGTACCGCAACGATTACCTGCCGGGCCGTTATTTGAGGGGCCTGGTGATGAAAGTCGACCAGAGCAGAGACGAAGCTACGGTGCGCTTTGGCAACTACACGGCAACGGTCACAGCTGCCGATACAGGTTGGGGCAAGCGCGCCCCGCGGACGGAATTCAAACCGGGCTATCTGGCTGAGTTCGAAATCAAGGAAGTCGATAAGAAAGCTCATCATCTGAAAGTCGAGTTGGTCCAGGTGCCCGCCGTGCAGGGCGCGATGATGACCCTGAATGCAAAAACCGGCGAGATCATCACGATGATCGGCGGTTACGATTTTCTGACGAACAAATTCAATAATGCCTTTCAGGCTTATCGCCAGACGGGCTCCGCTTTCAAGCCTTTTATTTATACCGCGGCGATCGAATGGGGCATGACGCCCGACACGACCGTCAGTGGCGCGGCCATCAACATCAACGGCTGGCAGCCGCACAACTATGATGGCTCGACCAGTTGCGGGGACCTGCCTTTGAAGACGGCCCTGGCTCATTCGATGAACATTCCCGCAGTACATTTGCTGCAAACCGTGGGAATTCAGACCGGCGCCCAGATGGTCCGCCGCTTCGGTGTCAAAGTACCGATGGCTCCCTATCTCCCATCCGCTCTCGGCGCGACCGAAGTACCGCTTGATCAGATGGTTTCGGCCTACTCTACTTTTCCCAACAAGGGTGTGCGGGTCGAGCCGCACATGGTTCGGCGCGTGCTGGATCGCGATGGCGCGATCATGGAAGAGTGGGAAAAGACCACCTACAAAGTCGTCAGTGAGTACGTAGCGCTAACGATGGTTTCGATGATGCGCGGCGTGGTGCAAGGCGGCACCGCGTCTTCGGCCCAGGTCCTGGGCGTGCCGCTCGCAGGCAAGACCGGGACGGTGAACGATCATACCGACGTTTGGTTTATTGGTTACACGCCGACGTATGTGACTGGCGTCTGGATGGGTTATCCGGGAAGAAAGAAACCGCTCGGCAACGAAATGACCGGCGCGGCCGGGGCCCTGCCTTACTTCATCGAGTTCATGAAAGATTTTCTGAAGGAAAAGCCGAAGGAAGATTTTCCGAAGGCGCCGACCATGCCCGAAGACATGAAAGAGATGTACAAGCAGCGCCAGCGTGAATTGCAACTCGAACGCGCGCAGATGACTGCGGATGAGGATCAAACCCAAACGGATCAGACTACTAATCCGAATGCGAACACGATCACGACGCCGCGCCTGGAAGACAACACAGTGCCGGCGCCGAAGACCGATGTGCCGACAGAGCCGCGCACAAACACTGAAACTCCCAAAGAAACCAAGCCGGCGGCCCCGGCTGCGACTCCGGCACAGACTCGCCCGCGAGAGGCTGAACCGGCCAAGAAGAAGGGTAAGAAGGGTGACGACGGTCCGCCGGGATAATTGCCCGACAGACGATGCTGAACCAAAGAAAGGGAGGCGGCCAAAAAGGGCTCGACGAAGTGGATTCAGCAGGTCAATACGATTATCAGTTCGATGGTGGAGTATGCTGATAGATTCTCGCGACAATTCATGTCACAACCCGGAAATGAAGTCGAACATTGGTCTCACAAATTCGAGGGAGACTATCAACTGACCGTCCACAATCTCCACGCCACTTAGGTCCTGTCTGGCGCGATACCCAAAACCCGCCAGAAAGTCGGATGGATCTTTACGCTTGAATCTTCATCAATTGTATCTGCCGCGATGGTTGTTGTTCCCGCGTATGACCATTGAAAGGCTTCGTACGTCTCCGTCTTCAGCCCCACGATTCCCGTCCGATAGAAGACGTGCATCAGATAGCCCAAAAAACGATCAACGCTGATCAGACCATCTAATAGACCTTTGACTTGTGCTGAAATAAAATCGGCACTAACAGCTTCATTTCTGATCGCATAGTTAAGACAAAATTCTGATACAGCATCCTGTTCAAAGTCCTTCAGCTTGAACTGAACCGGCTTCTTTCTCAGGAGGGTCGTAAACTCCAGCAGAGTCGGGTAGTCGGCAATCCACTCGTCTTGCAAGCTTCTCAAGCGATCCTTTGAATAGACACCCTCTGCCGTTAACAACATCGACTTGGTGATGGCTGGTCTTCCCTCGGCTTGCTCGATGCAAGCATTAAAGAACTCGATCAGCTCGCGCGGCCTCATCAACGTTCGTCCGATTATGTAGTCAATGGCTGACGTCTGGTCTATCTTCGCTGGCAGGAGATCTTTGTATCCAACTGGCTTTGTTGTATACGTTTGCCTAACCAGAAAATTGACACGCGTGTCCGAAAGTTCTCGCAATTGCGCTGACGTCCATCGCAGAGCCAAATAAAGACTGCGGTACTTCTCTTCCTGAAAACCTTGCTCGCGGGTCAACCGGATTACCCTGTCAATCAGATCTGTTCTGATTGCAATTACAATCTTTACATTTCTCACCCGAAGGAAATCGCGAATAGTCTCGATGAGACTTCGAATTAGAAGAAATCTAAATCTCTCTTCTACCCAATTCTCATCTCATCCAGCTTATCGATGCAGATGTAGAAATTCTGTTTGGGATCAGCAAAGACATCGTCATTAAGAAACTCCAGTATGTTAGTTAACTCCTTCATCTGAATCTCGTTGATCACACTCTGTCCTCGTTGAACCACCTCAAGCTTTTGTTCTTCAGATAGAGTAGAAGCACCAGCTACACCCAAATCGATCGGACTCAGTTTGGTGGCGCCGATACTGATCTTTAATTGATCCTCAATTCGACTTGTAATTTCCTTTATTCGATACTCCGTCTCTTCCCAAAAATGTTCGCCCCATTGCATCAAGTACTGAATCGCTTTCTCCTTCTTCTTGTCGCGAGCGAACAAACTCGACAAGCGCGAGACAAAAGACTGCTTCGTGGTCTCATTCGTGATGCCATATTTCTTTTTCAGTAGCTCGACAGTAAAGACGTGTCTCCAAAGAAGCTTAAAGAACAGATCGAAATTCACGCCAGCATCCAAAAAGAATTTCAGTATCGTTGAGTTAGTAAGGTAATTAAACGATAGGCCCTCTGGGTTTATCACAATCGCATTGTCGCGGGAAGAAAACACGATTCAGAAGAGCAGTCTTTCCAGTTCCTGTTCTTCCTAGGATTATTCGTCGGGGATTTTCGCAGTCCAACAACGTATCTAAGTCACCTGTGTTGATAAAGCAGGCAGTCAGAAACCGCTCATCCTCCTCAGCGGCTGCTGCACCTATGGTTCCATGTCTCCGGAACTTGAATTTGTCAGAATCTTTCTTCGCCATAATAAAAACTCAATCGGCTCCGAATATCCGAGTTCAAGAATTCGAATGCATTCGTCGAGCGCCCAGATATTGAGAAAGATATCGTATGACGCAAAAGAATTTCAAAATTCTTTCATCGACCTTCGTCGTGTCCTCTTGATCAGTCCGTTGCCCAAATGCTTATCCCCGAGAATCCGCAATCGCTTGCCCGCATGCTTGCCTCTGGTACCCTGACTGAAATCGTATTCTTTCCGCACTGTTAACCTAACCCACGACCTTCCCCAAAACATGCGGCAACATCTTTCGCCACCACGGCCAGTCATGGTTCACATCGTGACCCCACAACTCGAGCGAGTGCGGAATTCCTTTGGCGGTGAGAATGTCTGAGAGGTGCTGGCTGCGCTTGGGATCTTCATAAGAACCCTGGCCGGAAAGGATGTAGATCGATTTGGCCTGACACAGGATCGGCAGGAAATAATCGTCATTCAAACCCGAAAGATAATCGACCGGATTATTAAAAAAGACGTTGTCGTCATAGAAGCCGTTCAAATAGGAACGTATGTCATAGCTGCCGCTCATCGCGATCACGCCGCGAAACACATCGGGATGCTTGAAGTACTCGTTCGCTGAAAGGAACGCACCCAGGCTGGCGCCCGTCGTAATCGGCCGCGCATCTTCGCCATTCTCGTTCCGGATCAAAGGCAACACTTCCTCGGTGATATACCGATCGTAACGCGTCAACAATTCGGCTTTCAGATTGGGAGGCATTTGCTCGTTGAGCAGGCTATGGCGATTGACGCTGTTGATTGAATAAGCGCGGATGAGTCCCCGCTCGATGAAAGGCTTGATGGCATCGACGAGATAGAATCTTTCGTACTCCAGATAATCCGCCGCCGCGGTCGGCAGCATCAAGAGTGTCTGGCCCGCGTGGCCATAGGCCACCAGAGGCATTTCCATCTGTAAATTCGAACTAAACCAACTTGTGGTTCTGCGTTCCATGAAACCTCACCTGGTATCAGAAGATTTGGTATTGAAGCCGGCGGCCAGAAATATTGTCGCACTTCGCGCTTAGGTGCAAGCCCGCGGCCCGAGATGCATCGCAAGCCCTACTGCAGTTTAAGTCGACCCTCCGTACTTATTGGTCTTAGGGTGTCTTGCGCAAATGTCGCCTAACTATTGACGCACCTCAAAAGATGGGATAGCCTTTGCCGCGCTTCGTTACGAACGGGTTCTAACCAACGGACCGGCATGGCCGCCTTACCGCCTCATTGCCCATCGAACAGCAGAGAATCAACAATATGCCGAGACAGATGTTTGCATTCTTGTTTGAGGACAATATGAAACGAAAAACTAACTCGATACGCGTCATCCTTGTCTCGTTGTCAATTGTAGCGGGAGCGAATGTTGCGAGGGCCCAGTCTGCTTCTCCTTCTCCCGCCCCAACCGCGTCGCCCAAAGCAGTCGAGACTCCAACCGCTTCTCCCACGCCGGCTCCTCCGCCCAGAGTAACAGGAACCGGAGGACACCTTGAGCTGGACGACATCATTCAAGTGCAGGTCGATCACTTTACCGAGTGGGCCGCCACAAACGACGCCACAAAACTCGTTCCTTTCATCAATGGCCGCGCGATACGCGGTAATTATCCAGAAGAGATTCACCCGGACAAGAACCGGCTCCATTTCCATTTGGAGATCACTCCGGCAAACAAGGAGGTCTGGACCGATCTACTGGGCGCGCCAACAGGCACACACCATCCAGTTACCTTTACCATTGGGCTGGAGAATCACTCGCCTTTTGACAGTATTTACGGTCAAGACCATCCGCTGCCGTTAACTGTAATTTCACCTGTGTACGGCGTGATCGCTTTAATCGTCTTATTGTTCACCGTGATCTTGTTTCTCTGGTTGGCGCGCACGACTAATCTGATTCGCGAGACTGGGACCTGTCCAGTGCCGGGTAAGCTCAGACCTTACAATCTTGGCCGCACCCAGATGGCTTTCTGGTTCTTCATGATCTATGCGTCCTACTTCACCATCTGGCTGATAACAAATGCCCTCGACACGATCACCCCATCGCTGCTGGCACTGATGGGAATCAGCGCGGGAACGGCGCTGGGCGAGGCCTTGATCGACTCCGGCTCGGACAATGCAAAGGCAGGTCGGCTACAGTCGGCAACGGCTGAAAAGCAATCGCTGGAACAGAGTATTCCCGCACTTCAGTCACAAATAGATACCCTCAACACCAGGACCAGCCTGGCTCCCGAAGATACGAGCAACCGAGATAGTCTCAACAAGCAACTGGAAGACAGTCGTACCCGGCTGGCCCAACTCAATCAGCAGATTCAAAGTCTCACGCCATCGGCGACGTCCGGCGCGAGCAAAGGATTTTTGACCGACATATTGTCAGACGAGAGCGGCTACACCTTTCATCGTTTTCAGATTTTTGCCTGGACGATCGTGCTGGGAATCATGTTCGCGTCCTCGGTCTACAACAGTCTAACAATGCCGGAATTCAGCACCACTTTGCTGGGACTAATGGGAATCAGCTCAGGAACCTACATCGGTTTCAAGTTTCCCGAACAGAAGTAGATGCCTCTCGGTTAATTCGCGGACGCTACAACACCGCGGTTTCTTCCAACAGTCTTCCGCTGTCAAACCTTTCCACGCCCAGTTGCTTTACGTCGATCAGTTCGGATTGACCTTGCAGGATCAAATCAGCGGTGATGCGACCTGACGCCGGCGAATGCATAACGCCGTGGCCGCTAAAGCCGTTAACGAAGAACAGCCCTTTCACGTTCGGCGACGGACCGATGATGGCGTGGTGATCGGGGGTCATCTCGTAGAGTCCGGCCCAGGCGCGGCGCGGATTCACTTCGGCTTCGGCCAGCACCGGCACGCGGGAAGCAGCATGCGTTAGGATTTTTTCCACGAAGGTCGGATCGAATTCATTCTTGAAGCCCGGGGTCTCTTCGGGATCGTTCCATGCGAGGAGGATTCCCTTCCCTTCGCGCCGAAAATGAAAGCCGGTGGACATGTCGATCACCATTGGGAATCGCCTGGGCAATTGATCGAACGGTTCGGTGGGAACCAGCTGACGTCGGAGGGGCTCCACCGGTAAATCGGCGCCGGCCATCCTGGCTACTTCCGCGGCCCAGGCGCCGGCGGCGTTGACGACCACTCGCGTTGAAATGAAACCACGAGTAGTCATGACTCCGGCGACATGGTGCTCACCTAATGCTGGAAGCACGGATGTCTCGTCCGCATTCTTTCGCAAGGCGCCGCTTGGGCTCCTGGATGCGGACGGGAGGTCCGCGCTCCCAGCATCGACTTGAATTCCGATCACTTGCGTATCGAGCCACAAGCGCGCGCCGCGCTCGCGCGCATTCAGCATGAACCCCATCATCACGCTGTGCGGGTCGACGAAGCCATCGGTCTGACAGAAAGTTCCACCCAGAATATCGTCCGCACGAAGCTGCGGCACCATTTCCAGAATCTCTGCGGGAGAAACCAGTTCGACATTGTTCACGCCCAGAGAAATTTGCCGATCGCGGTTGGCTTTCAAGTAATCAAGATGTCTTTCATTCGTCGCGCAAAATAGATAACCGTGGGCGCGATAATCAGCTGGATGTCCTACTACTTCATCAAAGCGCGAGAAGAATTCGATCGAGTAGCGTGACATCTGTATGTTGACCGGCGTCGAGAACTGCGCACGCACACCGCCCATGCTCTTCCCGGTCGAACCCTTGCCCTGATGCGCCTCGCGCTCCAGCACCAGCACATTAGTGCAACCAGCCTGTGCCAGGTGATAAGCGACACTCGATCCGACGATGCCGCTACCGATGATGACCACGTCTGCGGTTTCGATCATAGCGACCGCAAAAATAAAGAGGAATGTTTGAAAAGTAAAGAAGTACGGATGGGACGGTTACTACCAAGAATCTTGACAAGTCCTGTGATTAGCGGCGCCCCGTCGGGACGCGATATCATCGCAGCACCATGCTTCTCACATGGGCGAACGCAAGATGTGACACAAATGTGAACGCTGGCATGGATGCAACTGAGTATAATCAGCACGACTTGTCAACGTCGAAGCTCACCTCGCTTGCCTTTAGAGAGTTGGCAGGTGCCAAACATCTTAATGCGCAGCAAGACGCGGTCTTACTTAAATGGGACCGTACCTTTTGCGTTTTCTTTTTCTCTCAGGAGGACACATCCGGGGTACGACTATTACTACACACAAGGTGAAATGAGTAAATCGGATGGCACCGTCCTCGTAAATTCTGCCTACCAATACAACAGCGAGAGTAGCCAGAACGTTTTCACCATTACGCTTGCCGGTGTAACATTTTCGGCTGACTTAAACACTTACGAACTACTACAGCCAGTTTCGGACACACAAATCGAGCAAGTTGAAAGCTGGTTGCGTAGTGATGATGGTTTGCTCGCGCGCCAAACTAGTGTAGTGTCTCAGAAATTCCTTTACAACGACCGACCTTGTCGATGATCTGTTGTGCGGTAGCGGTCCAGATAAACGGTCTTGGTTGTTTGTTGTTCTGAGAAAGATATTCCTTGATGGCTCTGATGAGATCTTTTACGTCAATGAAGTTGCCGCGGCGCAAGCGCTTTTGAGTGAGTTCGCGAAACCAACGCTCCACCTGGTTAAGCCAAGAGGAACTGGTGGGAGTGTAATGCATATGAAAGCGCGGATGTTGGACCAGCCACTCGGTGACGTCGTCATGCTTATGGGTGCTGTAATTGTCCAAGATCAAATGCAAGTCCAAGCCGCTGGGGACTTCTCGATCAAGCTTGCGGAGAAATTTCAGATATTCCTGATGTCGATGACGAGGCATACACGCACCGATCACGGTGCCGTCCAG
>DATNNY010000243.1:0-26073 GCA_035601635.1 Pyrinomonadaceae bacterium
CTCCACCGGATACTGCGGGTCCACCGGCACGTACGCCCCTCCAGCCTTCAGGATCCCCAGCAACCCCACCACCATCTCCAGCGATCGCTCCACGCACAACCCCACCAGCACTTCCGCTCCCACTCCCACTCCCTGCAGGTACTGCCCCACCTGGTTGGCCCGCTCGTTCAGCTCCCGGTAACTCAGCTCCTCTCCTTCATAGCTCACCGCAATCGCTCCCGGCGTCCGCTCCGCCTGCGCCGCGAACAGCTTATGCAAACACTCTTCCCCCACGTACTCCCGTCCGGTATCGTTCCACCCCACCACCAACTGCTCCCGCTCCTCCTCGCTCAGCATTGGAAGCGCGAAGATTGGTTGGTCAGGATTCAGAACCGCACTACTTAACAAAGTGACAAACTGGTCGGCTAGTCGCACGATCGAGTCATAATCGTATCGATCAGGCGCGTAATAAAACTTCAATCCGTATTCGTCTATTTCGTCGATGCAGAATAGTCCCAGCTTGAATTGTTCGTTACAGCTATATGGTCGATCCACGACAAAGAGCAGATCCGCCACTTGTTGCGTGAGCGGTTGCTCCATATAAGCAAACCCGATGGTCGGAACCAATGGCTCGGTGAAGCCTTCTAATACGCTTGAGTCGAACTGTCCCGAAAACCATTCTTGACGAGCATGTGCGAGCCCCAGTGATGAATGCGTCGCCCTAAGTACGTCACGATACCGAGACGTTGGCTCCAAATGACAACGAATGGGTAGGAATTTGCCGAAGGGGCCCAACGCCCCTTGCAAGTATTGAAATCTTCTGCCGTCAAAGGCGGTAGCAACGGTGACATTCTCTTGTTCTGCCAAACGACCTAACGCAACTTGCCAACAAGCAAGCATCACCGTGGAAGCAGTCGTTTCTTGCTCTGCCGCCAGCAACTGGACAGACGTTAGAAGCTGACGGTCAACCCTTACTTTCAATAACTGCGGCTCAATGCTTAGCTCGCCATTAGCTGTTTCCAGCGGCAGCATCAACTCTGGCGGTTGAGGCCCATGGTGCTCATCCCAGAACGCTCGGGCATCGCTTTGGTCTTCATTTTCAAGGAGTTCATTTTGCCATTCCGAATAGTCTGCGTACTGGACGACCTCTCCCGACACCAATGCGCCGTTAAGCGCCGCCTCGTAGCTGTGGCCAATAACGCGCACCAGATGGTTAATGGTCCAAACATCGGCGCAAAGCGCCGAGATGCTGATCAGCAACGAATGCTTACGCGGCGCAAGCTCGAACAAGCATGTCCGCATCACCGTGCCGTGTTCATGATCGAACGGGATTCGGTGAAGTTTCCGGACATTTTCTTCCACGACGGCTCGTTGCATGTCCTGGTTAAGCGCGGTGAGATCAACCTCCTGGTGCGAAACGGTTTCACTATGCTCGTTGATAACCTGGAGTGGAATTTCCATGCCTTCCAAACCCTGGAAAGCGGTACGCAGAATTTCGTGCCGGCAGATTACTTCGCGCAACGCGGCGGCGAGGACATTTCGCTTGAGCAGGCCGGCAATCAATACTTCGCACTCAACACGGTAATGGCTGGCCCCTCGCTGCAGAGGCCAGACCCGCTTCTGCTGTGGCGACAATTGAAAGCCTTCGACTAATTGGTTTCCCATTAGTTGTAATCAAAGATCGACAGCTCAATTTCGTTGCCCGCCGACATTTTCGTCTAAGACGCGTGGCGCTTGTTGCCCTACTAACGTTTTTACTGATCGGCTTCTGACCTGCAACCAAGCAGTCAGACGGATTAGAAGTTGAATCGTGCCCGGAGAATAATGCGGCGATCGCTGGTTGGCGGATTGCCGCCAAAATCGACGCGCGCTCCGCCAAAGCCAAAGCCACCGGCGGTTGCATTAGAGGTGCCGAAGAAAGGTGATTTGAGGTTCCCGATAGGTTGGTCGAAGTTGACGTGATTCAAGAAATTCGAGATTTGGACTGAGACGGTGAGCCCATATCGTTCTGCTTTTTTACCTTTGCCGGCCTGACTGGCAGCGGCCGACTTGCCGTTCGAACTAAAGAGTGGCAGATGATTGAAACGGAAAACCCTCTCGAATTGTAAGTCAGGCAGCACGAAAATTGGACCACGGCCATAGTTGCGCGAAATGACTTGATCACCAGGTCTGGGATGCGGATCAAACACCCCCAGAGGTGTAACAACAAGACCGGACCTCGTCAGATCGACCGCTATTGACGGACGCTCAGTATATGAACCATCGCCGTTGGTGTCCTCTCCGGTTGTGATGTTGTAAGGCACGCCAGAGCGCACTACCAGATTCGCGTTGAGTCGTACCTTCCACGGCAGTGACACTGAGCCGCCGAGGAATAAGAAATGCCGGATATCCAATGACGAGGGGCCCCGCTCGCTTCTGAGATCGTAAGAGCTGAGCGGAAAACTAGACACGCCGTCGGTGTCACTCGTGGCCTTGTTAAGGCCGTAGCTGGCGAACAGTGCAAAAGCCCTGCTGAAATGAGTGACACTAATTATCAGTTGGTTTTGATTAGCGAAACCATTCGATTCGTAGGCAAAAATATTGCCCTCGTTAGGCAAGGGACGCACCCCGTTACCTGGCAAGGGTGCGTTGATGTTGCGTGAACGGAGCGAATGTACGGTTCTGGAGTTAATAAGTGTAGCGCTCATCGTGAAGTCAAACGGCAACTGCTGTTCAAGGCTGAGTGCCGACTGCATCGAGTAAGGCGAGCGGATGTCCGGCGCCACGATCTTTTTGTTCTGCGGAAGAGCAAATCCCGCGAGCGTTTCGACCGTCGGCGGAATTGGAAATTGACTCAACACTGTTGGATCCGTGACTAAGAACTGCTGCTGGTTGAGGCCGTTAAATCGATTGGCCTGAAGCGTGAGGCCCTCGGGCACCCGCTCGTAAAAAATACCAAAGCCTCCGCGAAGCACGCTTTTTGGTTGTTTACCTCCGGCACCCGGGGCCCAGGCGAAGGAGACTCGAGGGGAGAAGCTTAGTGCGCTATGGAGGTTTGTCTGAGTCTCATAACGTAGACCAAGGGACAGGGTAAAATTCGGACGAAGTTTCCAATCGTCCTGGATGAAGACTCCCAGATCGGATTGGCTGACGCCGGCCGCAGGGTTCCCACCATTGATCGTGAACCGATCCGGTATGGCGCCCGCGACATGGCTCAAAACCTGCTGGTACTGCTTCAAAGATGTAAAGCTATATTCACCGCGGAAATTGTCGTGGGAAAAGTCGCTCAGGCGCACGTGGCGCGCCCGAAGTCCTCCTCGGAGAGTGTGATTACCTGGGGCATAGGTGACGAAGTCGGAAAACTCGATTCGGTTCTCACTGTTGAATCCCTGTCCCACCGGCGATCCGCCGCCGGCAAAAGCATCAAGCACCACGATGCCGGGAAGTGAGTCGTCACCCTGCCGCGATCCGCGACGGTGAATGAACTGAAAACGCGCTTCATTCACCACCCTGGCGCCCACCACTGCCGTTTCTGTGAGCTGCAGTACGTGTTCGTTGCTTGAAACATTGAAACCACGAGAGGGCAATGAAAACCCGCCGATGCCTGCGCCGCGAAAAGTCGAATGGGAAAAGGTATAGCGTCCAATCAGCGTATTGTTTGGATCCAACTGATAATCAATGCGCGGCGACAGTGTCATATCGGCCTGGGGAGTCAACACCCCCAGATTTAAGGCGACAGGAATCAGGGCAGGGCTAAGGATGACGGCACTGACATAAGCATTCTCATCAGTGGCCTTTCGCTGAAAGCTCACCGAAAATGCGGACTTCTTGGCGATCAAGGGACCGCTTACGTAGCCGGTCAGCAATCGGTCCTGGTAAGGCGCTCGATTCGACGCGAAGGGGTTACGTGAGTTCAAGCTCTCGTCATTGAAGGTATAGGCAACCTGGCCCCTGAATCTGTCGGTGCCCGCTCGAGTAGTGATTTCGATCCGTCCGAATCCCATCCGTTCATACTCGGCTGAGAACGGATTGCGATTGATGCGTACTTCGCGAATCGAATCTTTCGGCGGTACGCCCACGCCCGTGAAGCCGTCCACAATGACTTGCGCTCCATTAGGTCCAGCACCTGGGCCCGCGAGCGCCTGGAGATAGGCCGTTAGTCTATCTGGGTCGTCGGGTAAGCGCTCAAGAGCCTCACCGGCAATGACTATGCCCCCGGCGTTGTTTTCCGGCGACGTATTTATGCGCGGCTCCTCGGTGATGAGCACTTCCTGCTGCTCCATGCTCACGCCAAGTTTGAGATCGATCGCGGTAACCTGTCCCGCTGTAATTTTCAGCGCTGAATTCTCATATGGAGCAAAGTGCTCCGCTTCAACGCGGACGTAGTACTGACCCGGCACCATTCCGCTCAAAGTAAAGACGCCGTCCGCGTTCGTCTTGGTAGTTTTCGCTACACCATTCTTGTCCCTAATGGTTACATTGCTCCCTATCAAAATACCGCCGAGTTCGTCGGTGACCTTGCCGCGGAAGCTGCCAGTTAGCTCCGGTTGCTGAGCCCCCAAAGAACAGAGGGTCAGGAGTAACGTCAAACTAAGAACCAAGCCTTGTGCCGTACGCTTTTGAAGTAACTTCATTGCATCCCCTCTTCCACACTGACCAGTGTTCTAAGAACCAGGAACCGGTTGATGAGGCGCCAAATTACCCGGAGCTCTTAAGGCACCCCAATACCATCAGGAAGCCCAGTACCACCGAGATCCTGCTTCGCGCTGCGCGCTGCTGCTGCTCGCTGTTGTACCGTCTTCAATAGTCCATCGAATCCAAGGAATAGCGCGATGGCGGTGATACGTGACGAGGGCGCCACACTGCTGCCGGTGATCAGCACCAGATCTCCTGCTTTAATATCGGTGAGTTTCAGTGCGGGAGATTTCTCAAGCGCCGCCTGCAAGTCGTTGTGGTCTTGCGCGGCATGTGTCGCCGAACCATTCGATCCACCAGTAGCAGGCTTCCCGCTCGGCTCAGGCTGGGTGAACAACTGCACTACTTCCGGTGAAACACGACGCAGCAAAGGATTTGCGCTCAAGACAATCGTGAGAGGCTTGCGCGTCTGGATATCATTCATGGTGATTTCATTAGTCGGAAGATTAACCGCAGTGACCGTGCCTCCCAGCGTGCGGAAAGAACCGGACACCACTTCTTCCGGGTTGAAACGCAAGCCGTCGCTGCTCTTAGCGCCCAACGCGCGCAACTGATCTCCAACCTGCAAGTCCGCGAATGAGCTGTCGCGCGCGTCACTGAACTTCACCGAATCGAGAGCGTAGCGGCGAAAGCGCGTGCGCTCTCCCGCCGCGACGATTATTTCTCGAGGATTCGGGTCCGGACGCATTCGGAGGTTGATCTCGTGGGTTGCTGGGTCGAGTTTGCTGATGACTCCCACGATGCCGCGTTGCTGCCATTCTTCACGATCGCGCTCCTGTTTGTTGATCACGTCCGCTCCAGTCAGTACGATCACCAGGCCGACTGGAAAAACTTTGTCACCGATCACTTTGTTACGGGTCAACACTCGGTCGCCAACGTTGACGTCGGACAAATGGATACGGATTGCCTTCTCCAGACCTTTGTCTTCGGGTTGCACGCGCCGGAACTCGGTCTTTGCGTCGAAGACTAGGTTGACCGGAACACCCGCGTCCGTTTTCACGCTCGCCTGCATTGAAGCCACATTCACCACCGTCACAATTCCTACTACCACCGACGCATCGGCTTGAACGCCGGCCCCCGCAGAACCAGGGGGCTGCTGGCACAACGCACTGATAGCAAACGAAACCAATACCCAAATTAGGCAGGAAAACCTTTTCATTACAATGTTCCTCCGAAGAAAGGCGAGTCTTGTCGATCAGTTAGTACGCACTGACTGAACGTGGGGTAACGCTGAGTCTAACGACCACGGAAGAGATAAGGTTCAGGCAATGTGCGGTGTAGAGACAAATAGTTTGGAGCTAAAGGCTTACAACCGAGGCAAAAGTTGCGAGATTGGAGAGC
This sequence comes from Pyrinomonadaceae bacterium, assembly GCA_035601635.1. GTDB lineage: Bacteria > Acidobacteriota > Blastocatellia > Pyrinomonadales > Pyrinomonadaceae > UBA11740. The sequence continues at coordinate 5,995 of DATNNY010000243.1, forward strand.
GAGGTGTTTCTTCCAGGCTAAGGATTAGCGATGCAAAATAGAGCTACCGCATGCTGCGCGGGCGGCTCTCTTTTCCATCCTAGAGGAATCGTCCAAGTAAAGAGTGATCTGACTTCGCTACTCAAAGGCAGCCAGACCGCGCTGACTAGATCCTGAAGTTGATTACCCAGGAGGCAAAACCAATTCTGACGCACAATTCCTTCTTACTAGCAGATTTCGAAAACCACATGAGCCCAGAACTCACATCGAGAAGCTGAACCTCTTTTGCTTGGCTCCATCTATGGCGCCTCATAAGGAGTTGCTGGATTTGGCCCTTATCCCGCCCAACGGCTGTCACTCATTTAGCAGTTCTCTTTACTTTTGCTGGTTCTGGCAACAATCGTTGCATGATAGGTTGATTCTAGAGTAAGCTCCTCTAACAGATACGCGTAGCGAATCGATGTCCCGTTACGGGGTGATTCTACTTGCCGGGGGTGTTAAAAGTCTTTAGAGAACTCCCAAATCTCCTCCAAAGTTTTCAAAGACTTTTCAAAATGAGCGATCAATCACCAAGCTTTTACGATTTCGGTCCCTTTCGTTTGGACGTCGCACAGCACATGTTGTTGCGCGAAGGCGATCCGGTAGCGTTAACTCCCAAAGCATTCCAAACTCTAACTGTCCTCGTTCGAAATAATGGTCGGGTTGTCGAAAAGGACGAGTTATTAAGGACGGTTTGGCCGGATGCTAATGTCGAGGAAGCCACTCTGGCTCAAAACATCTTCACGCTCAGAAAGATTCTTGGCGACGAAGTTCGTGGCGGAGATCAATACATTCAGACAATCCCGAAACGGGGGTATCGGTTCATCGCCAAGGTAGCGGAATTCCCAGGTCCATCCCCAATTCTTGCAGGAGAATTCGTTGGGAGCGCTCGCAAGATCACACGACCGGCCGAAATAGAAGTCCGACCCGGCGAGATCAATTCTATCGCTGTGTTGCCATTAATCAGCGAGACTACAGACCCGGATACTGAATATCTTATCGATGGAATCATCGAAACCGTCGTCAACTGTCTCTCGTTGATACCACAATTGCAGGTCAAAGCTTGCAGCACCGTGATGCGTTACAAGGGACGAAAACTTGATCCCCAACAAGTCGGGCGTGAATTAGGTGTCGGGATGGTATTAATCGGCAGAGTGTTAGCGTTTGCCGAAAACGTTATCGTAAGGATCGAACTTGTCGATGTTCTGAACGGATGGCAGATCTGGGGTGAGCAATACTGCCAGAGAGTTGAGGACCTTCTCCTCCTTCCGGAAGTGATTGCCGAGAGCCTCGCAAAAACACTTCATCTGAGCATAGAGACCGATGCACAAAAACGATTACTCAGATCTCGCACTCGGGACGCTGAGGCATATCAGTTTTATTTGAAGGGTCGCTACTTCCTCAGCAAGCGAAACATGGAGAGTTACGAAAAGGCGATCGCCGCTTTTGCGCGGGCAATTGAGCTGGACCCAAATTATTCACAAGCCTATTCGGGCTTGTCGGACTCATATATCCAATATGATTTCTACGGCCTCGCACCGCCGTGGCAAACAATTCAAAAGGCGAGGGACGCGGCCGCAAAGGCTGTAAAGCTCGACGATGATCTCGTCGAAGGTCATAACTCGCTGGCTTCTATCAAACTGGTTTACGATCGCGACGTCGCGGGTGCCGGAATTGAATTCCGGCGAGCCATCAAACTGAACCCAAAATATGCGCATGCGCATAACGGATACGCACATTGCCTGATGGAGATGGGTCGCCGAGAGGAATCATTAGCCGAATGCGAATTAGCTTTGGAGCTTGAACCGTTCGATCTTGAAATCAATCAACACCTGGCGTTGATCTATCTTCTCGGACGCGAATACGATCGGGCAATCGAGCAACTTCATAATACTATTGAGATGGGGACGAACCAATACCGCGCGCGATTGCTCCTCGGAATAGCGTATGGGCAAAAAGGTTTGTTCTCGGATGCAATCTCAGAATTTCATCAGGCCAGTAAAGTAGAGGAATCGCCGGTGCTCTCGGGCTTTCTCGGATATGCGTACGGCATGGCGGGACGAATGCAGGAGTCGCGTGCCGTGGTGAATGACCTATTAAATCGATCAAAGCGATCTTATGTCCCGGCGTATAGCCTGACTCTCGCCTACATCGGCCTGGGCCAACGAGCCGACGCTGTTGAATGGCTTGGGAAGGCGTTCATAGAACACAGTCGATGGCGAGGTTGGTTCCAACTAACGCCCGAGGTCGACGACTTACGTTCGGATCCGCAGATTGTTGCGATGATTCAGCGCGCTCGCAGGTAGCACATGCGGGTTCCATCCCGGCGCGAAGTCAATTCGCTCGCCCATTACCAATTGCCGAAAGAACCTGTTTGAGAAACGATCACTCTCAGACAGTCCTTAATCCGGTTGGCCGGTGGTTTTTCGAACATTGATCATTGAGAACTCACCGGGAATACCTGCTTGTTCCGGCCAGTGGGTAGTGAGTTCACGAGGTTCTTCTTCTCTTCCGCAACACCCTTCGTAAAATAGTTGAAGACTCCGAGCCATTGTTCAAAACGAAGTTCAGTCGGTTTCACCTTGACCGGAAAACCAAATTCCTTCGATAGCCTTTTCCATTGAGTGTAAGTAAAGACTTTCTTGAATGCGAGGCTCAGATTCTGATTTGTCGAATGAAAACCGTAGTTCACAAACTTTCTGTATGTTTCAGCGAGGGGTTTTTCCACGCGTGGCCGCGCTTGTCTCTGAATATGAAGTAGAACGACGTCGACGCTGGGAACAGGTTCGAAATTGCTTCTTTCAAAGCGGTAAGCAAAATCGAAGGTAAACCAGGGTTTGGCCAACACCGAAGCCTTGGTTTCCCTTGGGACTCCTGAGTACTTTTGAGCAGCCTCGGACTGAACAATCAAATATGCGTCGCTGACGCGATCTGAGCTGAGTATGGTTCTTAAGATATCTGCCGTCCTGTTAAAGGGAATATTTGAGAAGATTTTGTAGGCAGCATCTTCGAGTTTGAATTGCAGGAAGTCCGCTGTGTGGATCTGAACATGCTGCTTCCCCCTCAGGTCCTTTCTTAGTCGAGCAGCAAGCACAGAGTCCTGCTCAACCGCAATTACCTTCCCGGCGATTTTAGCCAACTCGTGCGTAATAATGCCTTCACCAGGCCCAATTTCGAGAACCACATCCGCGGGCGTAATTGAAGAGTTAGTAACCAACGCGGCAACGAGTCGGGGATCTGTAAGAAAGTTTTGAGCTAACCTGATGCGCTGCCTTATCATCCTCAGCAGACCTTTACGCGTTCCGCGATCACGAATCCAGATTCGGTTGGCCAAGGAGCGCCATCTCGATTCGCTCGGCCAGCCTTGCCACGGTCGGCGCCTCAAATAAGTGGCGCAATGGCAGATCGATATTGAGCGCCTCTCTTACACGCGAGATCAGCTGCATCGCCAATAGCGAATGGCCGCCCAATTCAAAGAAGTTATCATGCACGCTGACCCGTTCGAGCTTTAGCGACGTGCACCATAGCCCGACCAGCAACTCCTCGGTTGGCGTGCTCGGCTCAGCAAAGGCCGGCCTTACCTCAGGGCCTGTAGGCGCCGGCGCAGGTAACGCACCGCGGTCGATTTTACGGTTGGGTGTCAGCGGCCATTGGTCCAGTATCAAAACCCAGGCCGGAACCATGTACTCTGGCAGCTTGCCGCGGATATAGCTCTGCAGCTCCTCGCCGGATGCGACTTGCGATCCGCACACAACGTAAGCGACGAGTCGTTGCTCTCCGGTTGGGCCTTCACTAGCCAACACCACCGATTCTTGTACGGTCGGGTGCCCGTTTAGGGCTGTTTCGATTTCACCGAGTTCTATCCGGTGACCCTTGATTTTGACTTGATAGTCTGTGCGTCCGAGAAACTCAATAGAGCCGCCAGGAAGAAAGCGCCCCTTATCTCCGGTACGGTAGAAGCGAGCTCCAGGAATAGGGCTGAAGGGGTGTGGCACGAAGCGTTCGGCAGTGAGATCGGCATTATGCAGATAGCCGCGGGTGACTCCGGCGCCGCCGATATACAACTCCCCCGCAACGCCGATCGGTGTCGGCTGAAGTTCATCGGACAGAATATATATTTGGGTGTTGGCTATTGCTCTGCCGATTGGCGCGCTCTTTTCTTCCAATTTGAAGGTGTGCATGGCGGACCAAATCGTCGTCTCAGTTGGCCCATACATATTGTGAACTCTGGCGGTCGCGACCTGACCGAGGCGGTTCAATAACGAAGGCGGCAATACTTCCCCGCCTAACAGTAATTCATTCACGCTTCCCATGACCTTGAAGGTGTCCGTATCGAGACTGAGTACGCCGGCGAGCGAGGGAGTGCACTGCATATGTGTTACTCCATGCGTTTCGATTCCGTCTCTAATTCCGTAGCCTGCCGGTCCATTCGATTTTAGGGCATTAGCGTCTTCTTCGTCACCGCTCCATCTCTGCTGCCACTCTTTGGTGCTCCGATTTTTCAGCATAGCCAAATTCGCCAAACCTTTCAACACCGCGTGTTCTTCCACTCCAAAGTCAATAAGGCAAGCTATTTCATCGACTCCGGCGTCGCTCACGTCCTTTATCTTCTGCGCGCATTTTTCGACCGCTCCCATCAAACCGCTTTCTTCGTAATACCGTTCAAAGGCGTGCTCCAGCACCGCTTCCATGTCGCCAGCGTTAACTACCGCGCCATCTACCTTAACCCCCAGACTCTTCGCCATGCTCTTCATCAAATCGACCGATCCGGCTAGGTAATTCTTAAACGGCCGTTTTACCAGCCTCTTCACTTGCTCCTCGTCATCGCCGATGTAAGTATGCAGCATCAAAGCCACTTGCCCCCGACCTTGATGCCCTGCCTGCGCCCAGGCCTCTCGATATTTCAGGATCTTGGCGCGTAACTCTTCCACCTTTTGCCCGAGAAGATGCGTCAATATTCCGCATCCGAGTTGTCCCGCAATTTCAAACGTTTCCGGACTGCCCGCCGCCGTCAGCCAAACGGGTAACTCGGGTTGCACCGGGGGCGGATAAATTCTCACCGAGACCTCGTCACCGCCGCCGCCGCGGAACGCCAAAGACTCTCCTCGCCACAAGCGCCTCACCTGATCCAGCTGTTCGATCATCACTTCTTTCCGCCGCCGATAGTGATCCGGCGCAAAGATAAAGTCTGCGGCATGCCATCCGGAGGCGAACGAAATACCGACTCTGCCGTTTGAGAGGTTATCCACCATCGCCCACTCTTCGGCCACGCGCACGACATGATGCAGCGGCAACACAACGCTGCCGGCCCGGATTTGAACTTGACTGGTGATCGTCGCCAGCGCGGCCCCCGCAACCGCCGGATTAGGATAGAGGTCGCCAAAAGGATGGAAGTGGCGTTCCGGAGTCCAGACGGCGGTGAACCCATGTTGATCCGCAAACCTGGCTCCTTCAAGCAGCACCTTATACCGGTTATGCGCCACCGCGGATGTACCATCATGAGCGAAATAAAAAAGACTGAATTGAGGTGCAGAGCTCAACTGGGCCGGCGCCGATGGCCGCGTGTCTTCAGACATGGGCGGGATGTGCGTTAGTGCCGGTCCCCGGGCGGCAGTAGTCGCGCTGCGCGCTTGTGGCGTGAGATCATCGCGATGCTTCACGTTTGCACCTTCTTGAGTGCCCTCATTTTGAAGCGTGCGATCCGGCTCGGACGGCAACACGACTTTGAAACCCCGAGCGAGGGTCCACAGCAATTCGAGTACGGAAATATCAAACGAGATCGAGGTGACTGCCAACCAAACTCCCGGACTCCCCGCCGTCAGAAAATGCGGGTCCATCGCGGAAAAGAAATTGACTACATTTCGGTGCTCGACCATCACGCCCTTCGGAGTGCCGGCCGAGCCCGAGGTGTAGATCACATACGCGGTATTGCCTGGTTGAGTCAGACTTGAAGGATTCTCTGTCCCGCAGGCTGCGATTGACGACCAATCCGAATCCAAGGCAACGGTCTGCCCCCGGTGTGGCGGCAGTCTTCCCATAAGTCTCTGCTGAGTTAACAGCACCGTGACCGCAGCATTCTGCAACATAAAAGAGAGACGCTCCAGGGGATACTCAGGATCCAGCGGCACATATGCTCCTCCCGCTTTGAGTATTCCCAACAGCCCGAGCAACATGTCTACCGATCTTTCCACGCACAAACCGACCAGCACTTCAGCTTGTACTCCCAGCCCGCGCAGGTAGTGCGCCAGTTGATTGGCCCTTTTATTCAACTGTCGATAGGTGAACTGTTGGTCTTCGTAGCAGAGAGCAATCGCCTCAGGTGTGCGATCAACCTGTGCCTCGAAGAGGTGATGAATGCAGATGTCCCGAGGATAATCGCGCGCCGTGTCGTTCCATTCAGTAAGAATCTGTTGCCGCTCGGCGTCGCTCATCATAGGCAAAGAGCCGATCGTTTTCTCGGGTTCGGCCACTATCGCCGCTAACAGATTTTGAAAGTGCTCGGCCATGCGTTCGATTCGTCGGCGATCGAACAGGTCCGTGTTATAGAGAAGCGAACAAGCTAGGGAGTTCTGGCTGGCCGTCACAGAGAGCACTAGATCGAACCGGGCCGTCTGTGGGTGCGAATCAAATAGGCTTGATTTCTCGCCGCCTGTCCTGGAAGGCTCCTGAGGGACGCTCTGCAACACGAACATGACTTGAAAGAGTGGAGTGCGGCTCAAATCTCTTTCGGGCTGCAACTCCTCAACCAGTTTCTCAAACGGCAGATCCTGATGCGCATACGCATTCAGACAAGCTTCTTTCACGCGCTCGAGCAAATCGCATATGCTAAGCGTAGGGAATACGTTGGTTCGCATCACCAGCGTGTTGACGAAAAAGCCTATGAGCGATTCAGTCTCGATCCGATTGCGACCGGCGATAGCCGTGCCAACCGCAATATCGGTTTGGCCGGAATAGCGAGACAGGAGAAGTTGAAAGGTGGCCAGGAGAGTCATGTACGGCGTGACGCCGGCACTCTGACTAAGCTCTGTAAGACCGTCTGTGATCTGCTGCGAACAATGAAACACTACCGATGAGCCGCGATGGGTTTGAATGGGTGGGCGCGGTCTGTCGGTCGGCAATTCCAACGTAGTTATCCCGGCTAATTGCTTTCTCCAGTAGTCGAGCTCTGTCTTTAACTCTGGGCTGCTCAGTTGCTCACGCTGCCAAACGGCAAAGTCCGCGTACTGAATTGCAAGCTCCGCCAGCGGCGAGGGCTCGCCCTTGCAATACGCTGAGTAAAGGGCATGAATCTCACGATGGAGGATGGTCATGGACCAACCGTCGGTGATGATGTGATGCATTGTGAGAAGCATCACGTAGCTTTGGCTGGTGAGCTTTAGCAGAGTGATTCGCAGCAGTGGACCGCGAGACAGATCGAACGGCCGTTGTCCCTCTTCCTGAACGAGTCGCCGAGCTGCTTCATCCCAGTGGGCCGGCAACAAACCGCTCAGGTCAACGATCGGGAGATTAATTTGGGCCGTCGGCGAGATCACCTGTACCGGCTGGCCATCAACTGTCGAGAACTGCGTGCGTAAGATTTCGTGTCGTTTCAGAAGTTCATTGAAGGCGCGCGCCAGCGATGAGATATCGAGGCCAGTTTCGAAAACCAACGTGGTGGGCAGATTGTAGGCTGAGGAGCCAGGATTGAACTGGTCCATAAGCCACAGCCGCTGCTGCGCAGACGAGAGCGGAAAAACCAAAACTTCTTCAGTCATAGTCTAGGCTTTGCAGTTAATTGAAAGGACTTAACGATGGGAGGACGATGCAGGAGAGATACCTGCGACTCTTTCATCTGCCTCGATTGGAGCCATGATTTGTCGCAAGTGACTTAGAACCCAGCAGCACTGAGTCATTTTGAGAGGAATAGTGGCTGAGAAACCAAGTGGCTACTGGCGCTGATCACGACGATCGCACAGACAAAGCTACCGCAGTAGCGACCTACACGTCCCAGGTAATGCTTTTGAGCATCGAGCCTAAAGGCCGAGTCAGCGCGCGTGCTGAACTAGAGTCATTCTGCTTTCCGCACGAAGCTTCTATTAATCAGCAACCGGCCCTGATAACTAACTGAAGACAAAAGTATGAGCAGCTTATCGAGGTCTTGATCGTAGCGCTCCGCCGTGCCGCAAAGATTCTGAAAGGGTCCAACTCGTATCGTTACCTTGTCGCCGTTCTTGATCTCATTATCAAATACTACAACGCCATTCACATCCGTTTGCGATCGGATCTGCCCAATGACCTCTTCATTTACGGAAGTGGGACTACTGCCAAACCCTACAACGCAGCGCACTCCTCTAGTAAAGGTGACTTTGTGCAGCAAGGTGGCGGCATCAAAATTGGCAAAGAGATATCGTGGGAAGAGCGGCTCGATTGTGTCCAGCGGCCTTGTCGTGAACGGATTGAAACGATTCCCTTTTACTTTAGGCATGAACGTTGTTAAGCCCCACGCCCTAAGATTGCTCTCCGCTCGATTTTCTTCTCTCGGTCTGGTGTAGACGGCATACCAGAGAGGCTTGCCGCCGTCTGATATCTCCATAATCAACCCCCTCCCAAGCACAGTCCCGTGTGAATGTGGCCAGGCACTAACGCTTTATTTATTTATTCTTACGCTCCTATTCCGGGGTGTCGAGGCAGGGTACTCAGGTCATGTCATTAATGTCTTTAGAGGAGCGTCAAATTTTTGTAAATTAAGTTACAAATTTCTCAAAGCGCTTGAGAGGGCGTGGTTTACCCAGAGCTTGCAGAAGTCTTGCTATGGGTACGCTTACTGGGAGACGAGGCACCACTCGAGAACAGCCATTGCGGCGGAGAGTTTATGTTGAGCCTGCACAAACGCAAGGCTCTGCGACCCATCGAGCACTTCGGCAGCGACTTCATCGCCGCGCTTGGCCGGAAGGTCGTGGAAAAAATGAGTCTTCTCCTGTTTCGACACGCGCTCCATCAATGAGCGATTCACCTGATAGCGCTCGAAGTCTGCTCGCCAACCAGGATCTGATTTCTGAACGCCCATTGTGTTCCAACGCGTCGTGTAAACCGCGTCAACCTTTTCAGGTAAGTCGTCAACGCTGTGGTGCTGAGTAATGAGCGAGCCGTTCCGTTGGGCGAGACTGGAGACGCCTCGAAGGCGATCTTCGGGCAACCCGTAGCCCGAAGGCGTAACGAGCGTTAGCGTCATCCCAGGCGTCAGAGCGACAGCGAGGGCGAGCGCAGCGGCAGTGTTGTTGCCCTCGCCCAGATATAACACGTGGATTCCGTCCAGTTGACCAAACGCTTCTTGCATCGTAATTAGATCGGCAATGGCTTGAGTCGGATGCTCGCTATCGCTCATGGCGTTTATGATTGCCATCCGATCCTGTTGGGCCAAAGCTCTCATCTCTTCAATCGTCTCGTTAGTGCGAATCACGAGCGCATCGAGGAAGCCGGAGAGAACCCTGGTGGTATCCTCAATAGTTTCGCCTGTCGAGATCTGCAGATCCTTCGGCCCATAACAGATGATCTGCCCGCCAAGTTTGAGGGCCGCGACGACAAAGGAAGTGCGCGTACGCGTCGAAGGACCGCGAAAATATATGCCGACGATTTTGTTGGCCAGCGGCCGCGCGTTTGCCTTTATGTCTCGTCCAAGAGCCAACCCTCTTCTCAACAAATAAGATAGATCTGGTGGATTGAGATCCATGAGAGTGAGAAGATGTTTTGCCATTCGTGAGTCTCCCAGCAATTCGATAATACTGTATCACTGCTTTCATTGTTAGCCTGGGCCGGAGACGCGAATGCTGATCGCGTGGTGACGATGAGCATCCTGTAACGGGGCCCGCGTGATCGCGTCGCATGGTGCAACTGGAATCGGCTATGCGTCGAAAACGGATCTGTTTGGACTAATCCAGCGCAAGATCTCCACACTCGCCAACCAGCATCGGAGGCGCCAGTCATGGCCTTCAACAGCGATAGCCGCGGCATAATCCGGAGCCACATCTATTGCTCTTAATGACCACCGCGATGCTTCACTAAGATCCCATCCTGTTCGTAACAAAGCCGCTGGCTCTCCCGGAGAGAGGGCGACGTCGAACTGATCCAGTGGCAGTAAGAGGCCACTCCCCTTGGCTTTAATGAAAGCCTCTTTACGAGTCCAGCCATCATAAAATGCTCGCTGTCGACGACTGGCGGGAATCGCCAGCAGGCTGGCCGTGTCGTTTGCAGAAAAGAAGCGTCGCGCTATGTCTTCACCAGTGAGGTCCGGTCGGATGAGCTCCAGATCAACCCCGAGGGCTCGCCGGCGCGTTATGCCATAAATGGCCAATTTTCCGGAATGCGCCAAATTGAAGTTTAAGCTGGCGTCTTCGCAAACGGGATCCGCGAGCGAGGGTTTCCCGTGCTCGGCATAATTGAAATGCAGCGCGGCCGGCCCGCAGTCTAAATATAAACCGAGTATGGTTCTCAGAAATCCGCGAGCAACAATGAAGCGTTCGCGGTCCCGCTCAAAACGATAGCTCTTAGCCCGGGCCCGTTCATCTGGTGAAAGAAGACCGTGAAGACGTGCGAGGTCCCCGGCTGGCACTTGAAGATTCGCACGCCAGAGGTGTACTTCATTTGTTTCTAACGCGAGACTGGCCGGCGGGCTCTGCCAGTCCGTTTCAGACGAACGCTGGGCCAAATTAGTCTCTCCTATATCAGAACGAGAAGGATCCCTTACTCTCAGTCGACGCTTGTCATTCAGAGCGTGGGCCATGATCACTGCCGAATGTACTTCAATCAGCTTATCGTTGATGAACTTCAATAACCAATCTAACGGCATTCATCATAGCCCAACATTCCCGCAACAACGGAACTTCATCTTGTTAGCAACTTACTTCCCGCAAAATCCCGAGGCGGGCACCCAAAGCCTGGCCTAGTGTTAGGCCCATTACTGAAAACAAGCGTGGCTCCCTCGACCACTGTCGCTTCACTTTGCCCTGTAGTCAGGTCAGTATCGGGTGGTACCCCATTTTGGAGATCCTTTGCTAAATAAGATGGCCCACGAACCCTCACGAAACAAAAAGTTTTTCCGTGCCTATTTCGTGTGATTTCGTGGATCGTTCTCGCCCAAGAGAAAGACAACACGAAACCAATTTAGGGCATTGTCCGTTGGTGGCCTGCTTTCAAATCAGGGGTGCTCTTTGCGTTTTCAGTCTCCTCTGGAGTGCTTTTTTGAATCGAAGATTCTCCGCTTAAGCTTCGAGAAGGCCGACGCCACGCAGAAGAAGCAAGACAACGGGCTAATATTACAGAACGCAGCAGAGGTTGAAAGTTAGCGGCGCTGTGATAGTATGGTTCGCACTCGAAATTTAGGCGGGCCGGCGACTTGAATCGCGAATCCTCCTACGAAGGGAAGCCAGCGTTGGAATATTCATCCTCCCCTAATCAGTTTAAGCTCTCGAATGAATGGATGCGTCGCGGTGAGCTTTGCGAGGCGTGGTCTGCCACGCGCAGTGAAATCCGCAGAGAAGACAGATTCATTGAAGGGGCGTACCCAATCTACGCAAGCCACGCCTCGGGCGCTTATCTGTGGGATGTGGACGGTCACCGTTATGTCGATTATATCCTGGGGTATGGAACCGTTATTCTCGGTCACGCAGATTCGCGTGTGACGAACGCGGTGGTGCAAGAGCTCGAGAAGGGTGTTTGCCTTTCACCTCTCTGGCGACCTCTCCAGGTCGAACTCGCGGAGCTGTTGACCGCCGTAATTCCAGGAGCGGAGATGGCGTACCTCATGAGGACCGGGTCGGACGCGACGAGTGGGGCGCTGCGGTTGGCTCGTATTTACACGGGCCGAAATAAAGTAGTGCGATGGGGCTACAATGGTTGGCACGATTGGACGGCTACTCGTACCGAAGGAGTTCCCGCCTCCGCTCGTTCTGAGACCCTTACCTTTAACTATAACGATACCGCTTCGCTCGGCGCTGCTTTCGCTGCGTATCCGGATCAGATCGCGTGCGTGATCATGATGCCGTTTGAATTGGACCCGCCGATCTCCGGTTTCCTGCAAGAAGTCAGAGACATTGCGCATGAGAATGGGGCCCTATTCATCCTCGATGAAATGCGTTCCGGCTTTCGCATGAGCCTGGGCGGAGCGCAGCAGTATTTTAATGTCAAGGCTGATTTGGCCACTTTTAGTAAAGCGATGTCGAACGGTTATCCGATTTCGGCCGTCGTCGGACGAGAAGACGTTCTCAGGTGTGTCGGACGTACGCACATAGCATCGACCTTCTACGCTAATTCTGCCGAGATGGCCGCCGCCGTGGCCACGATCTCGATCTTGAGAGACTCGGACGCAATCAAAAAGATATGGGAGATGGGCGAGATCTTTTGCCGGGGTCTCGGCACCCTGATCGTGGAATATGGCGTGCCCGCACAGGTTGTCGGATATCCGCCATGTCCCTTTCTGAAGTTCACTTCGTCTGATGAGGACGAACGCCAAGCCGACATGACGGCCTTCTACGCCGAAACGACGAAACAGGGCGTACTCTTCCACCCCAATCATCATTGGTTCATAAGCGCTGCGCACACCACGGAAGACATCGTCCTTACCCTGGAGGTATGCAGAAGAGGCTTTGAGGCGATGGGCCTGGCAACTCGCGGCCGGTAGTTGGCGCTTGAATTGACCCACATCTCACTTCAAGCAGCATCATTTTGAAAGCAATGGTTTGAGTTAAGGCATGAACGATTTCGTTGACCTCCATATACACACATCGCACAGCAGCGATGGCGATCATGGACCTCTTGAGATACTGCAAATGGCCCGGGATATCGGGCTTCGTGCGATCTCGATAACCGATCATGATTCGGTTGGGGCCTCTCGCATCGCACTTCAGTGTTGCCGGGACTATGACCTGGAAGTCTTGCCAGCCGTGGAAATCACGACCTTCTTTCGAGGCAGAGAGCTTCATATTCTGAGCTACTTCATTGACATCGCCGCGCCCGGTGTCATCGCGCAATTAGCTACAATACGAGAATTTGACGAAGCCCGGAGCCAACAGCTGATCCTTCTGCTTAACGGGATGGGAATAGACGTAGATTACGATGAGGTCAAAGCCGTAAGCCCTCACGCAGCAGCGAAGTGTTCTGTGATCGTGAAAGCAGCGATGACCAATGGACGTAATGTCGAACTGCCGATATTTCAAGACTACTTTGACGGACGAAGATCGGACCAGCCGTATCATAATTTTTTTCTCGACTATATGAGGCCGGGCGGTGTTGCTTATGTTGAGCCGTCAACCCGCTATCCGACGACGGCAGCCATCGAACTAAGTCTGTCTTACGGCGGCGTACCGGTGCTGGCGCATCCGGGCGGTAGTCTTACGCTTCCCGACGACGTCGAGATCATAGATCAGCTTCGCTCTCGAGGTCTTTCCGGTTTAGAGGTCTACTCAAGTTATCACACAGCCGAGCAGGATCTCTTTCTCGGAGACTATTGCTCGCGGCACGACTTAGTAGTGACTGCCGGATCCGATTTTCATGGCGCGACCGTCAAGCCGAATATTCGTCTGGGCGTCATTCCATACAATCCGTACGTCTTAGTGGAAGCTTTGCAGGAAAGACGACGGGCACTCTTATGCGCCTAATTCCCGCGACAAGGGATTTCAAGTGATCGGTCCCGCTCGCGAGGTCGGGATGATAAAAGGAGCTGTCAATAATTAAAGCTGCACTCATAGGCTTCGGTGCCATCGCGCGAAATGGGCACCTACCCTGGTATTCGCGTCATCACAAGGTGAAGCTCGCTGCCGTGGTAGAGCCCACACCTCAGGGACGCGCGCTGGCGCAGGCCCTGGTTCCGAATGTCCCTGTGTTTTCCACCCTGGATGCGTTGTTGCTCAGCTCCCTATCTCTGACATTTGTCGACATCACTGCTCAACCAGCAGCACATGGCGACCTAATTCTAAAAGCTATTGCAGCTGGCATTAATGTCATTTGTGAAAAACCGTTCGTCACTAACTTAGAAACCATGCGTCGCATTGAGCTAATGCGTCGCTCCGACGGGCCGATCATCGCTGCGTGTCATAATTGGTACTTTGCCCCGGTTATTCGCAGGGCCCTCGAATTGGTGGCGACCGGAAAAATCGGAGAGCCGCAGAGAATCCTGTTCGCCGCCCGGCGCTCTCAGCCGGCCATGGGCGCGGACTACTGGAAGCCGGCCTGGAGACAATCCAAAAGCGAAGGCGGCGGGATACTTGCCGATCTCGGCTACCACGGTTTTTATCTGGCGTCCAGAGTATTCAAGTCCCCTCCAATTTTCGTGCAAGTAAACCCTACTCATAAAGTCAACAACGGTTGGGAGGCCGAGCGCGCCGCGCATGTAGTGCTTGACTATGGCGGGAGGAAACAAGCCGAGTTAACTTTGAGTTGGCTTAGTACAGTTCGTGAGACCGTACTTCAGATTTATGGTTCGTCAGGTATTCTTAACATCGAGGGTGAGACACTTACCTTGAGAACGATCGGCGAGAACGACATTCAAGAACAGCTTGAATCATTGACTGCTGATTCCTGGCACTCGGCCTGGATCGGCGCTACTCTCGACTCGTTTGTCGAAGCGATAGAGCGCGGCGAACGGGATGCTTCGTGGCAAGATATCCAGTGGAGCGTGTCAGCGTTACATGCCGCACACGACTCCATGAAATCAGGAGTAGCAGTAGCCACCGCGATGCTTGCCACCAGTTTCGTTTAACTCCGGACTTAAGCATTTCATACCGATCTTAACGGTCGGGGGTAGTAGGTGAAAGTCTATAACTTACCGCGCCCCCCACTTATTCACCTCACTAAAACGGGAAAGTTAGTCTGGCACTTCACGTCCATTAACTGTATGGTGTCCGCTGACGAAAGAATTGAGGCCGAAATGCATGCTCAAGATGGTCGCCTGAAAGATCACACACTCTCCACAAAGTCCGCGGCGCTCTCGCCGGTTGAACAAGCATTGCTTCAAGAACCACCATTAGGCGGCTCGCTGAGTCCGGTCCGGCTCACCCAAACACGCATCGAGCGCGTCGCGCGTACTCAAGAGTTGCCTCTATCCTTTCTGCTGGAAGATGTGCTGGCAGAGTTCTGGTCCAGTCCCGAGGGCGATACGGGCACGCTCAATAGATGTTTTCGTTTGCAAGGAACATTCAACGAAGCCGCGATGGAGTTGGCAATTAATGAATTGGCGCGCCGTCATGAGGTTTTGCGGACAACATTTTCCGTAGTCAATGGCCGAGCGCGACAGGTTATTGCCCGGCCCGTGAGGCTTACCGTGCCGGTGATAGACCTGCACAGTATGGCCCACGTGAAGCGTCTCGAGGAGGCGTTAAGAATTCTTGCGCAGGAGGCGCAGCGACCATACGACCCGAGCCGGAGTCAGTTGTGGCGAGTAGTTATCGTTCGACTCGACGAAAGCGAACATCTCCTGTTGCTGAGCGTGTCGCATTTAATCGCTGACGGTTCGTCAATTAACTTATTAATCAAAGACAGCTGGATTTTGTACCGGGCTTTTTCGACCGGCACACCGTCACCGCTCACCGAAATTCCGATTCAATTTGCCGACTACGCCTGTTGGCAAAGAAGCAATTTGCAGGGATCCGTGTTGGAAGATCTGGTGTCGTACTGGAAGCGTAACCTCGATGGGCTCAAGGTGGTTCCGGAAATACTCCTGCCGTTCGAACGAACGATCCCCACGGAGAATAACGAACGAACGGTGGTGATTCAACACCTGCAAGTACCCGCATCATTGCTGGAGTCGCTGAGAGAACTAAGCCGGCGTGAGGGAGTGACACTGTTCATGCTGGTCTTCGCGGCGCTGATAACCACTTTGCACAGATACACAGGCAACCATGACTTCGGAATTCTTTCACCGGTGACGAACCGTCATCGTCCGGAAACCACAGGAGTGGTCGGTTGGCTTGCCGACTACATCGTGTTGCGCGTTAAAGTGCCTGCGGTTGCTACCTTTCCCCAGTTACTACAGAAGGTGCGAGACGTGGTCCTCGAAGCCTATGATCATCAGGAATTACCTTTTTCTAAATTCTACGGGAATAGTTCCAAGGTATGGAAGCAAGCCAATAGTTATTCGAGCGTCAGGTTCAACATGATGGCAGGTACGGGGCGTAGCGACGCCAGTCCGTCGCAAAGCGGCGGAGCTACACGGATGGGTGGATTTGTTCTCACTTCGATAGATCTTCCCCAGTCGATGCCGAGTCGAATGTCGCCACCGGGACTGGATGTATTGGTGCGTGAGAATGACCATCAGTTGCACGTCAACATTACTCACGAACTCGAACGCCATGAAGCCGCGGCCGTCAACCTATTACTGCAAGATTATCTCAAGGTCCTGGAGGGTGTTGCTTGCGCTCCGCAGCAGCGCTTAGCGGAGATTTTGCTTAGTTCGAAAACTATTAGCAACAGAGCAGTTTGAGTAACGGCTGATGGTCCACCTTGACTTTACTCATGTCCGGAATGACTATGGACGAAGTCAGTCCCCGAACAACTCGCGTCTGAGGTGGATTCACGATGTAGATGAAAGCTTAAGATATGCACCACTCAATCCGTAAGACCATCCTGATAAGTGAGCCACAGGGCATCACGGGTGAGCTTCAATTCGACAATTCGAAGCCCTACCTTCCCTACATGTGGGCGATACTTAAGTCTTATTGGGAGCATCATGGTAACCGAACTGATGCGTACGAGTGGCTTGAGCCTATCTGGCGAAATGACCGCCCCGACTTATTGCTGCAGCCCTACCGGCATCTTACTATTGACGTACTGGGCCTGAGTTGTTACACGTGGAATTGGGAAGTCCAATGCAGTATTGCTCGGCACGTTAAGTCACTTAATCCGGCCTGTCTGGTGGTCGCTGGCGGACCGGAGCCGGACTACAAAGATCCGGATTTCTTCCGCAAACATCCCTACATCGACATCGTCGTCGTCAAAGACGGCGAACTTACCTTCCGCGAACTACTGTCCAGAATTTCGAAAGATGATTTCAATTTTCAGGACATCGGCGGCTTGTATCTTCCACAATCAGACGGCGCCCTAATTTGCACCGGTCAGGCCCAGGTACCCACCGTGTTTGATTACAGCCCTTACCTTGAACAGAGCGCGTATTATGAGCGATTGATCGAACAGTACGGACCAGCTTCATTCGATGTAATATTCGAGACGAACCGGGGTTGTCCCTATGGGTGCAGTTTTTGTGACTGGGGTTCAAGTACGATGTCGAAGATACGGCGTTTCGACATGGCAAGAATCGAAGCTGAAGTCGACTGGATGGGCCGCATGAAGATCGGGCGAGTCATGTTGGCCGACGCCAACTTTGGTATTCTTCCGCGGGATGTTGAGATCGCAGATCTTATCAACGCGACCCGCGAGAGGTACAAAGGGTACCCGGAATACATCTTCTACAGCGCTGCCAAGAACCATCCGGATCGAGTGATCGCGATCGCCAGGAAGTTCGCCGAAAGCGGTATCTGTACGGCGCACGCTTTGTCCATTCAACACACAAAAAAGGAGGTCCTGGCTGCCACTGAACGGAACAACATCTCTCCTGAGAAGCAGGTCGAGGTGGTGAAAGCCATGATGGCGAATCGTGTCCCGGTCGAAGTGCAACTGATCCTTGGCATTCCCGGAGACACCTACTCGCTATGGAAGTCGTGCCTGGCGGATTTGATGGAATGGGGTATTCATGAGGATTACCTCATCCAAGCCTATCGTCTCCTGCCTAATGCGCCGGCCGCCGAGAAAAGTTTTGTGGACCACTGGCAAATGCAGACGATCGGGCGCGTGATGTTCGACTATACACTTCGCTCTCGCGAGAAGGGTCGAGACCTCATCCGAATGCGAGATAAGCTCGTGGTCCAGTCAAAGACCTACTCGTGTGAAGATTGGATCAAGATGTCTGCCTATTCGGCCTTCGTCAAGGCCTTACATAATGGCAGTCTGACTCAACGAATCGCCATATATCTACGCCTGACGCACAACGTCCCGTATTTGGAATTCTACCAGAGCCTGATCGAGGAAGGATTTCGGTCCACGGTGTTAACTCAGGATTGGTATCAGAGAGTCTCGGACCATTACCGGCACTTTCTCGAACACGAAGATACGAGCGATCACATGGACGTCGAAGCATTGCCACGGCTACCCTACACTCTCCATCCGTCCCGGTGGTTATACGTGCAGTTATGTCTAAATCTCGACCAATTCTTTGACGCTCTGCAAACATACCTCCTTGCTCGGTATCCTTTGGTGAAGAATGTTGGCAGTGTCATTGACTATCAGAAGCAGTTGGTCATCCTACCTACCTTTGACCGAAACACCGGCAAGACGTTTCGGACTGACTTTCATTGGATGAGTTATTTTGAGGAGGCCCGGGTTAGAGACGGCTCCGAGACCCTCGGCGAACCTGCGCTCACTCCCGGTGCGAGCGTAACCGCTACTGATCAGACTTCCGGCGAACGAACCGGTATCGCGCATGAAGCCAACTTCAGCGGATACTATGGGCAACCGCTCGAGTGGGGCCTGGGCGACATGGATGATCGCTGGGCCCAATGGATAGAGCGAATTGTCTTAGGCCGAAGCTCAGCAGGGATGCATAACTTCCAGCAGCTTGCGTTCGAGGACCCTCTCATCCCGGCCGGCACGGTGGTCCCGCCGAGCAGCGCCTTGCGGAATTCTTCAATCTGGAAATTCCAGCAATGACGGGCGGTGAAAGTTTTCTCGCGGCGGTGGTTTCGGTCGGACGTGTCGCCCAGCTTGTGGAGTGCGGCGACCCGCTGTCGTTTCCCACTTGAAAGTGAAAGTTCTGACCAGCGTTTTTCTTTTTGCTAATCCTGGATGTTATTCGCAGATTCCACTAGCGATACCCATGAATTCGACGCTTGAACGTATCCTCTACCCTATTCGTAAGGTGACGGCTGCGGCGAGACTTCGGGGCCAATCGCTGGAACACACGATGATCCACAAAGCCGCAAATCTGGTTGCCGCAGAAAAGCTTGAAGGCGATTATTTGGAATTTGGTGTCTACTCAGGAGGCTCGTTCATCCAGTCGTATCATGCAATAAGAAAGGTTTTCAGCCGGCGTCAGAAACGCCATGGGCCGGAACGTTCAGAAAAGGACAAGCTGGAAATAGAAAGACTGTGGCAGGCTATGAGATTCTTTGCCTTCGATTCATTTCAGGGCTTGCCTGAACCTGATGGGATTGATCGGCAATCGAGGGATTTTGTTAAGGGTAAGTATAGGTCCACGGAAGGTGCCTTTCGGAGAAACCTCTCACTGGCGGGGATTTCCTTGAGTAAGGTGGTCACGGTCACTGGCTCGTTCAAGAACACTTGTACGGAAGAGACAATCAGAAAGTACGAAATGAACCATGCGGCCATCATTCATGTCGATTGCGACCTGTATGCCTCTGCAAGGCTCGCGCTGGAGTTCGTAACTCCCCTCTTAACAGATGGAACTATTATTATTTTCGATGATTGGTTCTGCTTTCGCGGAAATCCTAACTTTGGAGAGCAAAAAGCATTTAACGAATGGCTAGTCACGCTGCCGGACTGGTCCTTTGCCCAATATCAGAAAGAAGGCCCCTGGGGTAACAGCTTTATCGCCAACAAGCGCAATCCCGCCGAGCTGCAAGCAACCCAGTAGTCATGATCCGTTAGGAGGACACGCCATGGGGAACGTAAGGAAGGAGCCACTGACGCTTGACGAGATCACCCGCTTTTACGAGGATGGTTATATTTTTCCGATTCGTGTCTTAAGTGAGCGGCAGGCCGGGGACTTGCGCGATGCGCTGCAGGACCACCTCTCTGGACGTATAGCGTCCCCCAAATACGAGCTCACTGATCCAATTCGCATCAGGCGCGTCACGGACTCCGGCGAGAAGACAACTTTCGAATACGAGGACGACGGGATCACCGAGCCGCACACGTTCCCATTCTTATTTAACCTCTGGAAGCGGGACGAGCGATTTCGCGAAATTGGTTTCGATGCCGTCATCGCCGGCATGGCGCGCCAGTTGCTCAACGCCAATCAGG
>DATNNY010000244.1:0-7007 GCA_035601635.1 Pyrinomonadaceae bacterium
GAGGGCGCGATTCTGGCCGTCGGAGCCATGAAGCCGAGGGCCGTCGCCCGTGACAATGAAGTCGTAATCAAGCAGACGATGCGCGTGACGATGTCTTGCGACCATCGCGTGATTGACGGCGCCGTAGGCGCTCAGTTTCTCCGCACCTTCAAACAAATCATGGAGAACCCGCTCTATCTTTTCCTGGGCTAGTAAATCCTATTTCAACTTGCGTTGATTCAGATCGGGATGGCGCCCGATCTTTTTTGTGACTGAAATCCTGTAATCGTGACCCCGAACTCCAAACCCACGAGGCCTTGCCTAAAATTCGACTAGGCGAGTTGGTTACGGAACCGGTTGCGATAGCAACCGGGTGTTTTTAACGAGATTACCCGCTTGCAACCGCAAGCGGTTCCGTACCAGGTCGGTTGACCGACACACATCTTGAGTTATGAGGCAAAGCCAACCCACGAGCCCAGTCGCTCCGCATCTCGCTCTAATTGCCGTGCAAGTCCTGTTCGCGACCTGGCCCATTGTAGGCAAGATCGCTCTTCGCGCCGTACCCTCAGTTGCTCTTGTTGGTTTCAGGGTCGCGGGCGCTGCCTTGACACTCCTGATTCTCGCCCGATTGAGCGGGACTTTCCAAAAGATCGAGACAGGTGACTGGCCTCTGCTGATCGCATCGAGCCTCCTCGGCCTGGTCTTCAATCAATTGCTTTTCACGAAAGGCCTCTCGCTAACGACGGCCATCAACGCGACTCTCCTGAGCACCACCATTCCGGTTTTCACTCTACTAGTCGGCGTCATCCTCGGAACAGACCGCGGCACGCTGCGGCGCGTACTGGGGATAGCGCTGGCGGCCGCAGGAGTGCTTTATCTGATTGGGCCGGGCCGGGCCCAATTTTCACCCATCACACGCACCGGAGATTTGCTGATCGTCTCGAACTCGCTTTGCTATGGAGCGTACATCGCGGTTTCGAAAGACTTGATGAAGCGTTACAACGCGCTCAGCGTTATCACCTGGATCTTTGTTGTGGCTTGCGTGGTTGCGGTGCCCGCCGGCGCGGTTAGGCTGGCGCACCTACCGCTGAGCAGTATTTCGTGGCGGGTGTGGCTGGCGATTTTATACATCATCGTTTTGCCTACCGCGGGAGCATATTACCTGAATGGATGGGCACTCAAGCGTGTGCCGCCGAGCACTGTTGCGGTTTATGTTTACTTACAGCCGTTAATTGCTTTCGTAGTGGCGCCGATGGTTCTGGGCGAATCGCTAAGCTTCCACGAAGTATTTGCTTCCCTTTTAATTTTTGCCGGAGTGTTAGTGGTCACCCGACGGCGCGCGGCAAAACCAGCCACAGTCCTGTGAAGAGAAACAAAAAACGATCCCCAAAATCACCCGAATGGATTTGAAGTAAGAGTTGTCTTGGGGCTGCTAAGACATCCCCGGACATTCCTTAGAGCAATGGGCAAACTCACTTTCTAAGCCCCTGACCGCACGCCCGACAATTGGTTCGCCGTCGCGCATTCAGAGTCGCGCATGACTCGCAACGCACATACATGGCACGCGCAAAGAAATGCATGATGGCATAGCTACCGCCAAGAATGGCGACAGCTATGCCAATATTGAGGAGTGTCTCTTTCAGAGTTGTCAGTCTGCACTCATCGAGATTGAAAGTGAAACGGGCCCTCCCTCACAGTCGGGCTACCGCACCGCACTCAGGCCGCGCGGCCTGAACTCTTCTCGTCTCGTGACGCCACCTTATAGCTTTCTATTATAAAGATCTGGTAACGCTGACCGCGTTCGTAACCTTGTCGAAAGGCTTGACTACGGGAATCCGCGCCGTACTTCTGCTGCAAGCTTCCGGTCGCATCGGCACCGGGCTTGCCCCGCCGATCCGGATGCAACGCTGCCTCGAAGCCCAGGCGATACTTGGCTTCATCGAGATTGAAGTCTCCGCCCTGGCTGGTGTAATGCTCTCGCTCTGCATCACGCAAACCAATCCACCATTCATTGCGAGCGGCATCGACCGACTCAGCGCCGGCGCGCGCCAGTTCGGCACGGGCATTCTCTGCGATTTGTTCGTCATCGGCAAAGGCGATAACTACCGATCGGCCGCGGCGCAATGCGTCTTCATAAACATAGACTTCATCGTGCGGCAATCCATCCGCCATCGATTTCTCCATCGCATCGCCTGCCAAAGCTCCGGCCGTCGCGCCTCCGACTCCCAACAACGCCGCGCCAATGATACCGAACGCGAGCACGGGCCCGACTCCCGGAACGAGCAAAGAAGCAGCGGCTGCGCCCGCTGTCGCACCGCCGGCTACACCCAGAGCTCCTCCGACAGTTCCACCCATAGCCTGACCCATGCCTGGCTGTTCAGTATCAGTCGCCGGAATCTGCGCCTGAACCTCGGCTTCTGAAGTGTGGGGTGCGAGTACAGTAATGCGATTCTCGGCAATCCCCAAAGCGCGCAGCATGGCCGCACCACGCTTCGCATCAGCTAGTGAATTGAAAATTCCTACAATGCTCTCCATGGTCAAATCCTCCTCTGATGGTGAATTTCCTTGCGCGCGCCGTGCCACGATCGAACGAACTATCTCGTCAGCAACATTAGTTAATCAAAAAGTCACTCGACTGCACCCGAATTTGATTTTTTATTGTCGTTGAGCGAAGACTCGAGCCTGTGTTAAGGTAGCAGCGATCAGTAAATCGCAGCGCCATAGAATGGGAGCGAGTCACAAAGTGTTCGATATTGTTGAGAAAGAATGGCCGATGTCGGTCGGTGACGGTAAAGCGACGCGCAAGAAGAGGCCGCGGATTCTCGCCATTACCACTGATTGCTGCACCGGATGCGCCGGCTCACCGGCTTGTATCGAATACTGTCCGATCGAAGCCTGCATGTTCTGGATCTCGGACGAGGACCACCCACCCTTTGGGCGTATCGAAGTCGATCCTTATCTCTGTATTGGGTGCCAGAAGTGTATCAGTAAGGGACCCGATGGAGCGTTCCTCGATGGTTGTCCATGGGACGCGATCGAGATGATTCCTACCGACGATTGGGAAGCAGTTCACGGAATCGTTCTGCCAGATTTGCCTCCCGAGCCACCGCCGACCGTTGCCGCTGCTTAATTCAACCGACTCTTAATGGCTTTCGCCGCCGCGGTCGCCTGTTGGGCCGTTTCCGCACTGCCGCTCGCTTGCGCACATTGCTCAATCACGGGCAAGTCATCCCTGGTCCCCACATACGCGAGCGCCTGCAAGGCATCATTAACGGTCGACCGGTCAGGGGTTAGCCAGGCAATGGTCTGCCCCGCACTCACTGCGTCTCCTTCTTTTACTGCCAGAAGTCCGATGGCTCCGTCCACCGGTGAACGAAACTCCTGTACCGCATTCGAAGTGTCGCGAATTCTCGCCAGCAGGCCGCCGGCCTTGATCTGAGTCCCCTGAGACAAAAGACTTACTACGGTACCCGCGATCGCTGATTTCGCCTCAAACGTTTGCAGCATTGAACGCAGCTCAGGTCTGCCAGAGCCATCGCCGAACCGCACCAATTGCAAGGCAGCGTTACGCCGCACTAGTGGATCGTTGTCACCGAGCAAAGACAGCAGCGCCCGGTGAAACTCCTCTGACTTATTGTCCTGACCCATTACCCAGGCGGCGGTTTTCCGAATCTCGCCGGTCGGACTCTTGGCGAGCGCGATAATCTGCGGATAGAACTTCTTTGCCGCGGGGTCACCCCGCTCGATGCGTTCTTCGACTCTTGATAATGCATGCTGAACGTGCCGGGGATTTTTCTCGTCAGCCAGATAAGCAGCGATGTCCTGATCGGAAAGATCTCGACCAAACCAGGTGCCGTACCACGTGAGGAACGGCACGATGATGAATAAAGCCGCCACAATGATCAGCGGCAGAGACGCGCGGCGAGGCTTTGGCTTTAGCGGAGTTGTGACTTCGGCTCCGAAACTGTTTCCGTTACTGGTCATGCAGCTGGCGCGTTCACGTGATCTAGCGGGAAGGATAGAGGTGATAGAGCATCAAGTAAACCACCACACCAGTGATCGACACATACAGCCACATCGGCAAGGTCCAGCGGGCGATTGCCTTGTGACGCGCGAAGTCACCGCGCTTCGCTCGTCGCACCGTGATGATTACGAAGGGCACAATCACTGCCGCCAGGAAAGTATGGGTGATTAGGATCGTGAAATAGATGGGCCGCGCAATTCCCTGCCCCGGAAATCTGGTCGCTCCATGATGAGCGTGGTAGACAATATAAGAGATCAGAAATACGACCGAAGCCGTCAGCGCGGCCAACTGGCAGTTGCGATGAGCGCGGACTCGCTTCCGCCTGATGAAGTAGTAACCGCTGGACAGCAGGACAAAGCTCGAAGCATTCAAGGTTGCGTTGAGATGCGGGAGAACCGAATAGAAATCCGTCATTAATTAGAAGTGTCCCTACTCACTATGACCGATAAGTCGAATTGGACCTGTTGTTTTTTCGGTCACTCTTTTTCTTTGCCCGCTTTCATCTGGTTGACCATGCGGCTCACGTCTGGCGGCATCGATCTTCCTCTGGCGTCCTTTAAGGCTGGCGTACTTTGACCGCCACTCAGCCGAGCAGTTGGGGCCCCGCCGGCTGCAGCCAATTGAGGGGCAGTAGCGCCACCCGCCGATTTTCGCTTCTCCAAAACTCGCGACAAGATCTCGAAGCCCGGCACCGCGAGGAACGAAAGCGCAAACACCAGCGGGACGACAATAAAAAACAATCCGTCCGTGCTGATGATACTGCCGCCCGCGACGAGGTCGTACGCGATCAGCGCGAAAAAGCCCGCCGCCGCAATGATGCAAACCAAATTCAGTAATGTTTCTTCCCGCTTCATTTTGTCTATTCGATGGTTAAGATCTCAGTGTTTCTTAGCCGCCTTGGGCGCCCGTTCAACCAACTCCTGATAACCGCAGCGCTCGCACTCCCAAAGCGGATATACCGCGTTTGGATCAGCGGTGTTCTGATAAACCGCGCGATCAGATGGGATAATCTTTCCACCACATATCGGGCAGGCGCGTCCGCGAGTGGTTCGCTTCTCGACGTCTATGTTTGCCAACTGGCTTTGGTCGTCCACTTTTCTCCCGACTGGTTTTTGTCGTCTCGCTCAGCCGGACTTGCGATGACGAAAAGCCAGAACAAAGATCGTGCAGAACATTGCCACTGGCGGCACCAGCAACACCAACACCCCGATATTCAGGTTGCGGGCAAAGATGCTGTTTGAGCCAATCGAGGCGCGGCACATTACACACTGGGCCATCGCCGAGTGTGGCGAAAAAGCGACCATCGAAATCACGGCCAACGCCGTCAGCCCCACCCGCATTAAGGATTTGTGTGTTTCGTTCATTCCGGAGAATTCTAGTGCTTCTCAGTCGGGACAGTAACCGGAGCTGGAGAGCGAAGGTTCCTCGAACGAAAACTGTCCGGGAAAAAGACCAGCAGCATAAGGCAGATGCAGATGACCAGGGCCGGCACAATCGTCAGCACCAGGTTCAAGCGTTCGAATCTCAGGTGCATAAAGTACGCCACGATCAGCGCTGCCTTGATTATCGATGCGCCCATCAAGATTACCAGCATGTAAGTGACCGGCAGTTGTATATAACCGAGAAACACCTCAAAGCCGGTCAATAATAACAACCAAACCCAGACAGAAATGAACAGCTTGTTACTGCCGGCAAAATGCACTTCGGTTTCCGCATGTCCAGTCATTTCAGATCCTCCAACGGTTTCCAGAGATGCTTATCTGTGTAGGCGATCTCTCGATCCCAAGTCCGCACAGCTCACTTGGTCATGTCAATTGACAGCAAATAGATCATCGGGAACACAAACATCCAGACCAGATCGACAAAGTGCCAGTACAGACCGCTGATCTCAACATCTTCGTGTTTCAGTTTGTTGACGCGCCCGGAAACAATCAGCAGATAAATACAGCCGGTGGCGACGTGGAACATATGCATGCCGGTAATCCCGAAGAAGGTGGCGCCAAAGAGCGGCGTCGCACCCGGCCACTTCTCAGCCCACTCGGCGGGCAATTTGAATGGCGTCAGTCCTTCGGATATCAAGTGCCGCCATTCGATCATGTGTAAAACAATAAAGGTCACGCCCAGTAAGGCGGTCGCCAGAATCCACTTGCGCGCTCTGGACTTCTGAGCGCGCGCAGAAGCTGACACGGCCATCACCATAGTCAAACTGGATGATAAGAGCACCAGGGTCATGATCGACGAGAAAACTATGCTGGGATAGAACTTGAACGGCGTCGGCCAAACGTTAGACGCGCGCGCATATGCATAGGCGATGAGCAACGCGGAAAACGTCAGTGAATCGGACATGATGAAGAGCCACATGCCCAACTTTCTGTGGCCCACGCGATACGGCAGTGTGCCGCCGCCCCAATCGCCCGAAATAGCCTGTGCTTCAGTTGCCACCGGTCACCTCCAAAAAGTGGCGCAGACTTCAGTCTGCGATCGACTTCGAAGATCTCTATTAACAGACACAGACTGAAGTCTGTGCCACTGCTACTTCCATAAGAACAAAAGCAAAAACAGCGCGACCCAAAGTCCATCCATAAAATGCCAGTAAATCGTAGCTGCATCAGCCGCGCCCACGCGCCGAAGTTCACCATCGAGTGTTGCGCGCTTCCTGGTCGTGCGCACCAAGAGATAACCCAGGGCCAGGATGCCGCCGAGCAAGTGCAAACCGTGCGCGGCCGTGAACAGATAGAAGAAGGAGTTGTACGGATTGCTGGCCATGTAGACACCCTGCCGCACGAGTTGCCGCCAGGCGAACAGCTGCGAGGCCAGAAATGCCAGCCCCAGCGCGATTGTGATAATCAACCAGCGCCCATAGCCGAAGTTTCTGTGCTGCTTCAAAGAGCGCCGCGAGATTTCCATCGTAATGCTGCTCACCAGGATCAAGGCGGTGCTCAACCAGAGGACCTTGGGCATCGCGATCGGCTGCCAGTCATTCGATGATGCCGAACGAACAATA